>JALQYK010000108.1 GCA_023254115.1 Polynucleobacter sp.
GTGTTGATAAAAGTGCTCTTGTATATCTAGCATCAGGCCCCGGATCCACCAATAAAAAACTCGATTCATCAACTATTGCTAAAGAGCGCACCCCAATCTCTTGCCCCAATTTTTGTAAATAGCCCCTTGTTTCTTGAAGAACATAGACTCTGCGCTCGCCAGAATTATTTGGGTGTTGATATTGTCCAACACGTTCTACATGAAAGTTGGCAGATTCATTTGCTGTTGCATATGTAAGAGACGTGCTGATGCTTAGTATTAAAAATAGCAAAAATGCATACATGAACAGCTTCTTAAAAGTTACTTTTAAGAAGCTGCAAATCTTTAGAAAGCTAAATAAATCACACCAAATTGCAAACATCATTTATCTTCGCACAATTTGGTTAATTGGCGTTAGTAAGCGGAATTTTTGCAGACAAGCTAAAACCACCATGTTCAACTTGTGGCGTTATGGTTAACTCGCCACCAATTGACCATAGACGCTCTTGTAAACCAGCTAGACCATTGCCACGCTGTTGCGTGCTTTGGCTCCAGTCGGGTATGCCTACACCATTATCGGTAACAGACCAGTAAATGTATGCAGTATCAACATGTATATCAATAGTTACATCGTTGGCATTGGCGTGTTTGGCGATGTTGGTGAGTGCCTCTTGTGTGATTCTAAAAACTGTTAAAGCAATGTTTTGCGAAAAATTAATATCACCTAACTCAATTGAATAATTGAATTGGCAATGTTTACCAGTTGTTGATTGCCAACCATTGATTAAATTGAGTAGTAAATTTCTTAAAGAACTGTTATCAATATTTAACAAATGTTCTTGAGGTCTAAGCTCTTTTAATATTTTTTTTAATTCTTGATCAATGTCTTTTGTAGCTAAAGCGATGTCATTGATAGCTTGGTTACCATTCTCAGTATTGGTGTCGCTTAGCGTTTTTTGTAGGTAACTCGTGTTGTAACGAATAACAGCAATTTTTTGACCTAATTCGTCATGTAGGTCTCGAGAGATTCTTGCCCTCTCATCTTCTTGAGAGCTGATTAACTTGGCACTCAGCATTTGCCTAGAGTTCTCGAGATCTATGAGTGATTGAGATAGCTCATTAATTGCATCATTGACAGCTTTTACTTCAGAAATATCGGATTCTTTTAAAACGCCATCATACTTATTGTGAGCCAAGTCCTGTAATTGGTTCAAAGCTGCTCTTAGTGGATTTAGGGCGCGCTGCAAAGTCAACTTAACGCCTATATAAAGTGCAGCCGTTAAAGTAATCAACATTAAAAATGAGCCAAATAATGCAGTGGCAGCTTCGTTTTGCTCGCTGGCTGTATCTGGGCTGATGTATACAGTAATAGTTCTATCTGGGCCTTTAATGACCCATGATGCGGAAACTAGTTCATCTGTTGGGGCCTCATGAAAAACTCCAATCAATCGACCTAGCAAATTACCTGCAATAGTGATGTATTTATCAGGATTGCTTTGAGCAATAATTTGTCCTTTAGCATCTTTAAAAGTAATCTTGATGTGCCTAAATTCATCTGATTGACTAAGAGTAATTAACTGATTGAGTTGAGGCGTAAAGTCATTGAGTCCAGCTTGTTTTAAGTGGTCTAATTCTTGAGAGAGTAGTAGTAACTGCTCTGTACCTTTTCTCTCTCGCTGAATGCTAATTATTGCTTGCACTAGTGCAATGAATAAAAAAATACTCAACAAGGAAAGGGCTAAACCAGCTAAGCGTTTTCTGATGTATTGGTTTAGCCTCATGATGAATTAATTACTCTTTAGTAACTTGTTTTGTATAGCGTACTGAGTAAGTTGTGCGCCATTCTCAATATTTAACTTTTTGTAAATTTGAGTTTGGTAGTTGTACACAGTTTTGGGGCTTAAATGAAACTGGGCTGCAATATCTTTGGCGCTCACACCTTCAGCTAACTTTAGAAGAATGCCGAATTCTCGCGCACTCAATTGCTCATGTGGGGCGCCATCATTTGCTGCAAGTAAACCCTGTAAATCTTTGCTGATGACAACTTCATCATTCATGACATAGCTGATGGCATTGATTAGTTCATCAGGCTCGCTACTTTTACTCAAAAAACCATTGGCACCAAAATCTAAGGCTTGTTGAATCAAGGTTGCGTTGTCGTGCATAGACAACATAATGATTTTTGTATTAATTTTTTTTGCGCGGAGGCGTTTGAGAGTCTCTAGTCCGCCTACGCCAGGCATTGAGATATCCATAATCAAAACATCAGCCACGTGACCCTGAAACCAGTTATAGGTATCCTCGCCATTATCAAACTCGGCAATTACCTCAATGTCGCTTTCTAGGGACAGTAAGCGCTTGTATCCAGAGCGAACCACGGGGTGATCATCAGTAATTACCACTAGCAAGGACATTTTGGGAACTTTTCCTATTTCTTTGTATTTACTCAAGAATTATCGTTCAAGCTTATTAAATTTGTCACATTTAGAAGAATCATGCAAACCCTAAAAAGAAATAAAAAAATAGCTTATTTATTAACTCCAATTGCATTGGCTAGCGCTCAACTCATCATGACCACAGCTCATGCGGATGATGTGGTTGGCACATTACCAACTGTTGAGGTGGTTGGCGTATCGCCCGTGGCAAGTTTCAATATTCCTTTGAATCAATATCCAGGCAATATTCAGGTTTTAAGAGAAAACGATATTGAGTCACAAAAATCTAGCTCATTCTCAGAATTGCTAGGCAGAAGCGCCACTAGCGTTACATTGAATGAAATCCAAGGCAATCCATTTCAGTTAGACCTTAACTACCGTGGTCAGCGTTTGTCATCAGTGCTTGGATCTGCACAAGGTATTTCTGCTTATTTAGATGGTGTGCGCATTAATGAAGCCTTTGGTGATGTAATTAGTTGGGATATGTTGCCAGAGTCAGCTATTTCAACAATCACGATGATTCCTGGTTCAAACCCAATGTACGGTATGAACACCTTATCTGGTGCTCTAGTGATGACCACAAAAAATGGTCTAACGCACGAAGGTAACGAAGTTGAATTAACAGCAGGTAGCTTTGGTAGACAAAGAGCTGACGTGGGCGTAGGTAGAAATCTAGGTAATGGTTACCATGCCTATGCGGCAGCAACCACTTTCAAAGAAGATGGTTGGAGAGAAAAGTCAGATAGTAAGTTAACCAATGCATTTATTAAGTTTGGTCGCGACACAGAAAAAACAAGCTGGAACGTTTCAGTAATGGGTGGCACCAGTGACCTAAAGGGTAACGGTTTAGCGCCGCACGATATGTACACAACTAACTATCGTCAGGGCTACACTTTCTACGACATTACAGAAAACAAGTCACAACAAGTTAGCTTTTCAGGTACGCACAAACTAAGTAATGAAGAAAAACTAAGCCTCACAACTTGGTACCGTCATGCAAAACGTCAAGGCAATAACGGTGATGTGAATGAAGGCTATCGTGAGTATTTAGATTGCACTGAGAATTTGAATTTCTATGATTCAACATGTGTAACTAAATTTGGCGGCACTGCTGCGAGTGGGGGCATTCCTGGGGTGGCAGGCATCCAGCCAGAAAATGCACTAATTAACAAAAATACCAGCAAACAAGAGACCTATGGCATTACATTTCAATGGGATAAGCAGTTTGGCGCTCATAAGCTTTTATCTGGGGTGACTTTGCAGCAGTCTAAAACTCGTTATCAACAGTGGGCGGCAGATGCTCAGTTTGATAATTCTAGAGTTGCAATACTTGAAGGAGCTTTTCAAAATCAGGCGGATCACAAGGGTCAAAATAACCAGTACGCCTTATTTATTGGTGATGTATTTACGCTAGCATCAGGCACACTATTAATGGGTGCGTTACGTTATGACTATGCTCGTGTAAAAAATGATTTAGTTAGTTGGGATGAGGGTGGTGATGATCATGCAACAAAAGAATCATTTACCTATAGGAAATTAAATCCTTCTTTTGGTTTTTCGCAAGCGCTAAATAAACAAGCAGCTTTATTTGGTAACTGGTCACAAGGTATGCGTGTGCCAACAGCATTTGAGTTAGGCTGTTCCAATCCTGATTACCCATGCCGTGTACCAACAGGGTTGCAAGACGATCCATACTTGAAGCCAATTATTTCTCAAACGGCAGAGATTGGTTTGAGGTTATTTCCAACAGACAAAACCAGAGTGACAGTTGCGGCATTTGGCAACATTAATAAAGATGATGTGACATTTGTTCGTGCGCCGAATAATACCGTGGGAAATCAAGGTATCTTCCAAAATATTGGCAAAACACAACGTGATGGTATTGAATTGACAGCCCGCCATCGCGAATCTCGTTGGGAAACGGGAGCTTCTTATACGTATCTCAGAGCGAGATATAAATCTCATTTAGAGTTACCTTCGCTTGAAGGCAATATTAATGTTACGCCAGGCAGTCGTATTGCTGGTTTACCCGAGCATTTTTTTAAGTTTGCAGCTATGTACCGTGTTACCTCTCAAATTCGTATTGGTGGCGATATCCAGTTATACGGTAGTCAAGTTGTTGCTGGTAATGAAACTAAAAATACAACAGCAGACAATAATCAGGCTGTTGGCAAAAACAAGCTAGCGGGCTATTCAATCTTGAATCTGAATGCTAATTATGAGTATGTCAAAGGCTTAAATTTCTTTGCCCGTGTTAATAATGTATTTGATAAAAAATATGCCTCATATGCAAGCCTGGGTTACAACATGGTTGACAATGGGCAAATTGCAACAGACGCTGACCAAGTTAGAGGGTCAGTTTTCTACGCTCCGGGTGCACCACGTGCAGTATTCGGCGGCGTAAGATTCGAATGGAAGTAATAGTCACTTGATTCTTAGGTTCGTTAGTAATTGCTAGTATTTAAAGGCTGCAATGCGGCCTTTAAATCTTTTGAAAAATTTATTTATCAATCTTCTGTTATAAAAAAGTTCATAATTAGGAAAAATTCCTAAATTGAGTTTTTGTGAATAAACTATTTTTCTCTTTTTTTGCTGTTTTATTTCTTTGTGTTTCTGCCTTAGCCGAAACCTCTATGGAGATTGAGGTTGGACCGGGATATGGTTTAAATGGCAATCCTAATTCAATGCGTTATGAGTTTCAGTTAGAGACGGATGTCTCTGAGGATTGGGAAGTCGATGTATTTCAGAGAGTGGCCAAACCTGTTGGTTACGCTAAGTGGGATCAAAAAACAGAATTTGGCATAAAGCGTTCTTGGGAGATGCCATTTTTTAGATTGGCATTTGGGCGTAATAGTGAACTAGATAAGTCATATAACTATTACAACTTAATGCCTGGAGTTGCTTTTAAGTTATCTCCTGATTGGACCATGAAGTTAGCCTATCGCTATATCCATAGTGTACCTAACGAATCAGAAACTACTATTTCAAGAACCTATAGAACTGCATTTGAATACCGCCTAGACAAAAAGAACAAGCTAAAGTTCAAATGGGATCACGAACGTCGTGAGATGAACGAATTTGCATTTGGCTGGGCTTACTCTTTTTAATTTATTACTTCTCTCGTCCCTAACAAATTGATTTAAATTAGTTTTTAAGCACTTGCCTAATGAATACTTAATAAAAGTCGCTAACTAATTAAGTGCTAACTTAAAGATTGCTTGCCGCTAAGCAAGACAGTTAGCGTATTTCGCACTAATATAGTGCTAATAGTTCTGCGCTCAAGATAAGAGGTTTACTTTGATTAAGTTTGTTAAACATTTAATTGCAGTTTTGGTGATTACCTTAGGGACATCGCATGTTGCTACCGCTGCATCTGATTTAGCCAAGTTATCTGATGGCGATAAATATGAGTCTTTGGCTTGGCCGCAACTCAAAAAAGATTATTTAAAAGGCGGCAAGGTTGAGTTTGATAAACGCATCATAGTTACTGGCCCTGATTTTGCTGAAGATGCCATGAACGTACCTGTGCAATTTGATGCCACCAAATTAGAAAAAGTCGGTGGTGGTATTGAGCAAATAGTTGTTTTAGTTGATCGCAATCCGATTAAAAAAGTATTGGTATTTGAGCCAAATAAAGTCAAAGCGATTTTGTCATTTCGATTTAAGTTAGAGCAATCTTCACCCGTTCGTGTTGCTGTACAAACAAAAGATAAAATATGGCATGTGGGGCACACATGGATAGAAGCGTCAGGTGGTGGCTGTACCGTTAACGGCGCCAGTCGTAATGATGGCTCTTGGTCAAAAACATTAAATGAAGTGAGTACACGATATTTCATGAGTAAGAACGGTGACAACATTCGTTTGCGTACACGTGTGATGCATCCTATGGATACGGGTTTGGTGGCGGGTGTGCCAGCATTCCATTTGGAAGATTTGGTGTTGTTGGACGGCCAAGATAAAACTTGGATGCGCCTACAAACATTTGAACCTGTTTCAGAAAACCCTTTGTTCTCATTTGACTTGCCGAGCAATGCTCCTGTTGAGCGTTTACGTTTAGTCGGTAGAGATAACAACGGTAATAAGTTGAACTCAGCAGTTCGCTAATTAAAAAATGACGAATTTGACGCTGAGCTTCAAGGCTTATTACAAATACAAATATTGATTGGTTTTTGATGCTACATAACAAGACATCTAAAAAAATAATTAAAACTGCAGTCGTAGTTTTTTCTTCATTCGTTTTTACACAGTTATCTTTTGCCACCAACCTAGATTACAAATTAGAAGCAAAACAAATAGCAAAAAATACCTATGTGTTTGAGGGTGCTAATGATGACTTTTCTAAATTCAATGGCTGCAACATCATTAATACGGGGTTCATTGTCACCAATGATGGTGTTGTGGTTATCAATACAGGTGTATCAAAGTTGTATGGTGAACAACAGCGTCAAGCGATTGCAAAAGTAACCAATCAAAAAATTAAATTAGTTTTAAACCTTAACTTACACCCAGATTATTTCTTGGGTAATCAAGCTTATGCTGATGTACCTATTGCTGCATTGCCGGCATCTATTCAGGGTATGAAAGAAGAGGGTGCCTCGTATACGGATAACTTGTATCGCATTTGTGGTGATTGGATGACTGCAACTGAGTCAAAGCCTGCCACACAGGTTATTCAGCCAGGCCCGATGAGTCTCTCTGATGCCAATCATCAGTTGGAGCTGATTCAATTCAATGGCCATACGGCTGCAGATCTTGTTTTATGGGATAAAACAACTGGGGTTGTATTTGCTGGCGGTCTTGTATTTGCTGATCGTGTACCAACAACCCCGCATGCCAATATTTCAGAATGGTTGAAGAGTTTAGAGACTGTCTCAAAATGGAACACATCTAAGCAAATCAAGGCTCTAGTGCCTAGTCATGGCCCTTATAACAAGGGCTTAGAGGGTATTGAACAGACCAAAGAATACCTCACCTGGGTTGATCAAAGTTTTAAAAATGCTGCGCTGCAAGGAATGGATGTTAGTGAGGTATTACGGCTGCCAATCCCTTATAAATTCAGGGGTTTCGCAGCATTGAAGCCAGAGTATCTACGCAACGTTACGCACCTGTACCCAAGCTACGAAAAACAAATATTCCAAAAATAATCAAAAGACTAGGGAAAGCACTTAGTTTGTTCAACTAGTTATTTTGGGAAAAATTCCTCACAATTCTTTCGAGTCATGATTTTCATGACTAGGATTTCTTTACTTAGGAGAGAAAAATGCGTAAATCGCTATTATCAGTATTGGTGCTAGCAGCTATTGGTTCAGGTGCAGCTAGTGCAAATGTTACTGATGCAATGTTAGAAGGTAAGGACACGAAGAGTGTTTTGAATTGGGGTATGACACGTGATGGTCAACGTTTCTCAACTCTAAATAAAATCAACGATAAAAACGTTAATAAGTTGGTTCCAGCTTGGTCTATGTCGTTCGGTGGTGAGAAGCAACGTGGTCAAGAATCTCAGCCATTGATTCACAATGGCAAGATGTTCGTGACAGCTTCTTACTCACGTATCTTTGCTGTTGATTCAAAGACAGGTCAAAAATTATGGAAGTATGAGCACCGTTTACCAGACGGCATCATGCCTTGCTGTGACGTTATCAACCGCGGCGCAGCTCTTTATGACAACCTAGTTATTTTCGGTACATTGGATGCACAAATCGTTGCTCTTGACCAAAATACAGGTAAGGTAGTTTGGAAAGAAACAGTTGACGATTTCAAAGCTGGTTACTCAATGTCAGCAGCCCCATTGATTGCTAACGGTTTGGTAATCACTGGTGTATCTGGTGGTGAATTCGGTATTATCGGTCGCGTTGAAGCTCGTGATGCTAAGACAGGTAAGTTAGTTTGGATTCGTCCAACAGTTGAAGGTCACATGGGTTACAAATATGATGCAGCTGGTAAAGCTGTTGAAAATGGCGTTTCAGGCACAACTGGTGCTACATGGCCAGGCGAAATGTGGAAATCAGGTGGCGCAGCTACATGGTTGGGTGGTACATACGACTCTAAGACTGGTTTAGTGTATTTTGGTACAGGTAACCCAGGCCCATGGAACAGTGCTGTTCGTCCAGGCGACAACCTATTCTCATGCTCTACAGTAGCTATCGATCCTAAGACAGGTAAGATTGTTTGGCACTATCAAACAACTCCACATGATGGTTGGGACTTTGACGGTGTTAACGAGCTAGTTACATTCGACATGAACGGTAAGCGCATGGGTGCTAAGGCTGACCGTAACGGCTTCTTCTACGTTCTTGACGCTAAATCAGGTAAGTTAGAAAACGCTACACCGTTCGTTAAAAAGATTACTTGGGCTACAAGCATTGACTTGAAGACAGGTCGTCCTAACTACGTGGCTGATAACCGTCCTGGTGATCCTGCTAAGAGCGCTGATGGTAAAAAAGGTAAGTCAGTATTTGCTGTACCTTCATTCCTAGGCGGTAAGAACCAAATGCCTATGGCTTATAGCCAACAAACAGGTTTGTTCTACGTACCAGCTAACGAATGGGGTATGGAGATCTGGAACGAGCCAGTTAGCTACAAAAAAGGTGCTGCTTACTTAGGCGCTGGTTTCACAATCAAGACTTTGAATGACGGCCCAATCGGTGCATTGCGCGCTATTGATCCTAAGACAGGTAAGATTGCTTGGGAAGTACCTAACAATGCTCCATTATGGGGTGGTGTTATGACTACAGCTGGTAACTTAGTATTCTGGGGTACTCCAGAAGGTTACTTGAAGGCAGCTGACGCTAAGACTGGTAAAGAATTGTGGAAATTCCAAACTGGTTCAGGCATCGTAGCTCCTCCGATCACTTGGGAACAAGATGGTGAGCAATATGTTTCTGTAGTGTCTGGTTGGGGTGGTGCGGTTCCATTGTGGGGCGGTGACGTTGCCAAGAAAGTTTCTTTCTTAGAACAGGGCGGCTCTGTTTGGACATTCAAACTAGCTAAGTAATTAGAGGCAATTTGTAATAAAAACAAGGATTAAGGGTAACCCCTTAATCCTTGTTGCAAATAAGCAACAGTTACTAAAAATACTACTTATTAACTTAGCCTTTTTAGTAAAAGTTACTTAAGATTCACAATGCAGTAAAAATTTTCACACTTGGAGAAAGAAACAATGAAAAAACATTTATTAGCAATCGCAGCTTTGGCAGTAGTTTCTGGCACAGTTGCAGCGCAAAACGTAACAGTATACGGCACGATGGATGCTGGTATTCAATCATCTACTAAAGCTAATGCTACGGGTGATAATCAAACTAAAATGTTGACTGGTGGTTTATATGCAACAGTTTGGGGTTTGAAGGGTACTGAAGATTTAGGTGGCGGCATGAAAGCCAACTTCAACTTAGAAGGCTATTTCACAAACAATGATGGTGCTGGTCAGATTTTCGGTGGCTTGTTTGGTCGTGCTGCAAACGTTAGCTTGGCTGGTAGCGCAGGTGAGATTAAGTTGGGTAAACAATTGGACCCACATTTTCTAGTTGGTTTTGCTGCTACAGATCCACGTGGCGCTAAAGAAACTAATTCAGGTTTGATTACTTGGTTAACTGGTAACCATGTGAACGTTGCAGCCCCAACTTCTGCAACGCAGGCAGCAGGTTCTGGTTCAGCTACTACATCTGGAAATAACACAACAAGCTTATCTAATATTTTCTTGGGTAATGCAGTTGCTTATTATGGTAGCTTTAATGGCTTGAATGTTGGTGCTGCATACGCTCTTGGTGGTGTTGCTGGTGCAAACTCTCAAAATAGCACGATTTCTGTTGGTGCAAATTACTCTGTTGCAGGTTTGACAATTGCTGGTGGTTATTCAGATGACAAGGGTAACGTCGACAGTGATACAGGTAAACGTCAAGCAAAGCGTTGGAGCATTGGTGCTGGCTATCAAGTGACTAGCGACATCAAGCTTAAGGCTAACTACATGGAAGCTAAGCAAAATAATGCTTCTGGCGTAGAATACATTAAGAACGAAGTATTTGGTGGTGGTATTGAATACAAGCCAAATGCTAATAACTTAGTAACAGTTGCTTACTACGATGGTAAAAATAAGCTTGGTACTAATGATACTTCTAAGACTTGGTTAGTAAGTGAAGAATACTCATTGTCTAAGAGAACAACTCTTTATGGTTTGGTGGCAAACAATAAAGGTGGTTCAGGATTTACATATGCATCAAGTATGACAAATACAGTTGCTAACGCAACTAACACTGTATTCCAGTTAGGCGTTGCACACCGTTTCTAATTTTTAGAACGTTGTAATAAAAAAGCCACCTTCGGGTGGCTTTTTTAATGATATTAAACTTCCAAACTGCACAATTGACACACAATTGATGCAACTGTAGCGCAATAATTTGGTTATTTTATTTTTGCCATTACTTTTATTGAAAGGTAAAAAAATTAAATAAATCATAGGGATAGCGCTAAAAAATCTAGTGCGCATGATTGGGCATGATTATTGCATTGCTTATAATAACTCAACAAAAATAGCAAAAAAATAATCTGTGCATTTAAATATTGGCCATACTCAAGACATGGGTACTTCAAATAATCAACACAATAATGACCTTCTATTTAAGGGTAGATCTGGGTATAAATTGTTAAATTTTGATGAGATTATGGAGCTAGATTATGACGAAATAGAGGAGCTTTTTGAGTATTTGCTGATGTTAAAGTTGCAAAATTCAAGGGCTAACTTAATAGAAGAGAAAAAATAATCCATTTGAACTCCGGTAATCCGAAATACACAATGCTAGAGGCCTTAGGGTAATTGCTAGGATTCACAACTTATATTCTTCTATAGTATAGAAAAACAAAAAAATATCTTTTAGGAGATGTGGTGCTCCATACTGTAACGAATCATATTAGCGAAGTTGTTAGCTTTGCTGAGAGAGGTGTCGAAGCTGCTAAATTACCTAGCAGTCGAGATGAAATCATACGTTCATCTTGGGCGAGATGTGTTCATGAACACCACCTTGATCCTGCTAGGATGCAAGAGGCAATTATTTTGCCGAGCAACCAACTCCGTGAGCATCAAGATAGGATGGGAGATTTTTTACATATTGCCAGATATGGTTTGGAAACTTTGTATCAACAGGTAATGGGCATGGGGTATTGTGTTTTATTAACAGATGCCAAAGGAATTACCGTAGATTTTATTGGAGACATTCAATTAGATTCTAGTTTACGTAAAGCCGGGCTATATTTAGGATCTGACTGGAGCGAAAAAAGTGCTGGTACATGCGGTGTTGGCACATGTATACAAACTGGACATGCGTTGACGGTTCACTTGGATGATCATTTTGATTCAACGCACATACCTTTGAGCTGTACTTCAGCGCCAGTGTTTGATAATTATGGAAACTTAAATGCAGTATTAGATGTTTCTCAATTAAGCACTGTACTGCCTAAGGAAAGTCAAAAGTTGGCAATGCAACTTGTTACCTTGTATGCAAGTTACATAGAAAATGCTAATTTTATGCATCAATTTCGTAAAGAAATTATCTTGAAGTTAGGGAATGCACCACAGTTTTTAGATGTTAATCCTGAGTACTTAATCGCTGTAGACACAACTGGGCGAGTAATCGGTCATAACAGATCCTCGCAAACCTTATTTGATCTTTTCCATCGTGGTGTTAAATTGCTTGGTATGCATTTTGAAGACATCTTTGATGCAGCCTTTGAGCGGGTGGGTGCTTATGCGCCAACAAACCCACCAGATAAAAGAGCAATAAGGCTTAAGGCTAACGATCACTTGTTGTTTATGTCAGCACTGATTGCTTCTTCAGTATCAGACAGTAAGTTTAAAGTAAATGTAGATCAAGCAAGCTCATTACCGCTAAATAAATTATGTGGCGATGACTCTGTCTTTAGAAGAGAGATTGATAGGGTTAAAAAACTAGTAAACACGCCCATCAGTATTTTGTTACAAGGCGAGACTGGAACTGGAAAAGAGTATTTTGCTAAAGCGGTTCATCAGTCTAGCGAAAGAAAGCATAAACCTTTTGTTGCGGTTAACTGTGCTGCAATACCAGAGACTTTGATTGAAAGTGAGTTATTTGGTTACACAGCGGGTAGTTTTTCTGGAGCAAAAACTAAAGGAAAGTTAGGTCTAATACAAGAGGCAGATGGGGGAACATTATTTCTAGATGAAATTGGCGATATGCCTATTGGTTTGCAAGCAAGGCTGCTACGCGTGCTGTCCGAGCGAGAGATTTTACCAATTGGTGCAACAAGGCCCCTACCTGTGAATATTCGTGTGATTGCTGCTAGCCATCGTGATCTAGAAGATTTAATTCGCTTGGGCGAGTTTAGGGATGATTTGTATTACAGATTAAATGGGGCGCAAGTAAGTTTGCCGCCGTTGCGTGAACGCAAGGACAAGCAATGGATAACGGAAAAAGTATTGCATGAGATTTGTAATCTAAATCACATTGAAATTCCCAAAATTGATTCTGAAGTTATTGACTGGATGGAAAATTATCGTTGGCCAGGTAATTTAAGAGAATTAAAAAACATACTTGAATTTGCAGCTTCTGTGTGCCAGGAAAGTTTAATAACATTGGCTGATTTGCCGGATAAAGTTTTAAAAATGCCGGTTAAATTAATTAATGAAAATAAAGTAGCAGGTATAGGCGGTGGTGACACAGCAGATGCTGCCTTATTGAAGCAATATTTAAGAGCTGCTAATTGGAATGTTAGTTATGTTGCTAGACAGCTTGATATTTCTAGGTCTACTTTGTATAGAAGGATGGAAAAATTTAATATTGAGCCGCCAAACGGTTTTAAATTTAACTAGTATTTGTATCGGTGATGGCAGTACAGTTGTTTCATTGATACAGTTAAAAAATCACTAAGAGTTTTATAAAGGAATTTAATAAATTAATCATAATGAAATCAATGGATTAGACAATTTTTTTTAAATAAGTTTTTTTCAATGAATTGGCATGTATTTTGCAAATAAGTAAACGCAATATCAAATTTTATTTTGTTGCTATGCACAATGGAAGTAAATTTAAAGGAGAAGTAAATGAAACGAGTAATTTCTTTTGCCAAATCAGGTTCAAAAATGAAATCGTTGGCATCGATTGCAATTGCTGCAAGCATGATAGTGTTGGCTAGTCCAACAGTTAATGCTGTGGCACCACCAGCTGCCGGCGCAGATAACCCTAATAATTGGCCAGAATATCATCGAACGTTTAATGCTTGGCGTTATAGCCCATTGGAACAAATTAACAAGGCTAACGTTAAAAAGCTAAAGTTATCTTGGATTCATCAACCGGGTACTATTACACACGGTTTACAGGCTACGCCAATTGTGATTGATGGCGTTATGTATAGCATCGGACCAGATAATAATGTGTTTGCGCTAAACGCTGCCACAGGTAAAATCTTGTGGAGATACACGGCAAAGTTAGATCCAATTGTTAAAGAGGTTTTTTATGGTTCAGCTAGTCGTGGGGTTACAGTCGGTCGTGGCAAGGTCTATGTTGGTAGTTTAGATGGCCGCTTTATTGCTTTGGATCAAAAAACTGGTAAAGAACTCTGGTCGACACAATTGACCAACTTGAAAGCTGAGTATGGTGCACTATTCTCATCCCCACCTCAACTTGCAGGTAATGTGTTGTACGGTGGCACAACTGGTGGTGACCAACCTATCATTGGTAAGATTTTCGCTGTAAATGCTGACACAGGTGAGCGTGTTTGGACATTTGAGATTCCTAAAGATGATAAGAATAGTTGGCCTGGTGATAGCCGTAAAGTGGGTGGTGGTTCTGCATGGTTGCCTGGAACATATGATGCACGTACTGACACAATTTATATCGGTACAAGTAATGCTGCACCTGACTTTAATAATGATAACCGTAGAGGTGACAATCTATATACGGCGACATTGTTAGCGTTGGATCCTAAAACAGGTAAAGTTAAGTGGCATCGTCAAGAAGTTCCAATGGATACATGGGACTTTGATGCTGTATATGAGTCACTTCTTGTACCAGACGGTAAGGGTGGCGAATCTTTAGTTCATTTAAACAAAAATGGTTTTGTTTATGTGATGAACAAAGACACGGGCGCAATCAAAAATGCTTGGCAATTTACAGAGAACATGAACTGGGCTAAGGGTGTAGATCCTAAGACTGGTCTTCCAATTGATCCTGTATACCCTGAAACAGGCAAGCAAAAATTACATTGCCCTAATTTGTTGGGTGCACGTAGCTGGAATCATGGCGCATACAATCCTAAGACAAAATTATGGTATTCACACGCTATGGAGTTATGTAACACTGTAACTAGTGCTAAGGGGGATGATATTCCTAAAGGTATTTCAGCATTGTATCTAGGTCTATCCGAAATTACTCTTACTAACCCTCCAGGTAAAAAAGGTGATGGTTGGTTGGGAGCGTTTGATCCACTAACAGGTAAGCAAGCATGGAAGATTCGTTTTGAGTTACCTCCATTGAGCTCAGTACTAGCTACTGCTGGTGGTTTGGTCTTCACAGGCGACATGGTTGGTAACTTATATGCATTTGATGCTGATAATGGTAAAGAATTATGGAAATTCAATGCCGGTTCAGGTGCTCGAGGTGGTCCAATTAGTTATGCTGTGAATGGCAAGCAATATATTGCTATTCCAACTGGTTTGGGTTCACATGCCCCAGGTTTTATGGCTGGCGCATTCCCACAGATCAAAGATTTGCCAGGTGGTGCAGCATTGTTAGTATTCTCTCTTGAGTAATACGTGTAAGTAAAAAAAGAGGATGTCGAGAGGCATCCTCTTTTTCAATTTTGAAAAACTATGAGAATCACAATTAAATTAATTATATCTAGCCTTGTTTTTTTGTTCTCGCTATCAGCAAATGCAGAAGCTTTACTAGCTATTGATGATCCACAAGGGGCAATCAAACCAAAATTTGATCTTTCCGATACATCAAGAATTGATATTGGTAAAAAAAGGTTCAACAGTACTTGTGCAGCCTACTGTCATGGTGCAGAGGGAGATGGTGGCAAAATTACTGCATTCAAGGGTAATACACAATTAACCCCAGAAAGCATATATAAAACAATTTTAGAGGGTAGAAGGGGCTCAGATATCATGCCACCTTGGGGAAGAACTTTTACATCAGAGGAAATTTGGGAGTTGACGGCTTATATTAACTATTTAACTAAACAGCCACCTAAAGTTAAATGAGTGTATGTTGGATGTTGCAAAAATTATTAAATCTAAAATTTTAAAACTACTTTATGTAATAAAATTTCAGTTATTAACACTTTGGTATGCGTTTAAAGATCCAGAGTGTCCGATTTATCTAAGAGCTACAACATTCATAGTTATTTGTTATGGGTTTAGTCCAATAGACTTAATCCCTGATTTCATACCTGTTATCGGCTATGTTGACGAATTGATAATTTTGCCTATATTTATCAAAATAGTTGAGGTACTAATGCCTGGAAACGTTAGCACAAGAGCAAAAGCTAAGGCATCTAGTCATCTAGAGAATAAAAAACCCAAACCTAAAGTTTGGGTTGGTATTGTGATGATACTAGGTATTTGGCTGCTTGTTGTTACTTCGCTGGCCCACCTTTTAGCGCCCAAGCTGCTAGATTACGTAAATCTGCATCACTAATTTGAGGGTGAGCAGGCATAGGTACTGGCCCCCAAACGCCTTTGCCTCCAGTTTTAATCTTTTGAGCCATCTTGTCTATAGCGCTTGTATCACCAGAATATTTTTTAGCTATATCTTGAAATGCTGGGCCGATAATTTTTTTATCACTAGCATGACATGCAGTGCAACCATTTTTAGTTGCTAAGGATTGGTCCGCAAATGCTGGAGAAATACTTGTAATAAATAAAAGAACGCCCAAAATTTTTTTGTAGTTCATTCTGTTAGCCTTTCTGTGCTTAAGTTTGAGATTCAATGATAATAAAAAAGATGTTAATTTGTAACTAGAATTTACGCATTGTATCGGTACATCTGTTGCGATACAACAATGGTGTAATTCTTTATTATGTTTATAGAATCGAAAAAATTAAAAGATAATCATGTAGTTACAAAACTCTCATTGTTGGCATAATACTTGCGTATTGAATAGGCGCACACTTTTTTAGCGATTTGTTGTGCGTGCATAAATCTCCTCCTGCCGCCTAACTACTGCAGTTAGGCGGCTTTTTTTTGATACATATGTTTCAAAAAAAGAACAATGCTGTCGCATGGCAACATATAGCTACAGTCTGTGCAAAAAAAATATGTTTTTTATTCATAAAAAACAATAGGTTGAGGAAATCTATGGTTGGTTGGTTAATTGGCATGCAATTTGCAACTAGTGAGATGGAAAAAATATATTAGAAATAGATATGTCTAAAAACACAGTTGGAATAATTGCAAATCCGGTATCCGCTAGAGATATCCGGAGAATTATTTCCAATGCGAGCAACTTGCAGACCTCTGAAAGAGTCAATATCGTAATGAGGTTATTGTCGACTCTATTTTCTTGCGGTGTTAGTGATGCATACATGATGCCAGACAAGGCCGGTTTAACAGCAATGTTGTTGAGGTCAATTAAAAAAGAGCATGCCCAAACTGAAGGGGTCAAGTTATATCCGGATTTACATTTTGTAGACTTGAGTGTTACGTCTACAGTTGATGATACCTACAAAGCCGCTAATTTAATGGTTGATGCAGGTGTAAAAGTGATATTTGTCTTGGGTGGTGATGGAACGCATAGAGCTGTTGTTAAAGAGCTAATGAAGTTGAAGGATGCTGGTAAGAGTATTCCAGCAATCTGTGGGATATCTACAGGCACAAATAATGCATTTCCTCAAATGCTAGAGCCTACTGTTGCCGCTTTAGCGGTGGCTCACTATGTTAATGAAAAAATTCCAGCCGATAAAGCATTGATTAAAAATAAAGTTATTGAAGTTTGTCTTGATGATAAGGTTGCTGATATAGCGATTGTTGATGCTGTAATTAGTAAAGATATGTATGTTGGATCGAGAGCAATTTGGGAGGCAAGTAAATTGTCGGAACTTTATTTGACATATGCAGATCCTATGGTGATAGGTTTTTCAGCTATTGGTGGGCTGTTGCAACCAGTAGAGAGGTTCAGTAATGATGGTTTGGCTGTGTATATGTCAGATGATTCAAGTAAAACATCCATAGTTATTAAAGCACCCATAGCACCTGGTATGTTGAGAGATGTGCCTATTGAAAATCATCAAAAAATGGTTGCGGATGTTTCTTATCCAATTCGCATAGAAAAAGGTATTGTCGCATTAGATGGGGAGAGAGAATTTTCATTTAAGACTGGTCAAAAAGTTTCTATACGTCTTCGTAAGAATGTTTTTTCAACGGTGAATGTCAGTAGCTGTATGCATGAAATTGCAGACAAGGGATTGCTTTGCCATACTTTGGTTTAATAAGGAGGTCTATATGACAGTTAGTACAGATTTATCAAAAGATTCTATGTTAAAAGCATACCGAATCATGAAAACAATTAGAGAATTTGAAGAGCGATTACATATCGACTTTGGACGTGGAGATATACCAGGTTTCGTTCATTTATACGCTGGTGAGGAAGCGTCAGCTGCGGGCATCATGATGCACCTAAATGATAATGACAAAATTGCAAGTACGCATCGTGGCCATGGACACTGTATTGCAAAGGGTGTTGATGTTATAGGCATGATGAAAGAG
The DNA here is from genome assembly GCA_023254115.1 of Polynucleobacter sp. GTDB lineage: Bacteria > Pseudomonadota > Gammaproteobacteria > Burkholderiales > Burkholderiaceae > Polynucleobacter. The sequence goes on from JALQYK010000108.1 coordinate 18,146, forward strand.
ATTTATGGCAAAAAAGGCGGATCATGCGAGGGCAAAGGCGGGTCGATGCATATTGCCGACATTGATAAAGGCATGATGGGTGCTAATGGTATTTTGGGGGCTGGTGCACCATTGATTTGTGGAGCTGCGCTAGCATCAAAATTCCAAAATAAAGGTGGTGTTGGAGTTTGTTTTGTGGGTGATGGGGCATCTAATCAGGGAACATTTTTAGAGAGCCTAAACCTTGCAGCTATTTGGAATTTGCCAGCAATTTTTGTTGTTGAGAATAACGGATATGCAGAGTCAACATCGAGAGATTATGCAACGGCGGTGGATAGCTTTGTTGATCGTGCAGCAGGTTTTGGCTTGCCTGGCATTACAGTAGATGGTACAGATTTTTTTGCTGTTTATGAGGCAGCTGGAGAGATTATTAAGCGTGCAAGAAACGGTGGTGGCCCTGCCTTGCTAGAGTGCAAAATGGTTCGTTTCTTTGGGCACTTTGAGGGGGACGCTCAAACTTATCGTGGTGCAGGTGAAGTCGATGATATTAGAGAAAACTCTGATTGTATTAAGAAAATTAGAAAAGCAGTGACATCTAATAACTTGCTTTCTGAGGCTGACCTTAATTCAATTGATAAAGAAGTAATCGCATTAATTGAGAAAGCTGTTGCGGAGGCAAAAGCTGCGCCTTTGCCAACATCAGCTGACTTATTAACTGATGTTTACGTCAAATATTAATGAATTACTTATTTAATTTAGGAGTTAAAAATGGCTAGAAAAATTAGTGTTAAACAGGCAATTAATGAAGCCCTTGATCTAGAAATGTCTGCAGATCCAACGGTAATTTGCTTGGGTGAAGATATTGTTGGTGGCGCTGGTGCAGATGGTGAGAGAGATGCTTGGGGTGGCGTGCTTGGGGTAACTAAAGGTTTATACGCAAAGCATGGCGATCGTTTAATGGATACACCATTGTCAGAGAGCGCATATGTTGGTGCCGCTATTGGAGCTGCGAACTGCGGTATGCGTCCTGTGGCTGAGTTGATGTTCTTGGATTTTATGGGTGTATGTTTTGACCAGATGTTTAACCAAGCGGCCAAGTTTAAATATATGTTTGGGGGCAAGGCTCAAACACCAGTGGTTATTCGTGGCATGGTTGGTGCGGGATTTAGAGCGGCCGCACAACATAGCCAGATGTTAACGCCACTATTTACGCATATTCCTGGTTTAAAAGTGGTTTGTCCAAGTACGCCATATGACACTAAGGGTCTTTTAATTCAATCAATTCGTGACAATGACCCAGTAATTTTCTGTGAGCATAAAAACTTATATGGCTTTGAAGGGGAAGTGCCAGAAGGTTCATACACGATTCCTCTAGGTGAAGCTAATATTGTTAGGGATGGCAAAGATTGTTCAATCATTACCTATGGCCTAATGGTGCATCGTTCGTTAGAAGCCGCAGCTATTCTTGCTAAAGAAGGTATTGAGGTTGAAGTTCTTGATCTTAGAACTCTATCACCGCTAGACGTTGATAGTATTTTAGAAACTGTGGAAAAAACAGGAAGATTGGTTTGTGTTGATGAAGCTAATCCACGTTGTAGTATTGCGTCAGATGTTTCTTCAATTGTGGCTATGCATGCATTTGGCGCTTTAAAAGGCCCAATTCAAATGGTTACTGCACCACATACACCTGTTCCATTCTCACCTACATTAGAGGATTTATATATCCCTAGTGCAGCGCAAATAGTTGAAGCTGTAAAGCGAGCGACCGGAGGTAAGAAATAAATGTCTAATATCACTCCAATTGTTATGCCTAAATGGGGCTTATCAATGCAAGAGGGAACAGTTACTTCATGGTTGGTCGAGGTAGGTACTCAAATTGAAGTTGGTATGCCAATCCTTGAGGTAGAGACAGATAAGATTGCTAATGCAGTTGAGGCTCCTGATCCAGGTTTATTAAGACGGAAAGTGGCATCAGATGGCGAGTTATTGCCTGTCAAGGCTTTACTCGGAGTGATGGCTGATAGTGATGTGACGGATGCTGAAATTGATGAATACATAGCATCTTATGTAACTCCATCATCAGATGATGATGGAGTTGAGGAAGTTTCTGCTAATTTATTCGTTGATGTAAACGGAATCAATGTTCGCTATGTTAAGCGTGGAGCAGACAGTGGTGTACCAGTTATTTTTATTCATGGATTTGGTGGTGATTTAGATAATTGGTTATTTAATATTGATTCAATTGCAGATAAGCATCCTGTAATTGCACTAGATTTACCTGGGCATGGTCAGTCGGCAATTAAATTACCTGGCGCAAGTATTACTGCCTTAGGTAATTTCGTTATTGATTTTATGAAGGCTATCAATGTTGATAAGGCTCACTTAGTTGGTCACTCAATGGGTGGTGCAGTAGCAGCTAAAGTTGCATTATTAGACTCTAATAGGGTTGATACGCTAAATCTGATATGTACTGCAGGTATGGGTGAAGATATTAATTCATCATATACACATGGTTTTGCAAGTTCTGAGTCTAAGCGTGAATTAAAACCGTTCTTAGAGTTGTTGTTTGCCGATAGTTCGTTAGTTGGCAGACAAATGATTGATGACGTTTTGAAATATAAACGTTTAGATGGTGTAACTAACTTGCTACTTGAGTTGGGGGGGGCATTATTTGGTAATGGCAAGCAATGCGAACAGCCTGTGAAAGAGTTGTCAGGTAACCATAAAGTTTTGATTATTGTTGGTGAAAAAGATCAAATCATTCCTTCGCAGCATGTTAAAAATGCACCAAGTCACGCCAAGGTTCAAGTATTTTCAGATGCCGGACATATGACGCAAATGGAAAAAGCTAATGAAGTAAATAAGTTAATCATCGATCATATAAGTGGTTAGCACTTTGGCTGGTTTGCAAGAGCTTAATAACCGTATTGATTATGAATCAATACGGTTATTAACTATTGACGAGCCAGTATCTGGAGAAATAGAGGCTGAATGGTCAAATAGAATTGGGCTCGGCGAGCTCGATGCAATCGGAATTATTTGGTCGGGTCGCAATGAACTTGTTCAGCCACTATCATATAAAAAATACTCTAAATTAGATGACGCAGAAGCGTTAGCATCTAGTTACGGGTTTGCGACAAGATTTAGGCAGTCTGGTGGAGGCTTAGTTCCACAGGGTGATGGAATTTTAAATCTAAGCCTTATCTGGAAAACAAAATCAAATATTTCAGAAATATCTAATGATATATATCTGCATTTGGGCTCGATAATAAAAAAAACATTTAGTCAGTTTGGAGTTGAAACCTTTTATCAAGAAGTGCCAAGAGCATTTTGTGACGGTAGATTTAATTTGGCAGCAATACATAATGACCAAGTTAAAAAGATAGTTGGTACAGCGCAGTACTGGAAAAAATATAACGAAATATACGTTGTTCTTGCGCATGCATTAATTTTGATAAACGTTAACAATAACAAACTATGTGATTTACTAAATAAATATGAGGAAAAATTAGGTAGTGATAAATCCTACAGCCCTGATGCGATTGTGGATTTTTGTACACTATTTAGTTCTGAAAATGAAGATTTTTTAAGTAAAAACGTAATTAAAGAATTATTCATAAAAGAGTTGGCTAACCAAATTATTAAGATTGGAGAAGATTAAATGGTCTTATTGGAATTTTCTATTGCGCCTTTTGATAAAGGATCTAGTGTAAGTGAATATGTTGCTAAAGCATTGAGAGTAATTGATGATAGTGGGCTCGATTATCAGTTGACTCCAATGGGTACCATTATTGAAGGAGACTGGTTAAAAGTAATGGGTTTGGTTGACGAGTGCTTCAAGGTAATGTCAAAAGAATCTGACAGAGTTGTTATGCAGATTAAAGTAGATTATCGTAAAGACAGGGTTGGTAGAATAAAAGGAAAAGTTCAAAGTGTTGAAAAAATCATAGGCAAAAAATTGTCTAAGTAATTCATTTAAAAATTAATAGAGGTTATCAATGAAAAAGTTAGTCGTTGCGAGTTTTTTAATTTTAAATATTCCGACTGTATTTGCGATTGGGTATCAACCTGTATTGTCTTTATCAATGGCAAAAAAAATGGCGGAATCATGTGAAAGACTAGCTATAAAAGAAGGCTGGAAAATGAATATTGCAATTGTTGATAATGGAGCAAATTTAAAATTTTTTATTCGTCAAGATGATTCTTTTTTAAAAAGTGTTGAGTTGGCTCAGCAAAAAGCAATAACATCTGCAGGACTTCCGTTCTCAACTAAGGCGATCGCTGAGATAGCAACCAAGCTCCCTGGTGTTGCTCTAATTCCAGGGGTGTCTATCATTGAGGGGGGGCTGCCAATCTTGACTGCAAAAGGCCAGTTAATTGGAGCTATTGGTGTATCTGGTGCAACTGCAGAGCAAGACGGCATATGTGCGCAAGCAGCCCTTGATGCAATTAAGAATGATCTAAACTAAACACATCTTTTCTGATGGGGCATTTCTATCTCATGAAATGCCCCTATACAATAATATTTAAAAATCGAATGTTGCTGTTGCTCTAAATAATCTTGGTGCGCCTGGGTATAAAGTATTCGATCCAAATGATTGACTTACATCGCGCCAGTAGAACTTGTTAAGAATATTTTCCACGTATAGTCTATAAGTTGATTGGGTGCCCCCCACTTTAGCAACATATTTAATTCCGGCATCAAATTTGCTGTAGCCTGGAGCTTTAATACTATTATCTAAGGTAATGCCTTTACTGGATGTGTAAGTCCAGCCCCCTTGAATACTCATATTTTCAATATCGGGTAGCAAATAATCAGCATATGCCGTTGTGTGAATTTTGGGGATGCCAATTGCCTGCGCACCATTTTGAAGTGAATCTGATGCCCCAGACTGTTTGGCTTGTACATACATCATGCTAGCTAAAATATTCAAACGTTTAGTGATTTTTTGGGAGAGAGATGCTTCAAATCCAGTGTTCTTGATGTGACCCTCTTGAACATAATCATATTTAAAATCGCTGCCATAGTTAGTTGCGAATTCATTTGGCCTTTTTGCCTGAAATGCTGCGAATGTTAATAATGAATCGGGGTTAATAGCGAATTTGCTACCAATTTCAATTTGTTTTGTTTTCTTGGGATCTAAAACTCTAGAGTTTCTGAAGCTATCAGGAAGAGCAATAGTTCCTGGCTCTACGCCTTCGCTATAGCTAATATAGGTTGTTAATTGATTGGTGATTTTATAACTTGTGCCAATTTGCGGTAATAACCAATTTTTATTTAAGCTTGCTTGTTCTGTGCCTGTGTACACATCATATGCAGTTTGTCGCATATTCATGGCCCTTAGACCGAGGAATAGTTTTATCCTTTCCGTTAGGTTAATTTGATCGTGACCAAAAAGGCTGGTTTGAGAATGATCAAGAATTCTAAATATGGGGCCGGTAGAGTAGGTGGATGGTGAAATATTGCTATTTAGGCTATAAATATTATCGTAGCCATTGCGTGCTAGGCTATTGGGGTCGCTTCCGTAAACAGAAGAACCTTTTTCTACTATACGCTTAAGTTCTGAAATTCCAAGCGTCCAATTATGTTTTAGATTATTAATAATGTTAGAACCATTAAAACCTAACTGAAGTTGATCGTTACGTCGTAATTCACCATCACTTCTGAAGTCGTACACATCAAAATCACCGTTAGATCCAAATGTATAGCCATTGCCATTGTCGCTGCCATATGGGTAGGCAATTCGATCGTTAATTTTTGCTTGGCTACGACTTAAGTTTACAAACATCTTTAAATCGTTATTAATTTCATGATTAACTCTGATTGCAGTATTTAAAGATTTGATTTCTGTCGGCAAAACCCAAGGGTAATGGGATAGCATTATGTCTGCTTTTACATTTGGTAACGCTGTGTCACCCAAAAGCATTAAACCAGGTACGGCAAGTTGCTTTTTCTTTTGGTATTCAATGTCAAATTGAATATTTGTTTTATTATCAATTTTTGCATCAGCAGCTAAGCTGAAAAAATTTCTCTCCCCTTTTGCATTTTTTACATAGGGTTGATAGTCCTCAGTTGCCGCATTAATTCTAAATCCTAAAGATTTCGATTCCCCCAAATAGTTACCATAGTCTACGGCGGCATAGCGAGTACCGCGTTCACTTAATCCAACTGTTGCAGAGCTTACTTCTTTTGGCCTTTTGGTGACAAAATTAACCAATCCCCCGGGAGAGGCTGCACCAGCTTGCATGGCACCGACGCCTTTAAGTATTTCGAGCCGTTCTTTATTTTCAAACGCAATATTTTGTTCGCCAGTAGCTGACATACCGTTGATGCGATAGCTAGTTGCCAGGTCTAATGGAAACCCCCTAATATATAAATTTTCATAGTACCCAACAGGAGCGTAATAATCGCCAACAGATGCATCTGAACGTACCGCATCTGACATCGTTCTAGCATGTTTATCATCTAAGAAATCTTTTGTAATTACAGTTACTGATGTGGGTATATCTTTTAATTGAGTTTCCTGTGTACCACCAGGACCAGCGATCATTGCAGATTTGGCAACATAACCAGTACCTTTTTCCCCAGTAATAACCACTGGTGATAATACGGTATCGCTTTCTGCTGAAACGTAAGGGTTGATACAAAAAATTAGTGCAGAAGCAACTGCAATATTGCTTAGTTTAGGCGTATAAGCCATCGTTATCTCCTCAAGGTTATACGATGGCGAGTTAGGGGATGCGATTTCGGACGCTTCCCTGCGCTCGCATTATCGAGATCAGGTTCAACGGGTTTTTCTCACCTATTTTGCTTACGCAAAACGGGACCCCGAGCTTTTATCTAAAAAAATAGATAACTTAGTGTACTCTAAAAGACAACTTTTGTACTTTTTTTATGTGAATTTTTAAAATTATTCCCATAAATATTTGAATAATTTAACGAGAAAAGATCCAATTTTTTTGGCACTCTTTATCTCGCGATATTCTGAGGTATTTAACACCTTCGCTAGTGTTGTAGCTGCATACTTTGCTGCCTACACTACCAGTGGACTCTTGTACTAAATAACCATTTAATTCATGAGAGTCATTTGGGGATGGTGCTGGTTTGGTTGTGGGGACGCCATTTCCTTGCGCTAACACGGCAATAAATATAATTAATAAGGGGTAGATATACATGTTTGGTTTTTTGAGTACTCGGGCTAAATTTGGCCCAGTCCCCCGTCAACGACAATTTCTGCGCCAGTCATGAAGGCAGAATCGCTACAACCTAGAAATAGTACGGCGTTAGCTATGTCTTCAGTTGTGCCAAAACGTTTTAATGGTATGCCAGACATAATATGATCAGCGACATTCTTTAATTCATCATCTGGCAAACCCAAGCGGCCAAAAATAGGTGTAAAAGTTGGTCCAGGGCTAACTGCATTCACCCTAATTTTTTTATCTAATAAATCTGCGGCAAAGCTTCTTGCCAATGATCTAACTGCTGCTTTTGTAGCAGAGTAAATGCTGTTGCCAGCCCAGGCTTTATGGTTTAAGACGGAGCTTGTTAGAACAATCGCTGCATCAGAATTCATGTGGGGAATGGATTTTTGCACTGTAAAAAATAATCCCTTAATGTTGGTGTCTACGATTTCATCGTACAACGCTTCAGTAGTCTCAAGTAGTGGAATTGATTTATAGATTCCAGCATTCGCGAACAGTAAATCAATTTTCCCTAGTGAGCTAGCAACTTCTCTGTAGAAGTTGTCAATATCCAATAAATTTGAAACATCCACTTTAATTGCTAAAAATCCATATTGATCTGCAACCTGATTTAGGGTTTTTAAGTCTCTGCCACAAATTGCAACTTTTGCGCCCTCTGTGCTAAGTTTTTTTGCTGTTTCTAACCCAATTCCACTATTGCCACCAGTAATGACAGCAACTTTATTTTTATAGCGCATAAATTCCCCCATTTTTTGCTCACAAATTAGATAGAACTTATTTGATAGAAATGTCTACCAAAATATTTCCTCTTGTTGCGTTTGAGTATGGACAAACTTGATGTGCTGCATCCACTATTTCTTTGGAGATGGTCTTGTCCAGTCCTGGTAAGTCAATGACTAATCTAACTGCAATACCAAAACCTTGTGCGATTGGGCCAATATCGACTTGCGCATCAATTGCAACATTATTCGGCACAGTAATCTTTTTTTGTTCAGCAACAAATTTAATTGCACCAATGAAGCAAGCTGAGTAACCAGCAGCAAATAGTTGTTCAGGATTTGTAGCGCCACCAAAACCACCCATTTCTTTAGGCGGAGTCATGTTGATTTCTAAAACTTTATCGCTACTCACTGATTTTCCATCCCTGCCACCGGTTGTATGTGTTTTAGCAGTGTATAAAACCGTATCTAAAGTTATTGTCATGTGCTTATCCTTGTAGTTAATTTATTAAAGACCATTCAATAGAATGGTACAGTGATAATGTAAAGTTTGCTTATGTAGTGATGAGTACGTCAATTCTTTGTGTTATCTCATTTGGCACCCTTTGAGGACTTATTTATGTTCACTCGCACACTAAAGTTATTGCTAAAGCAGATAATATTGCTTACGTTGATATTGCCAAAATTTGCCATGGGTGATGAAGATATGACGACGTATAAAGTTCTTAACTATGTGGGCGAAAGTTCTTGTGTATTTCGAACCCTTAAAGATCGTGTGGCTGTAAGTCAGCCCAGAATTATGGGATACACGCCATATATATGGAAAGATAAATTTGATGATATTCCATCTATAGGCACTATAGATGGAATGCTTCCTGATGGTAAAAAAATAATGACATTTATTGTTTCTTCAACAAATTCAAAAGCTTCAAAAATACAAGTGACATTACAAGACCTATCTAAAAGCAATATTGACATCATAGATAGTATCTTCAGGACATTTGATCCAAACTCCTGTGCGCCAAAATAAAAGTTTGAGGCATTAAATTAGCTACATACCTTTTTCTTTAGCTCAAACTCTAATGTTCCAGGCAGAATAAAAAAAACTTTAGAAGCTTTTTGACTTGATTTAACCATTTGACCTGTAGCCATTTTTTTTGAAAATGCCTGCCAAGATAGTACTTCTATAGTGCCTAGGCGACAGTCAATCTGAACTGTAGATAAGGTAGATATCACACCCTCTTCGGGCTCGCTTGCGTTATTCAACACATTTACTTTTCTATCAAATCCGTGAATTTCTATAGCAGATGAGTCGTAGTAATTGGTACCTGCCTCATCATCAAAAATGACCCAGTTATTAGCATATGCAATCTTTGTGAAAAAGATCAAAAAAACTAGTATGTACTTTTTCATTTGGAAGACCAAAAAACTATTTTATTAACTTGCACAATGTTGTGGTTTGAGTTTTTTTATCAAAGAATTTTGTATTGAAATCTACTTCTTGATCGTTATCTTTTTTGAGAATAATTTCATTCTCCTTTTCTTTGTCTAACCAAGTTAGCTTTTGAGTTCTACTTTCAAACTTGGCTTGGTAACTATCAATAATTTTTGCATGAGCAGGTTGACCAGTAAATTCAAATACCCAAGGCCCTTTTCTTACGATGTTATTGATGCCAATTTGTAATCCATTGGTACATTGAAATAATAAACTTGTTTTGACTAGGTCTGCATCCGGGTCATTTCTAGCCTCTACGGATGTAAGGTTTGTTCCCCATAACATTAAAAGTAATATGAAACTTCTTAAAGAAATAAGCTTAAGTAGCATGATTAATTAGTTGCTCCAAAGTTAAGTTATATGTCAATTGTTAAACATTGCTTGGTTCTTAGCCTGTCACCTTAACATAAGAAACCGCAAAACAATAACCCGTTGAACTTGTCAGGCTTTAGAGGTAAATCTGCGTTTGTGAGACAAGTGTTTCATTTGTACTGATAAATTGAATCGCTACATAAGGTAAATAATATTTTCAATATATGCAAATATTCATATAAATCAATTGATTAAAACTTGTTAAGTTTAGGCACATAAATTGCACATAGTTTTTTAATGGTTAGGTGAATCGGTCTTATAACCCGATTTTTCAATTTAAATGACGCTTGGAGAGAAAATGAAACTACTACATGCATTAGCTGTAAGTATTGCCTTACTTGTTGGCTTATGGGTATACATTAGTATTGGTTTGCCAGATTTGAAATTTTATCCATGGATAGGCTTTGTAGCTTGGGCTGCATTTTTTGCTGGCGGGGGTGGTACGGTAGGTTTTATTAAACCTTTAGGGGCAAGTTTGGCTGGCATTTTATTAACAGCTTTAACAATGTATGGGGTTGGCGTAGCGGGTGGCAGTCTGATATCCCTTATTATCTTAGTATCAATTCTTGCTTTGATTTTGGTGTTAATTGCTGACATCAGTTATTTTTCATACACACCAGCTGCATTTTTGGGAGCAGCAACATTTTTTGGGTCAGGCGGAAAACCGGACGAGAGTATCATTTATGTAATTTTGTCTTGGCTAGCCGGTTTAACTCTAGGTTATCTATCAGAAGTTTTGGGAAAAAAGATGGCAAAAAAAGAAATTGCATAATTGAACTCGAGATGACCTTGTCTAAATAAATTATGGGCTCTCCAAAAGAGCCCATAATTTTAAATTTGTATTAGTCACTTCACTAGGATTGGCTCAATCTTGATATTGCCTTGTTTAGCATCTTGCACGTCAGAGCAAGTCATATACGCTAAGCTGTCACCAAAACGATCAAATAAGCCATTGTTCAATAAAAACTTATTCTGGACCGCATAAGCAAGTTTTTCTGATCTAACTGTATTGTCGCAATCACTAAAGATGGTGTCGCCAAACTTTTTGTATTGCAGTACATGAACCATTTCATGAAGAAGAAATGATAAATCTCTAGTTGAATCTAAATCCAAGGTATTTTTTAAGAAAATAGTATTTTTAGGAATGTCATAAAAAGCCACCATGCCAGAGCATTCATCTGGCTCGGTAGGGCATTGCATGGTGACAATTTCTTCTTGAGAGATGCTTTTAACAGCAGCCATTTGCTCAGCAGGAATAGCTGGCAAACCAGATAAACGCGATGCTGCAATCATCAAGCTAACCATCACTGATTCAGTGATCATCATTGCCTCTTTATAAGAATGGTTTTATTAACTTCGATTACCTTGTAACGATTCTATGGCGAAACTAAATTCTTTGCAGACGACCTAATTAAATCAATTGAACTAGCTTATTTAACGCTGATTAAGTTGTAGCTAAGCTTGCCACCGGTCATGGCGTAGCCGGGTACGGTTTCTTCACGGTCAAACTTAACCAGGCCAACACCTTTGCAATAGTACTCATTGCTGACCAATGGCACATCACTGAAGCCATTCACTGGGTCTGTAAAGATTTTGATTGAGGCAGTGCCTTGTACATGAATACAGTCTGTGAACTTTCCAAAAGGCACCTCAACCTCTTGATTCAGGGCCTCGACGCGATAAGTCATGATGGCTTTGTGAGAGTTTTTCAGATGGTAGGGGAACTCATTGGGGTGTCTCACTAAATACGGCACTGTTAGAGCGTCCCATGTTGTGCCAACCTGTATAGGATTCTTCAGAATGTATCGTTTCTCGGGATCCAAGATGGCTTGTTCTTGATTATCCAAACGACTGGCCACCCTATAGATACCTGTGTCATCCTTTCGGAGATAGTACTCAACACCATCAGCGCTACGACGTACCCAGGTAGTCTCTCTATCAAAGGTAATCTTTCTGTCAGTGGATAGAGTAATTGTTGGGTGTATCTCAGGATCTTTCATCTCTGTTTCTACCTCATAAACCCAAACCTTGCCAGGATTCAATGGGAAATAGTCGGAAGAATCAATTTCTGATTTGCTACAAGATAGTAGCGACATAGCTGTTGCTAACAGCAGTGCCTTGGGTGAGTATTGTTTGATTAAATTAATCATTATGTGGCCTCATGAGTTGGTATGTTGAGATACAACTCGGGGTTATTTTTCTGGAAGTTGCGGTGCTGGTAAGTCGCCTAATCTCACTTTAGGTGGTTCGTCACCGCCAGATCTCAACCAGTTATTGCTTTTAGGTCCACGTAATGGCTCTAAGCTACCAATTTGAGAATTACCATTACGAGTCTTCTTCATACCATCTTCAAATAAGCTATGAAGACCTTTCTCATAGGGGAATCTAAATGCCCTAGGCTCACCTTGTGGCTTGTTATCAACCAACTCTTGTAACCAAACAAAGATTTCACCTTTGGTTTTATCTTTTACAGGTTCTTCAATCACGGCTGCTAGTAAAACAAATTTAGGCGGAATAGAGTCAGCAGTCGCCCAGCCTTGCGTCATCTTTAAAGCATCAAAGCTAATAAAGTATGCGGCGCTTGTAAAGATTACAAGCAGCAATTTTGCTTTTTTATTGATGGTGCTAAACAAACAAATACAGAGCAACAAAAAGCCCAGTACTGCAAAACCAATGGATAAAGTCAGAATGACGTTGGCGTTCATTTGGAGTTCCTTTCAACAATTGTTTTTGGCAACGTGCTGGTGCCTAATACTTGACCTGTGCCATTGAGCGTAAATCTCACGGCTGTTCTCTCATCACCTTTTTTGGGTAAGGTGACGTTGCCGTAATAAATCACTTCTGCACGGGGATTAACCTTTACAACAGAAACGTTAGCTTCTACCGGCTTTTGATTCTTGCTGTCGTAATAATGGATATTGACTGTGTACTCGCCGGCAGCAAAGCCACGAATAGTCACTACTTCTTGGTTAAGTGGATTAACAACTAATTTATTGTTAACAACAATGGTGTCATTCGTTAGACCGCGATCATCGCGATCTAAATGCATAAGACCGGCATCTCGATTTCTAAACCAAACCACGTTGCCTGCTGGATCTTGTACCCATGTATCTAAGTCATTGGGATCCATATCTGGCCATGTGATAGAAATAATAAATTCTGCATGAGCAGGGATATCGCCACTTTTCCCAGATTTTGGATTGAACGCCAAGATAGCAATCACAAAGCAAAAAACAAACGCAATCAACATGTTGAACAACATGTCGTAGAACGGATCTGTTTCAGTCTCGCGAGGAGTTTTTCTAGAAATGCCCATTAACTTAAGCCAAGCTTCTTTCTAGATCTTGTTCAACAGTTTCAATCGCGTAAGCGGTTAAGTAATCAGCGAATCGATCTAAGCGCATCAACTGTAACCCTAAAAGCATATTAGCTGCTAAACCAGTCATAGTGGTAAGTAAAGCGATGCCCAAGCCGCCTGTGAGTGTTTTAAGAATGGTTGATGTTTGGCTAGCATCAAAGCTATCCAATGAACCTAGCTGCAGAGCCATGATTGAAAAACCAATCACCTTACCTAATAAACCTAGTTTGAGCAGCACACCGTTAATCCACCAAGTCATTTCATGAGCAGATGAGGCTTTTTCGCCAAACAGTGCCACTAGTTGAGAGTTATTACGCCAGTCACTTTTTTTATTAACTAAACCAGTAAATAAATCTTTGATCCAAGAAGTTTCTTCTTGCAAGAGTGTTTCTTTTGAAGATTGATTAGTAATTAATTTTCTAAATCTGCAAACTTGCTCATATTGCCAAGCTAAATGGTGTGCTCTGAAGCCAACCCAAATTGTTGAGCCAATGAACAAAACAATAATTAATGCTGTTAAGTAGGTTGGGTCTGCGGCTAATAGTGATGCCCAAACACCTTTGACGTACAAAAGATAAAAAGAAAAAATTAAAAGACCAGAATAAGCCGCCCACAGATGAAAAATGGGTTCTGCTTTAAAGCTTGTGTCTGTTGTTGCTATAGGAGGACGTTTGAATCCAGGGAAGTAAATGAATTGGCTTAATTTCACGGTCCGCCTTTTAAAAGGATCTAATTACGAATAACTAACAACTGAGAACTAAAAACTATCAAATATCTGTAAATCAAAAATATACCTGAATTACCAATATCTTGTTGGCGCTGCACAAAAATCACTTGGTAAATTAATGACATTGCATTGCAGCATCAGATTTCATCTTAGATATCGCTTTGTATCATTCGTGTAATGATGCGGGGTGGATTCATAACCAAAGCCATTTTTTATGATTTAATCAGTTTAGTTGAGTCAATAATTAAATACCTATTCAAATATGGGTGAACGAGGAGAGGTATGACAGATAGTTTGCGTAACGATCGATATACAACAGTAGCGATTATTCTTCACTGGTTAATTGGCTTATGCATCATTGCTGAGTTGGCCTTGGGTTTATGGATGGTCGAATTACCCAAGTCTCCACCGGGTATCCGTGCCGAATACTTCAATTTACATAAATCTATTGGGTTGGTTCTCATTGCGCTGATTGCTATTCGTATTTACTGGCGCGCAACGCATCGTCCACCTGAACTCCCAGCAACAATTCTTGCTTGGCAAGCTAAGCTTTCTAAAGCAGTGCACCACTTGCTTTATGTATTAATGGTTCTAGTCCCTGTAACAGGTGTTTTGGGGTCCATTTATTCAAAATACCCAATCAAATTTTTTGGGACGCCGCTCCCAAGGATGGCTGAGCCAGATGCGGTACTCAAAGAGTTGTTCAGTGATACCCATGTTTTTTTAACAAAAATCATGATTGCCATTGTTGTTTTACATATAGCGGCGGCATTGAAGCATCGATTCATTGATAAGGATGGGATATTGCAAAGAATGTCACCGTGCTCCAAGTGTTCAAAATAAATATTAATTTTAAAAATTAGCAGCATCTTAAAAGCCAGTTTAAAAAAACTGGCTTTTTTATTCGCGAGCCATAAATTTGCTCTAGACAAATCTCTCAATCCTTTCTCATAAGGGTTTTGGAGCTGATATTTATTGGGTTTTTTATAGTTTTTTCAGAATGAAAAGTTTTATCATTGCCGTATATGAAACAACTGACCATACGAGATATCCGCAAAAGTTGGCTCCAAAATGGTGTTTTACCAACACCAGAGCAAAAGGATCTTTTGTCGTCTGCTATTTATCGTTCTTGGCAGCGGTGTATCAGTTTGGGTTTATCTTCGCAACATAACGTTGGTTTGAGTCAAATTATTGAAGGCTCATTACTTCAAGCAAAAATTGAAAAAAATGAAGATTTCATAAGACTAGCTGGTCCAACCATGAACTATCTCTATGGTTTGATTGCTGGATTGGGTGGAGTTGTTTTGTTAGCTGATCACAAGGGCACCATCATTAAATCAATGGGAGACCCTGAGTTTGTCGATAAAGCTGATCGAGTTTTATTAAAGACTGGGGCATCATGGTTGGAGTGTGATCGAGGTACCAATGCGATTGGCACTGCGCTAGCGGAGGCATCTGCAGTCTTTGTGAATGGTACAGAGCACTTTTTTGACGTTAATAGCTTTTTAAGTTGTGCAGCTGCTCCGATTTTTATGCCTGATGGATCCGT
>JALQYK010000118.1 GCA_023254115.1 Polynucleobacter sp.
GTTGGCAACACGTGATTAGGTCCTGCGCAGTAATCACCCAAGGACTCACTGGTATATGGGCCCATAAAAATAGCACCCGCATGACGAATGAGTTCAGCCCACTTGCGTGGATTTTCTGCTGAAATTTCTAAATGCTCAGCAGCAATGGAATTAGCAATCTCACAAGCTTCTTCCATATCTTTCACCAAAATCATGGCACCACGATCCTGCAATGATTTTTTAATCACTGCCTGTCTTGGCATTTCTGGTAAAAATTTGTTGATACTGTTTTGTACTTGATCAATAAATCCTTGATCAGGGCAAAGAAGAATTGATTGCGCCAGTTCATCATGCTCAGCTTGTGAGAACAAGTCCATCGCCACCCAATCTGGGTTGGTTTTGCCATCGCATAAAACTAAGATTTCTGATGGGCCGGCAATCATATCGATACCCACAGTGCCGAATACTCGTCTCTTGGCGGCTGCCACATAGGCATTACCAGGCCCTACAATTTTGTCGACTGCAGGAATTGTTGCCGTACCATAGGCTAGAGCACCAATTGCTTGTGCACCACCAATCGTAAATGCTCGATCAACTCCTGCCACTGCCGCTGCAGCCAACACCAATTGATTACGCACACCATCAGGTGTTGGTACAACCATGATGACTTCAGCAACACCGGCTACCTTCGCAGGTATAGCGTTCATAAGCACAGATGAGGGATACGCCGCCTTTCCGCCTGGCACATACAAGCCAGCTCGATCTAGTGGAGTGACTTTTTGACCAAGTCTTGTGCCATCTTCATCGGTATAGTCCCAACTGTGGCAACCAGACTCAATTTTTTGACGCTCATGATAACTTTTTACTCGTTGTGCAGCAGCTTCTAATGCTTCTCGTTGATTTTGAGGCAAAGCATTAAGTGCTGCCATCAAATCAGCTTTTGATATTTCCAGTGCTTTAACTGAATTAGCTTGGTCTTTTGATAAGCGATCGAATTGCTGGGTGTACTGAAGCACAGCTTCATCACCACGTACTTGTACATCAGCCAAAATTTTTGCCGCCGCTGCCTCAATCGCTGCATCATCTGCAGCTGAAAAAGCCAAGAGCTTCTTTAGTGCTTGAGCAAAGTCAGCATCATGACTATTAAGTTGGCGAACTAGATTAACTGACATTTTTTGTCTTAAACCTTTGAGAATGCATCCAACAAAGGTTGCAATTGCTCACGACGGCGTTTGTACGCTGCCTGATTAACCACCAAGCGTGAACTGATTTGAGTAATCACTTCTACTTCTTTGAGTTGATTGGCTTTAAGCGTATTGCCAGTTGAAACCAAGTCAACAATCGCATCAGCCAAGCCAACTAATGGGCCCAACTCCATCGAACCGTATAACTTGATTAGATCAACGTGCACACCTTTATTAGCAAAGTGCTCTCTAGCTTGTTCCACGTATTTTGTTACCACGCGTAAACGAGCACCCTGGCGCACAGCAGTGGCGTAGTCAAAACCATCTCTCACCGCCACAGACAAACGACATTTAGCGATACCTAGATCAATCGGGGCATACAAGCCATCCATACCATGCTCAGCTAAAACGTCATAACCAGCTACACCAATATCAGCAGCACCATACTGGACATAAGTTGGCACATCAGAAGCTCTCACTATGATGACTCTTAAGTTTGGACTTGATGTTGGCAAGATTAATTTACGAGAAGATTCTGGATCTTCAGAAACAGTGATTCCTGCCTTTGCCAACATTGGCAAGGTTTCATCAAAAATACGCCCCTTTGATAGGGCTAAGGTAATCATATTAGACATAGCTCTATTATTTCACGCGAACGATGTTAGCGCCTACTGCAGCCAATTTTCGCTCCATTCGATCGTAACCACGATCCAAGTGATAAATACGATCCACAATGGTCTCGCCTTGAGCAGCCAAACCAGCAATGACAAGGCTAGCAGATGCTCTTAGGTCTGTAGCCATCACAATGGCGCCAGACAAACCATCTACACCCTCAGTAATTGCTGTATTGCCCTCAATCACAATTTGTGCACCCAGGCGATTTAACTCTTGGACATGCATAAAGCGGTTTTCAAAGATGGTCTCAGTCACACGAGAAGTACCTGTTGCCACAGCGTTCATAGCCATGAACTGGGCCTGCATATCAGTCGGAAATGCTGGGTACTCAGAAGTTCTAAAGCTAACTGCTTTAGGTCTCTTGTTCATCTTGACGTGTATCCAGTCTTTACCTAGCTCAATTTGCAAACCAGCTTCACGCAACTTATCAATCACCGCTTCTAAGGTATCCGGGCGCGCATTTTTAATCATTAAATCCGCACCAATCTCGCCCATCGCACCGGCTGCACACATGAATGTGCCAGTCTCAATACGGTCAGCGATGATGCTGTGCTCAGCACCGTGAAGCTTTTTAACACCTTGAATCACCACGCGATCAGTTCCTACACCGGTAATTTTGGCCCCCATCTTAATGAGTAATAAACTGAATTAGTCTCATTAAAGCTACCATACTCAGTTCCATATAAATTGTGATATTAAAAACCGAATCCACAAGGAACTAATCCTCCGTTTTCCGATTATTTATCTTTGTATACTTCACAAA
>JALQYK010000107.1 GCA_023254115.1 Polynucleobacter sp.
GGATTCTCAAGTGTTGAAACGTCTTGAGTTACTTCCTCACCCTTAGCTAGAACACGCAAAATACGACGCATGATCTTGCCAGAACGTGTCTTAGGTAAGTTATCACCAAAACGAATTTCTTTTGGCTTAGCAATTGGGCCGATTTCTTTACCAACCCAGTTACGTAACTCTGTAGCAATCTTCTTGGCATCGTCACCTGTTGGACGCTTACCTTTAAGAACCACGAAAGTCACGATTGCTTCACCTGTCATGTCGTCAGGACGACCCACCACAGCAGCCTCAGCAACCAATGGATTAGCCACTAGGCATGATTCAATTTCCATCGTACCCATACGGTGACCAGAAACGTTCAATACGTCATCGATACGGCCTGTGATGGTGAAATAACCTGTGTCTTTGTTACGAATTGCGCCGTCACCAGCCAAGTAAAGCTTACCACCCAACTCTTCTGGGAAATAGCTCTTCACAAAACGATCAGGGTCATTCCAAATCGTACGAATCATTGAAGGCCATGGGCGCTTCACAACCAAGATACCACCTTGACCATTAGGCATATCACCACCTGCTTCGTCAACGATGGCAGCCATGATGCCTGGCAATGGCAATGTGCAAGAACCTGGAACCAATGGTGTTGCGCCTGGCAATGGAGTGATCATATGACCACCAGTTTCTGTTTGCCAGAATGTATCAACGATTGGACACTTCTCTCCACCAACATTCTTGTGGTACCACATCCAAGCTTCAGGATTGATTGGCTCACCCACAGAACCTAGTAAGCGTAAGCTCTTCAAGTTGTACTTATTAGGATGAACATTTGCATCTGTATCAGACGCTTTGATCAATGAACGAATCGCTGTTGGCGCTGTGTAGAAAATAGATACTTTGTGACGTTGAATCATTTCCCAGAAACGACCAGCGTTTGGATATGTTGGCACACCCTCGAAAACGATTTGTGTACCACCACAAGCTAGAGGACCATAAGCGATATAGCTGTGGCCTGTTACCCAACCAATATCAGCTGTACACCAGAACACATCACTGTCACGCAAGTCAAATGTCCACTTCATTGTGAGCATCGCCCACAACAAGTAACCACCTGTTGAGTGTTGAACACCCTTTGGCTTACCTGTTGAACCTGATGTGTAAAGCACAAACAATGGGTGCTCTGCACTAACCCACTCTGGCTCACAAACTTTTGATTGACCAGCAGAAACATCGTGCATCCACTTATCGCGACCAGCCTTCATTGGCACATCGCCACCAGTACGCTTGTAAACAATCACGTGCTTTAGCTTTTCGCAACCACCTAGGTCAATCGCTTCATCAGCAATAGTCTTCAATGGCAATGCTTTACCGCCACGCAACTGTTGGTCTGCAGTGATCAAAGCCACAGCACCTACGTCAACAATACGCTCTTGCAATGATTTAGCTGAGAAACCACCGAACACCACTGAGTGAGTTGCACCGATACGAGCACAAGCTTGCATCGCCACAACGCCTTCAATTGACATTGACATGTAAATAACTACGCGGTCACCTTTTTTGATGCCTAATTTTTTAAGACCGTTTGCAAATGTTGCAACACGATCATGCAATTCTTGATAAGTTACTTTTGTAACTTCGCCACCGTCTGCTTCAAAAATAATCGCTGTCTTTTTAGCAAGACCATTTTTGATGTTGCGATCGATACAGTTGTATGAAGCATTGGTTAAACCATCTTCAAACCACTTGTAGAAAGGTGCCTTAGATTCGTCTAAAACTTTTGTGAAAGGTTTTTTCCAATGTAGGTTTTCTTTAGCTAATCTACCCCATGTGCCATTGAAATCTTTTTCAAACGCTTTGCACATCGCGTTGTACTGCTCCATGCTGGTAATAGCCGCTTGTTTAGCAAATGCTTTAGGTGGGTTGAAAACACGGTTCTCTACCAACAACTGTTCCATACCGGACATACTTTTCTCCTACTTTCTAGGCTGTTTTAGACAAAACTCGAGATTAGGTCTCACGACTGACAGTTGACTGACAATTCTTATATATTGGGCTCATATCAGGGTTACCCCTAGGGCGCATACATTTAAACCAATCCATTTCTCTTGATACTTAGCTTAAAGCCCTAAACAAAACCTGTATATGGCAACTTTCCCTAGGTAAAATGGATTTCTTTTTTGACTATTAATTCACAAAATTATGAGCACAATTCGCCAAGACGACTTTATTCAAAGTATTGCTGATGGTTTTCAGTACATTTCCTACTATCACCCATTGGATTACATCACTGCACTGGGTAAAGCCTACGAGCGCGAAGAAAGCCCAGCTGCTAAAGATGCCATCGCTCAAATTTTGACCAATAGCCGTATGTGCGCAGAAGGAAGACGTCCAATTTGCCAAGATACAGGCATTGCGGTGGTATTTCTAAAAGTGGGTATGAATGTCAAATGGGACGCCAAAATGAGCGTTCAAGAGATGGTTAATGAAGGTGTGCGTCGCGCTTATAACCACCCTGACAATAAATTACGCGCCTCTGTATTACTAGATCCTGCTGGCAAACGAACTAACTCTAAAGACAATACCCCAGCCGTGGTGCACTATGAAATCGTTGAAGGTGATGGCGTTGAGGTTATCTGCGCCGCTAAGGGTGGTGGCTCTGAGAACAAGAGCAAGATGTACATGCTAAACCCATCTGACTCCATCGTGGACTGGGTGATTAAGACTGTTCCAACCATGGGTGCTGGCTGGTGTCCTCCTGGCATCTTGGGTATTGGTATTGGTGGCACACCAGAGAAAGCCATGTTGCTTGCCAAAGAGTCACTCATGGCTCCTGTAGATATTCATGAACTAATTGCTCGCGGTCCCAAAACCCGTATCGAGGAACTGCGTCTTGAGATCATGGAAAAAGTGAATGCTCTTGGCATCGGTGCACAGGGCTTAGGCGGCCTCACCACAGTGCTTGACGTGAAGATCATGGATTACCCAACTCACGCAGCTTCTTTACCTGTTGCAATGATTCCAAACTGTGCAGCAACTCGCCACGTCCACTTCCATTTACATGGTGATGGTCCAGCCGTGTTAACACCACCATCATTGGCTGATTGGCCAGATGTGGCATGGGCACCGAATACAGAAAAATCAACGCGCGTGAATTTAGATACGTTGACTCCTGAAGAGGTTGCCAGCTGGAAACCTGGTCAAACTCTATTGCTTAACGGCAAGATGTTGACTGGTCGCGACGCTGCACACAAGCGCATTGCTGACATGCTCGCCAAAGGCGAAAAATTACCTGTCGACTTTAAGAATCGCGTCATTTACTACGTTGGACCTGTTGATCCAGTGCGCGATGAAGTGGTTGGTCCAGCCGGCCCAACCACTGCGACTCGCATGGATAAGTTCACTGAAATGATGCTAGCGCAAACTGGTCTAATCTCAATGGTGGGTAAAGCAGAACGCGGTCCCGTTGCGATTGAGGCTATTAAAAAGCATAAATCTGCATACCTCATGGCAGTCGGCGGTGCAGCTTATCTAGTATCTAAAGCCATCAAAGAATCCAAGGTCGTTGGCTTTGCTGATTTAGGTATGGAAGCCATCTACGAGTTCACGATTGAAGACATGCCAGTGACTGTGGCGGTAGATTCAAACGGCACCTCTGTACACAACACCGGCCCACAAGAGTGGCAAGCTAAGATTGGAAAAATTCCAGTCACCAAAGCTTAATTAATTATTTAATTAAGAGACCTAGGAGCAGGCTTGGCGACCATTGGGGTTTTTGATTCTGGCATTGGTGGACTCACCGTGCTCAACGAGGCCCTACGCCAAGCACCTGCACATCACTACATTTATTTGGCTGATTCAGCCAATGCTCCCTATGGAGAAAAATCAAGTGACTGGGTTGCCACACGCAGCTTAGATTTATGTCATTGGTTAGTACGCGAAGGTTGCCAAGCTTTGGTGGTTGCTTGCAACACTGCTACTGCTGAGGCAATTGCACATATACGTCATGAGATGCCAGCCATTCCAATTATTGGGGTTGAGCCTGGCATCAAACCAGCCGTGACAAAAAGCCAGAATCAAAAGGTCGGTGTCTTGGCGACACAAAACACCTTAAAGAGTGACAAGTTTAAAGCCTTATTAGAAAGTTTAGAAGGCGACTGTGAGTTCATCTCTCAAGCAGGTTTAGGATTGGTGCCGTTAATTGAGTCTGGTGCCATCAATAGCCCAGAAACAGAGCAGCTCTTGCGTGAACATTTAGCCCCCTTGCAAGAAGCTCAAATTGATACATTGGTTTTAGGTTGCACCCACTACCCTTTCTTAGCACCTTTGATCAGAAAGATTCTTGGGGCTGAGATAGAGATCATTGATACCAGCGATGCAGTGGTTAAACAACTCAGCAGAAAGCTAGAAGAATTCCATTTATTACAGTCTGCGCCACCTAGAACCATTCGCTTATACTCAACGCTTGATGCAGATGCTTTACTCGCTCATGCCAAACAATTAATACCTTTGGCACTAGATCAACACTCCATCGAGACATCAACCGTTTTCATATCTTAGCCCTCAACTACTCATACTGTGCCTAGTCAAGTAATTTCCAAACTCCAGGAATGGTTAATGCAAAACAGGATCACTGCATTTGTGGTTCTGATGCACTTTCTATTAATTGTGGGTGTTCAGTTAGGTGTTGACCGCCCAAAAACAGGGGCAAATATGGGCGACACGGTGATGGCATCATTACTAGACCCCAATCCACAAAAAGAAAAGGCTAAGGTTAGCCAACCTGTTCCTGAAAAACCGAAAGCGCCTGAAAAGAAAACCTCTGAACCAGTGGTCACCACGAGTGCGCCTAGCAGCCTGACAAGCACCCAAACACAAGACTCATCAACCGCCAAACCTACTAGTACGGGTGGCAGCACCACTGGCGAGCCAAAAAGTATTTCATTAAGCCAAGCGCAATGTAGCGTACCAGAACCGATTTACCCTAGCCTCTCACGACGCATGGGTGAAGAAGGTAAAATTTTGGTGCGTCTATTTATTGGAGAAGATGGCGCAGTTCAAAAAGTGAATATCGCACAAAGTAGTGGCCTACCTCGCCTTGATCAGGCCGCCCTTGATGCTGGCATGAAAGTTCGTTGCCGTCCATTTTTAGAACTTGGCAAACCAATTAAAGTAACCGCTATACAACCTTATATTTTCCGATTGGAATAGTTTATGAATCAAACATTTGGTCTGGCTAACATGTGGACACAAGGTGACGCAGTCACTAGAACTGTGGCCTTATTTTTATTGGTGATGTCAATCATCTCTTGGGTTATCATCATTACCAAGGCTTTGAATCTTTATAAAACCAAAAAAATTGCCAAAGAAATCGAGTGCTTTTGGCATGCCCCTTCTTTTGAAGTTGCTTTGAGCCAAATGACACAAGAACTTAATCCATATTGCGATCTTGCCAAAAGTGCGCAAGAGGCCATGAAGCACCACAATCAACAGGCAGGTTCACGCAGTGAATTACATCAAACACTCAATCCTTCAGATTGGCTCACACGCTGCTTAAAGGTGAGCATTGACAAATCAGTTGGTGGCTTGCAACAAGGCTTAACCTTCTTAGCCTCTACAGGTGCCACAGCACCCTTCATTGGTTTATTTGGTACCGTTTGGGGCATCTATCATGCGTTAGTGGGTATCGGCACTTCAGGAACAGCCACCATTGATCAAGTAGCAGGTCCAATTGGTGAAGCCTTGATCATGACTGCTTTGGGTCTAGCAGTAGCGATTCCAGCGGTATTAGCTTACAACGCCATTAGCCGCACCAACAAAGTACTGATTGCTGAACTGAATCGTTTTGGCAATGATTTGTACGCTTTCTTTATCACTGGCGCACGTGTTGGTAACTCAAACACTACTCGCTCAGCAAATCAGGATTAATCATGGCATTCGGTAACGAGCCTATTGGCGACGATGATAGCCAGCCAATGGCTGAAATCAATATGACCCCATTGGTGGATGTCATGTTGGTGCTATTGATTGTGTTCATGATCACGATTCCAGTGATGCAACATGCCGTGAAAGTTGAATTGCCACAAGCCAGCAGTCAACGTAATGACGTTAAACCTGAATCAATCAATTTAAGCATTTCTGCCAAAGGTCAAATCTTCTGGAATACATCGCCTATTGATTTAGACACTTTGTCTATTTACGCTCAAACAGCTGCTAAAAAGAATCCTCAACCTGAAGTGCAATTAAGAGCAGATAAAAATGTTCGCTACGAATCTGTTGCACAAGTGTTAGCGACTGCTAAACGTTCAGGGCTCACCAAGATTGGGTTTGTGACTGAGCCTAACTAAGGCCCAGTGTTTTATTTAGGTTTGTATTGGGTTGGGCAGTAGGCTCGCTGTACATTTTCGGACCTCAAAGCCACGTGCTTCGTGGCACGCCCGGTCACTCTCTTACGCCACATCCTATATGAACTAGGCTTCATGGTTTGGCGCATTAAATCAATCACTGCTGATTCATTGATGCCATAACTTTGCATAATGGCGTCAAATGGAGTGCGATCTTCCCAAGCCATCTCAATGATGCGTGATAAATCAGCGGGGTCTATCTTGGCTTTTTTCATAGCTAAGATTGTATTGAGCTAATTACTTTCCTGCTCGACACCGATCTGAGCAGTACTTCACCTCGGCCCAAACTTTTTCCCATTTTTTACGCCAAGCAAAAGGACGGCCACAAGTCACACAAATCTTGCTAGGTAAATCTGCTTTTTTGCGCATCTTCATAAAGCGATGAGTGCCTAATTAACGTCGTTGACGAGATGGTGGCAGCCCTACAACTTTGATGGCATGCTCCCAGTGGTTATTCCAATTATCTAAATAACGCCTAGCAGCATACTCAGACTTAACAATCATGATGTTTTCAGCATTTCTTGTTTCGGCTGAGCTGGTAAAGTTATAGCTACCAGTGATCACCACATCCTGATCAATTACCATGACCTTGTTGTGCTGTATGGCATGCTTACCATCACTGCGCACCTCTATAGCTGCATCCAATAACTTTTGCAGGGCTTCACGATTGTTTTGGGAGCTTTTCTCATCCTGGATAAGGGTAACATCCACCCCACGCTTCTTAGCCCTTACAAGCGCTTCTGCGAGATTAATTGAGGTAAAGCCATACGCCATCACTTTGATGGATTTTTTTGAGGCGTCAATCTGCTTAACAATCCCACTAGCCCCACCAATCGGTGGCGTGAAATAAATACCTAAAATTTCGGCAGGCTCAGCTTGAGCATTCACGCTTTGCCACCAAGACACGGTAGCTAAAACGCTTAGACATAAAAAAACCGCCATCCTCTGACGAGTTTTAGCGGTTATTCGATATGTGTTTGTTGTCATTTAAAAGCACCTAGCTGATAAGAAGCCTGGTGCCCGAGGCCGGAATCGAACCGGCACGGCTGTTTAAGCCGAGGGATTTTAAATCCCTTACGTCTACCTATTTCGTCACTCGGGCATAGTACTTTTGTCATTGTAGACGGAAATAGTTGTATTTTTTACTTCTAAATCACTTCTACAGCTTTCGTTATTTTGTAACGAAGTCAGCATTTTACATACATTAAAAACAAACCCCGCAAAAAGCGGGGTTTGTTAATAAAAGGTTACTTAAAAAATTACTTGTAAAGCACCTCAGGCAACCACATGCCAATCGCTGGGAAGGCATACAACAAGATCAAAGCAAGCACTTGAATTGCCATGAATGGCATCATGCCTGCAAAAATCTGATTGAGTGTGACGTGCGGCGGCGCAACCCCTTTGAGGTAGAAAGCTGCCATCGCCACGGGTGGTGATAAGAAAGCTGTTTGCAAGTTCAATGCAACTAACAAGCCAAAGAACAATGGGTCTACCTGGAAGTGACTCAATAGCGGAATAAAGATTGGCATGAAAATCACGATGATTTCAGTCCACTCTAATGGCCAGCCAAGCAAGAAAATGATGACCTGAGACAAGATTAAGAATTCGATCTTGCTCAAACCAAGGCCCAACACCCACTTCTCAATCAACTCCTGCCCACC
Organism: Polynucleobacter sp.; assembly: GCA_023254115.1. Lineage (GTDB taxonomy): Bacteria > Pseudomonadota > Gammaproteobacteria > Burkholderiales > Burkholderiaceae > Polynucleobacter. The sequence goes on from JALQYK010000107.1 coordinate 8,048, forward strand.
TAAAAGTGCAAACGCCGCTGAGAAAATTGAGGATCCCACAAATAACCAGCAAACCATCGCACTTGTTTTAGCTGTCAAGAAAACTGACTCTCTAACAACGTCCATATTGAGTTGTTTATAAGCCCAAGCCAACAAGAAACCACCCAGAGATCCTACAGCAGCCGCTTCAGTTGGTGTTGCCAAACCAAACACAATAGTACCTAACACCATCAAAATCAAAGCAGCTAATGGGAAGAATGAACCCAAGAGCATTTTGAAGATTTCAAGGCGAGCCATTGTCAAGAAGTAGTAAAAGATGGCACCAATTAACAACCCAATACCAAGCATGATCCAATACCAGGTTGGTGTTGGTTGTCTTTCAGCGGGCTCTTTATCCTGCTGTGCTGTCGGCGCAGTTGATGATGCAGCAGTTTGCTTAGGAGCTTCTTCTGCACCAGGAGGCGTTGCAACACCCATCGCTTGCGGAGGTTCTTCAGCGCCTGGCGGTAAAGATACGCCACCAGCTGACTCTGTTGGAGCAGAAACCTCCTCCAAACTCATCATACCGCCATCACTTTCCATTGTTACAACAGCAGCCTGCTCGACAGGCTCCGTTGCAACTCTATGAATCAAACTCATAGCGACCACAAAAAATACCAATGGGCCAACAATGATGGCTAGTTGCTTCAATAACTCTTTAGTACTTATGCCAGCAGCAGCGCGACCTTTGATAGCAGCAATCACTGAAGGTAAAGCTAATTTGCCAAAAGTAGCTAGCTTTTGTGTTGATTGAGTCAAAGTCACCTTGCGATCTTCTTCTGGTAACGGTGGCGCCAACTCAGGTTTGATTTTGGCAACAATAATCACATAGCCAATGTACAAAGCAGCCAACATAATGCCGGGGAAGAAAGCCCCTGCGTATAACTTAACTACTGATACACCAGCAGTTGCGCCATACACAATTAGCATCACTGATGGCGGAATCAAAATACCCAAACAACCACCCGCTGTAATTGCACCGGCAGACAACTTAACGCTATAGCCAGCCTTTAGCATTGATGGCAAAGCCAATAAGCCCATGAGCGTTACAACGGCGCCCACAATACCTGTTGCTGTAGCAAAAATTGCGCAGGTTACTAATGTTGCAACCGCTAAAGCACCCGGCACACGAGCCAATGAAAGATGCAAACTTTTAAAAAGCTTCTCAATCAGATTGGCACGCTCAACTAGATACCCCATGAACACAAATAATGGAATAGAGATCAAAACATCATTGGTCATCACGGCAAATGTTCTTTGCACCATCAAATCAAGAGTTCTGGTCAACGCCTGTGCATCGCCTTCACCCTGATTGTGATAAGCCATGAAGGCAAAGATCATGCCCATGCCCATTAATGTAAAGGCCGTTGGGAAACCCATCATGATGGCAACCACCACCAAACTGAGCATCAATAGACCTAAATGACCATTAGTCATTTCTGAAAACGATGGCATAAATGCCAGAGTTCCTACAACAATGGCTGCCATGATGGCAAAGCCGAAATAAAGTTCCTTACGCATGATTAAGCACCCTTCTTATCATCTTCATGGCTAACCATGGCTTTTAATTTGTCAACGTCAACTTCTTCGACGTCTTCCTCACGTTTTGGCCACTCACCATCTCGAATACAAAGGATGCAACGAATAATCTCTACAAAACCTTGAAGCAACAATAAGCCACCGGCGATTGGAATAATCATCTTGAATGGCCAAATCGGAGGGCCATTGGCTGTTTGAGTGGTGTGCTCATTGATCGCAATTGATTCTGAGGCAAAACTGATGCCTGCATAAACCAAAGCGACGATGCCAGGAATAAAGAAGATGATGTACAAAGCCAAGTCAAGAATCGCTTGTGTTCTTGGCGTAAAAAAGCCGTACAACACATCACCACGCACGTGTCCATTTTTAGACAGTGTATAAGCGCCAGCCATCATGAACAACACACCGTATAGCATGTAGGTCACATCAAAAACCCAGTCATGAGGGGAATTAAAAAAGTACCTAGACCCAACTTCCCAACAAATCACTGCAGTCAGTACTGCAATCGAGTAGGCAGAAAAGTGTCCAAGCTTGGTCGACAAGTTGTCGATAGATAGCAAGAATTTTTGCATGTGTCTCTTCCGTATTATTTTTATATAACTGCAAACAACAAATACCCACCTAGCATTCTAGGTGGGTATTTGCCTTACATCATATAGCTTAAGACTTTGCTTTACGACCGAAATAGTGGTTGTAAGCCATCTTGTAATCAACGCTTGTGTCATTTTGCCAACGGCATGCACGTTGAGCAAATGTACGCATTGATTCAAGAACACGTTTGAAGTCAGCGTTTTCTTGTGACTTAGCATCAATGATCTTGTCCCAAGCTGCTAATTGAGCACGCAAGATTGAGTCTGGCGTCTTGTAGAACTTAACGCCTTGTTTCTGTTGCATCTCAATGTAGTCTTTTGAGTAACGATCGATGGCTTTCCAGCTCATTTCAGCTGAAGAAGCTTGAACAGCTGCAGTGATCATCGCACGCAATTCAGCAGGCATAGAGTCTAGTTTCTTCTTGTTGAAAAGAATCTCGAACTGCTCTGAACACTGATGGAATGATTGCAACATACAGACTTTAGATACGTCTGGGAAGCCCAATAGACGATCTGAAGACGCGTTGTTAAATTCAGCAGCATCTAAAAGACCACGGTCCATCGCTGGCACGATCTCAGCACCTGGCAATGCGTTCACTGAAACGCCCATGTCTTTGAAAATGTCAATTGAAAGACCTACTGTACGGTACTTTAGACCCTTCATATCATCAACTTTAGCCACCGGCTTTTTGAACCAACCCAAAGGTTGTGTTGGCATTGGGCCATATAGGTATGACACCACATCCAAGTTCAATGATTTGTAGATGCCTTCCAACATGGCTTTACCACCACCGTACTCATGCCATGCAAGCACCATATTTGGGTCCATACCGAAAGCTGGGCCAGATCCCCATAGCGCTAACGCTGGGCTCTTACCGTACCAGTAAGCAACCACACCGTGACCACCGTCCAATGTACCTTTGCTCACAGCGTCCAATAAGTCAAAAGCTTTAACTACTGAACCAGCTGGCAATAATTCAATCTTCAGACGACCTGAAGACATCTTGTTGATCTTGTCACAGAAGTCCTGTGCATACTCATGGAAAATATCTTTTGTTGGCCATGTTGACTGAAAGCGCAGATTAACTGTTTGCGCATTAGCAATCATCGGGAAGCCAAGCGTGCCTGCACCAGCAGCTGCAGCTGTAGATGTGGCGATAAATTTACGACGTGATTGAACTTTATTGTCTGACATATATGTCTCCTCTTTTATTGATCGATCTATCTAGCTTGAGAATAAATTTCACAAGTTGAGATTAATTTAGCACTCTGTGAAAAAATACGCATCTAAATCGACGTAATATTTGCTAGGGGTTTTACCTAATATGAGCTTCACCCTCTCCTCAAGAGATAAGAAAAATATAGGCTGGGCAAGGATTTTTGTTATTGCCGCTGCCGGTTTACTAATTATTACCCTTACTATCCTTAGTGTTTATTGGTTATCGACTCGTGACAAGTTAAACGCGGAGCTAATAGCACCAGGCATTAACAACCCAGTTACAGTTAAATTTGATGCCAATGCCATACCCCATATCAACGCCAACAACATTGAAGAGGCGTGGTACACCCTTGGGTTCTTGCATGCCACCGAACGTCCCTGGCAAATGGAGTTCAATCGTCGCCTAGCTTCAGGCAAGTTATCAGAGATACTTGGTCCAGAAACTGTTGGGGTAGATAAGTTCATACGCACCCTAGGCATTCGTCGCGCCGCAGAAAAACAGTTTGAAAACTACCCTATTGAATACAAACGCCAAATCCAGTCTTATGTTGAGGGTGTTAATGCTGGATTTGCTCGCCTGGGTTGGGCTTTACCAGCGGAGTTCATGATTTTGGGTGCCAAACCTGGCACATGGGGGCCTGCTGACTCGGTAGCTTGGTCGCTCATGATGGCTTTGGATTTAGGTGGCAACTGGCACAAAGAGTTTTTACGTCTCGAATTATCAAAAACACTAGATACAGATCGTATTTGGCAAGTATTGCCACCATACCCAGGTGAAACAGCCCCCACATCGGTCAACTTTGCCAAAATGTATCGAGATTTAGGCGTATTCAAATCAAATGGCCCTACCGGCAATCAAACTAGCAACTTAAATAAAGATTTTTTGCGTTTCCTTCCAGGAGGATTTGAGGGGGTTGGCTCTAATAATTGGGTTCTATCCGGCGATAAGACAATCAGCGGCAAACCTCTTTTAGCCAATGACCCGCATCTTGCCCTTACATCTCCTGCGATTTGGTATTTTGCTCATATTGAAGCGCCTAAATTACAAGTGATTGGCGCCACAGTGCCGGGAATTCCGGGGGTTGTTTTAGGACGCAATAAAAACATTGCTTGGGGCTTTACGAACACCGATCCTGATGTGCAAGATTTATACATTGAAGCTTTGGATGAAAAAAATCCTGCCCGCTATCAAACACCCAATGGTTTTGCCAATTTTGTTTTGCGAGAGGAAACGATCCTAGTAAAAGGTAAGGAGTCAGTGCGCTTCTTGGCTCGTGAAACAAGACACGGGCCAGTGATCTCAGATGCTTATGATCGCGCTCAACAATTAATTGACACATCGCGTTACGCTATATCAATGCGTTGGACTGCACTCGATGACGCCAACCAAACTTTGGTAGCCGGGTTCTTAATGAATCAAGCTCAAAATATTGAGGAATTTAAAGGCGCTCTCAAGCATTACTACGCGCCAATGCAAAACGTAGTGATGGCTGATAAAGAAGGGCAAATTGCCTATCGAGCTGCTGGGGTTGCACCTAAGCGCAGCAAAGGCCATGGTTTATTTGGATCAGCCCCTGCCTTGGGCTGGGATAAACAATACGATTGGGGACCCTACTTAAGCCTAGACCAATTACCAAAGGACAATAATCCAAGCAAAGGTTGGATAGCTACCGCTAATCAGCGTGTTCATGCTGCCAACGACCCCAATCCATTAACGGCAGATTGGCACATGCCCTACCGCCAAAATAGAATTGAAACCCTACTTCAAAGCCAAGAGAAACATGATTTAGCCAGCATGAAAGCGATGCAGGCAGATGCACTGTCTTTGTCTGCGATTGATTTATTACCACTTTTGCAACAGGCCAATTCAAATCACAAATATGCAAGTGATGCAAAAGGTTTAATTGCTAGCTTTAATGGCAACATGAGTATTGATAGCGCAGGCGCCACAATTTATAACGCTTGGGCACATCAACTAACCCGCCTACTCTTTGAAGATAAGCTAGGCAAAAGTTTTGCTACCGAATATGGCAAAAGAGATAGATAAAGTTTTTGATTTTGTAATAATAACTGGAACTTTAAATGCAAATATTTTAAAAGCCAATATAAATGAAGATAAAGTTTTTGTTTTAAAAGATAAGACAATGCTTGAAACAACTTTAGCAAGAACTACAAAAAGT
>JALQYK010000033.1 GCA_023254115.1 Polynucleobacter sp.
GATAATTATCTGACTTGAGTTTAATTTCTCCGTCAACAATAACTACACGATCACCACCCAAAGTTGTACAGTTATTTTGATTCAAAAACAGGTCAGAGTTACTAGTTTTTTGGACACATCCCACCAAAAACAAAGAAACAATTAAAAAAATATATTTCATATCAACTAGCCAATGGACTATTTTCACCAAGCAAAAAAGCGTTATATGTATAAAGTTTATCCAATGGATACCCTGAATATTCCGAGAAACTTTTTAATCCATCAATAATAAATTTTGAATAATGTTTGTCATTCATTTTTAAAGTGACATCCTTATTCAACAATCTTAATTCAGATATCACCTCTACAGATAAATTGCTAGGATTAGAATTTTTACCAATGATTTTCATCATTCTCATTAATTTAGTTTCATGTGGTTTATGTTCACCATAAAATAGACAAAACTTAAGAACCCTCCCTATCTGTAAAGCTATATCAATATCAACATCTTCTGAGTAAGTAGCGTCAGCTCTATCAATATTTCTATAAACATCACCAATTACATAGAAAAGCAAACCTTGATCAATGGGTATTGAACTAATCGGGAAATAAGCTGAAGAGGTCACCTCATCCCAATGTTTGTCACAGTAATCCAGCCATTTATCAAATATCTCAAAAACAAAATTTATGTCTAAATTAACTTGACCATCAATAACAGAATAAACTTTTCCTAATTCAACTTGTGTCTGATTTACCCAAGTAATTTTTCCGTAGGAATTTGAAATTAATTTCTCAACACCTGATACACCACAACCATCTTCATCTTCATAACTAAAGGTCCAAGTACCAACTACTTGATTTTTGAAAACACATGAATCATTCTGTATAAATTTTTCAATCTCACCAGAAATTATTTCATCCAAATTCAGTCCGTTATAGTGGCTTTGAACTCTTTGTTCCATTAATTAATTCCTTTTCATTTCACAGTCTTAAAACTATGTAACTCTTTAAGACCCATCAAATTCGTTAGTCGAGAAGCATAATGTTTCTCAATCATAGCTTGTGATGTACGAGCATTTTTAGCTAGTTGTAATGTGTTTACATTACCCAACTGTAATCTGAACATGATGGCTGAATGTCGTAATGAATATAGAGTGTGCTTTTCACCTTCACCAGTGATTCCAGCCTCTTCAACAATCTTTCTAAATAACCGACTCAGAATATTCATCATCGTATTTCTATTCTTGTATTCGGGTAAGAAAAGATAGTCTGTATTTTTACCGTACCCTCTTTTCTTTTGGTAATCAGCCAACTTCTTATAGACCCCTTCAGCTCCATACATACTTACCACTTCCTGATCTGTAGTCTTCGTGGCTGGGTGACTTAACAAAAGGTATTTGTTGTACTTGGGATTAGGTTCATCAGGATTAGTCATTACCTTAATGTGTTGATGTTTTAGAACACGAAGGTCGCTCGGTCTAATGAATGTATTCACCATGAACTGAATCAAATATCTCATTTCTTCAGTAATCAATACCCCACGAACTTTTTCTTCTTTATTAACTAGCTTATCAACCGTATCAGTGAGTGTCTTATATTCTTTCTGATCAAAATAATCCCTCTTAGTAACCGATGTGGTCTTACCTTTGATTCTTGGGAAATTCGGAATCGACTGAATTAGTCGGTTATCAGAAGCAAATTTCAGAATTTTTCTCAGAACGATGATGTAGTGATTGACTGTAGCTGGTGAGAGTCCACGGTTTTGAAGTTTCTTAATAAGGTCAGAAATATCTGAATTTGTGACCTCACCAATGTCCTTTTCACCAAAATGAGGGATTAGTTCTTTTTTGAACCTATTTGAATCGTCTTTGTATACCCGACTTCCAGCTGTATTAATGGACTCCAAATAAGCTATTCCGACATTACTGAAGGTACGACTCTTGGGAGCCTTTGATTGACCCGTACGAACACCCACCAACGAGTCCTCGTAGAACTTTTTAGCTAGATTAATAGCTTCTTTACGACTTTCAGTTTTCAGACTACGGACTTTGTAGGATCCATTGATGTAAACCCGAGACCAATAAAATCGTGAACAGTAAACCTTAAAGAATTTGAGTTTGGTTGGATAACCAGGAACCGTCTCCACCGTATCGGGTATAGGAATAGCTCCACTACCTTTAGGTTTGATTTTTATAGGTTTTTTCGGTTTGGTAGTCAAAATAGGACTCGAACGACTTTAGTGGTTACTTTAGTGGTTTTAGTATACCTCCCTTTATAGCCTTTAGGAATAAGGTTCTAAAAACATATCCAACGGATTGGTCTTCTTTTAATCCGTTGGTCGCGAGTTCGAGTCTCGCCCGACCCACCAAATCAAGGCTTTTTCCAAAAAGCCATCCAAAAGCACCCAAGCAATTGCTTCGGTGCTTTTTTCTTTACCCAAGCCCTTCTCTTATTTATTGATAACCATCAAATATGCATGGGCAAACTAAGAAATCATCCTGAATATGGCTTAATATGAAAGCGTAGGTGACAAACTAATTATTCAAAGGAGATTTGATGAAGGTTCTAGTATCGATCGACGGATCAAAACATAGTGCAAAAGCCATTGATTATCTAATCACTCACTCCGCCATGTTTGAAGGCAAGGGGTCAGGTTTGGTTGTTCTTCATGTTGAACCAGATGTCATTCCACCTGAGGTCACACAATATATCCCCAAGAAATCAATTGCTGATTGGTATGCAGATCAAAGTAAGGCAGCTATTAAATCAGCGACAGCAAAATTAGATAAAGCAAAAATTCAATATAAATTAGTGCAAAAAGTTGGTCATGTCGCTGACACGATTCTGGCTGAGGCAAAAACTGCTAAAGCTGACATGATTGTGATGGGCTCTCACGGTCGTAGCTCACTCATGAATTTAATCATGGGTTCAATTGCAACCCAAGTACTATCTCAAGCAAAACAGCCTGTATTAATCGTTAAATAGTTTTCGCTACTATTTTTACTCGCTCATTAAAAACGCTGCCCATTAATTGGAGCAGCGTTTTTTATTGGCTATTTTTTAGAGCCAATCCTACCCTCTTCGCCCTTTAATAATTTTTGTATATTAGCTTTGTGACGCCAGATTAATAATGCACTCATGAGTGCAATGGCGATCGCCATTGGTTGAACACCAAATAAGAACATAAAGTAGATGGGCGCAAATACTGCAGACACCAAAGCTGCCAGAGATGAATAGCGCAAAAATACTGCCACAATTAACCAAGTCGATAAAGTAGTGAGCCCCAAGACCCAATCAATTGCCAACAGAATACCCAAAGCTGTTGCCACACCTTTACCACCTTTAAAGCCATGGAAAACTGGAAATAAATGTCCAATAAATGCTGCAGCAGCAACAGCAGGCAATACCCAAGAGTCAATTTCCACACCAATTAAAATTCTTGCTATAACAACGGCCACATAACCTTTAGCTGCATCACCCAGTAAAGTCAGAATTGCCGCCAACTTATTGCCTGTTCGCAATACGTTGGTAGCCCCTGGGTTGCCTGAACCATAACTGTGGGGGTCTGGTAAGCGCATAGCTTTACTAACCACTACCGCAAAGGAGACAGAACCAATCAGGTAGGCTCCCAAAATTACAAATACATTAAAAATTGATAAGTTCATGTTTACGCTCTAGGGTGATGCTGTTGATGGATATTTTTTAACCGCTCACGTGCAACGTGAGTGTATATCTGTGTCGTTGATATATCTGCATGACCTAATAATAATTGCACTACTCTTAAGTCAGCTCCATGATTTAACAAATGTGTTGCAAAGGCGTGCCTCAAAGTATGAGGTGACAGTGGTACATCAATACCAGCTAAAGTCGCATAACGCTTGATGATGTGCCAAAAAGCTTGCCTAGTCATACCCTGACCAGTATGTCTTGCTAAAAATAAATCTTGTGTCGCCTTGTGTTGCGATTTTGTATCTAATAGTTGAGGTCTGGCAATCTCTAGATATTTTTTCAACCAATTAGCGGCCTCAGCGCCAAAAGGCACCAAACGTTCTTTACCACCCTTACCACTAATGACACGCACCACACCCTCATTTAGTCCCACTTCAATAGTTTTCAGATCCACCATCTCAGACACACGCAAACCACTGGCATACATTAACTCAAGCATGGTTCTATCCCTGATACCTAAAGGTGTATCTGTGTCTGGCGCACCAAGCAATGCCTCCACCTGAGACTCACTCAAGGTTTTTGGAAATCTTGGCGCCTGTTTGGCAGCTCTCAAATTGAGGCATGGGTCAGCTTTAACCAAGTTTTTGCGAATACCTAAACGATAAAAACGCTTCAACACTGTTAAACGTCTATTAGCAGTGGTTGCTTTATCTGCTCTGCGATGAGCAATGTACCCCATCACATCAGCTGAATTTACCTCGTAGATAGTTTTAGATACCTCATCATCTAGCCAACGCGCAAATAGGAGCAAATCTCGACGATAGGCACTCAAACTATTCTTAGACAAGCCATCTTCTAACCAGCAAGTATCACAAAATAGATCAATGGCTTCCATGCTGGCAATTAGCTTTTTACTAACAGGCTTAGAATCCTGATAGTCATCTTGCGTGCGAGAAGTTGATTTTTTAACTACCATTGAGGTTTTATTCTAAAAGAGACGCCATTGAACCCAGCTTTTTTATTACTTCCTGATTTCTTGCTCATTTTGCTTGGGTTCATCTTAGTACGCTTTACTCATCTTGATAAGAATATTTGGACAAGTGCTGAAAAGCTTGTCTATTACTTGTTATTCCCAGCACTATTGTTCAATGCCATCAATCAAACTAGGTTTGATTGGAGTGGCACTTACACCATGATTGTTGTGGCTGCCATCGCCTTTTTCTCTGCCATGGGTTTGAGTTTTATTTCAAAATGGATTTTTAAACCAACGGACTTAAGCTGGTCTTCTGGATTTCAGACAGCCTTTCGCTTTAACTCATATATTGCATTTGCGGCAGCCGGCCGACTGGCTGGTGAAGAAGGTGTTGCATTAATGGCACTGATTAGTGGTTGCTTGGTGCCAATTGCCAATGCTGCAGCAGTTTGGTCATTGGCCAAGCATTCAGAATCCCATATCTTCAAAGAACTGATTAAAAATCCTTTAATCATTGCAACCGTGCTTGGATTAATCAGCAATATTCTTGGATTAAGAATGCCTGACTATTTAGCTCTCAGCTTATCGCGTTTAGGCGCAGCCTCAATTGCCTTGGGCTTGTTAAGCGTTGGCGCAGGACTCATGTGGGTTAAAAGCAAAAAAGATGGCGCACTAGTGGCTTATTGGACAGGCATTAAGTTATTAGCTTGCCCTGCTATTGCTCTATTTTTTGGCAAGTATTTTGATTTGCCTCAGGCTCAACTGAATAGCGTGGTGCTATTTGCAGCAATGCCTACTGCGACAAGCGCCTATGTACTTGCTAATAGAATGGGTGGCGATGGGCCACTTGTGGCTATTTGTATTTCTGTGATGACTCTAGCTGCTGCAGTGACCCTACCAATGTGGCTACTATTTCTCTAACAAGACTAGAAGTTAATTAAAGATAACAGGCTCAACGGTTAAAGAAACTTTAAAAATTTCTTTAACCTTCTTTTTAATTTGCTCTGCCAATTGAAGCAATTCTTCTCCAGTGCCACCACCATGATTAACAAGCACCAAGGCTTGTTTTTCATAAACACCTACTCGCCCCACCTTGTATCCCTTAAAGCCGCACTGATCGATTAACCAACCAGCAGCCAGCTTCCATTGTTGCCCGCTAGGATAAGCAACTAGTTGAGGAAATTGCTGTTTTAACTGTTGATACAACTCATTGGTGACCACAGGGTTATGAAAGAAACTGCCCGCATTACCAATCACTTGAGGATCAGGTAACTTATCTCTTCGAATCTCGCACACCCGATGAAAGATGTCGATGGGTTTTAATGAGTGTTGATGAGCGAATGCTTTTTCTAATTCGGCATAACTGAGTTTTGCTTGCCACTGTTTAGGTAATACAAAACAAACTGAAACAACCACATAACGATTGGGCTCATCTTTAAAAACACTGTGACGATATGAGAACTTGCAGTCTGATTTATTTAAGGTCACAAATTCTTGTGTTAGTCGATCAAATGCTTCAAGACTCTCAAATACCTCTTCCAACTCTAGGCCATATGCACCAATGTTTTGTATAGGCGCGGCTCCCACCGTACCAGGTATTAATGCTAGGTTTTCTAGCCCTGGATAACCATTATTCAATGACCACTCTACAAACTCATGCCAAGACTCGCCCGCCATGGCTTCGATATAAAAATGCGTAGAGGTTTCTTTCAATAAAGATTTGCCTTTTATTTGCATAAGGGCTGTATACCCTGACAAATCTTTTGCCAAAACTAAGTTACTACCACCTCCAAAGACTTGCCAAGGCTCCTTTTCAGACTGAGCTTTTGATATAAATTCGACCACATCTGACTTATTCTGCAAATAAGCCAAATATTGAGCGGACACATCAAATCCAAAGGTATTGTGAGCACGCAAACTAGCGCGTAAATCGATCTTCATGCCACAATCTTAACTGTGATTAACTTTACTTTAGATTTTTAGGTGAACTATGCCCTCATTTGACGTTGTTTGCGAACCAGACATGATTGAAGTAAAAAATGCTCTTGAGCAAGCCAATAAAGAGATTTCTACTCGTTTTGACTTCAAGGGATCAGATGCCAGAATTGAACAAAAAGGTGAAGAATTAACCCTGTTTGGCGATGATGATTTCAAACTCAGACAAGTGCGTGATGTTCTTTTAGCCAAACTCGCTAAGCGCAATGTGGATGTGCGTTTTCTAAAAGACGGCAAACTCGAAAAAATATCAGGTGACAAACTCAAACAAATTGTTGAGATCCAAAAAGGTATCAGCACAGAACTCGCCAAGAAAATTGTGCGCATCATCAAAGACAGCAAGATCAAAGTACAAGCAAGTATTCAAGGCGATGCAGTGCGTGTAACAGGCGCTAAACGCGACGACCTACAAACAACCATGGCTATGCTTCGTAAAGATGTTGAAGAAGCGCCATTGGGATTTAATAACTTTAGAGATTAAAGCTAATAAATACTTGTTGTTCGAGTGTAAAAAAAGAGGAGCCATGGCTCCTCTTTTTATTGATGCTTAACTAGATTACAAGCCAGCGTTTTGCTGCGCAACCATCATGTAGAGCATTGGTACTGACAACATCGTATTAAAACGTGAAGTCAACATTGCTAAACGTGCGGCAGCGGCTTTTTCTGCAGCCTCTACTTGAACAATACCTAAAGCTTTTTTCTGATTTGGCCAAATGATGAACCAAACATTAAATGCCATCACAAGAGCTAACCACATGCCAATACCAATTGCCACAACCGGTTGTTGGAATGTCAAAGCTTGTACTAGGTAACCGTTAGCAGCAGCCAACAACAAACCTGTTACAACTGTGAATAGTGCAGCGTAGCGGAACCAGAACAAAGCTGTTGGTGCAATTACTTTGCTAATCGCAGGTTTTTGCTCATCTGGAATCTTTGGCATAGATGGAATTTGTACAAAGTTAAAGTACCAAAGCAAACCAATCCACATCACACCGACCAACACGTGCAACCAACGAACCACAAATGCACCCCAAGCATGATCAAAATTCACTGATCCAACACCAAGAACGATCAAAATCAATAAAACAAAACCAGCCAAAACTGTGCGTTGTAATGATTGCAATATTGACGCCATATAAATTCCCCTTTGCAATATTTATAAAAGATTAAAAACCTAATTAGGTCTTTAAGTTATAGCAAGCTAAATTATCCATGATTTATGAATATTTCGTGCAAACCCCTCAAAGATAGGTATTGCAGTGCCTATTTACTTGGGCGAATGTTTTGCGCTTCAGATATAACAATGTCAGACCAATCCTCAGCAAGCCTTAGCTCATAAGTTTTATTAGTTTGAATATTCTTTGCCGATGTCATCGCATGCCCTTTTTCATCCAACACAACAGCATAGCCACGCTCTAAGGTACGCTGAGGATTTAAAAGCTCTAGATGATTACGCCAAGTCTGCTGTCTATCACGACACCTTTGTATATTGACTTGCCAAGCTTGATTCAATCGCACAGTTAATTGTTCTGCTTTTTCTCTCATGCGTTCAGGATTAGGTAGGGCATGGTTTAAACGCAGCGCCAATTGATCCAAGCGTTGTGCTTCTTTATCAATTCTTTGAGTTAGCTTAACGCTCATACGTTGCGCTAGAACATCCAAGTCTTGCAATAAAGTATCTCTATTAGGAGCTGCTAATTCAGCTGCACCAGTTGGCGTGGGCGCACGAAGATCAGCCACAAAATCAGCAATGGTGAAATCTGTTTCATGCCCAACACCAGAGACGATTGGCACTGGCGACTCAGCAATCACCCTAGCAAGCTGCTCATCATTAAAGCACCAGAGATCTTCAATGCTGCCACCACCCCTAACCAATAAGATCACATCAATGTCTCCCTGCTTAGCATCAAGGTATGCACGATTTAATGCAGATATCAAAGCAGGCGGCGCATCAACCCCTTGAACTAGGCTTGGGTAAACAATGATAGGTATATGCGGGGCTCGTCGCTCCAAAGTGCTTAAAACATCTTTTAAGGCTGCGGCTTGCGCTGAGGTAATGACACCTATGGCTTTAGGATGTTTTGGTAATGGGCGCTTTTTTGACTCGTCAAATAGTCCCTCTTTATTTAGCTTGTCTTTTAACTTCAAGAACGCCTCATAAAGACCACCAAGACCTGCCCGCCTCATCAAACCAACGTTTAACTGAAGATCACCCCTAGGAACATAGACACCTAAGTTGGCAGCCACCTCCACTAAATCACCTTCTTTAGGGACAAAACCTACCTGTCCGTTACGACCACGGAACATCACACAACGAATTTGTCCCTCAGCATCCTTTAAAGAAAAGTACCAGTGCCCACTGTCATAAGCCTTGAAGTTAGAAATCTCCCCTAACCCAAAATATTCCGATTGTTTGGATGACGGACAATTTAAACCCTGAATCTTTTAAGACTGCCTTAAATTTGGGGGTGATGGATTGTTGTTCAACCACCTTAGAAATCCATGAATTATTATTGAA
>JALQYK010000064.1 GCA_023254115.1 Polynucleobacter sp.
AGTACAAAACAGTATCAACAAATTTTTACCAGAAATGCCAAGACAGGCAGTGATTAAAAAATCATTGCAAGATCGTGGTGCCATGATTTTGGTTAAAAATATGGAAGAGGCTTGTGAGATTGCTAATTCCATTGCTGCTGAGCATCTAGAAATTTCCGCAGAAAATCCACGCAGGTGGGCTGAACTCATTCGACACGCGGGCGCTATTTTTATGGGCCCATATACCAGTGAGTCCTTGGGTGATTACTGCGCAGGACCTAATCACGTGTTGCCAACCATGAGAACTTCTCGTTTCTCATCACCACTTGGTGTTTATGACTTTATCAAGCGATCAAGCATGATTGAGGTGAGCAATCAGGGTGCGCAACATCTAGGAAAAATTGCTAGCACACTAGCCCATGGTGAAGGCTTGCAAGCTCATGCAAGAGCAGCAGAGCTTAGACTCAAGAAATAGAGATCAACAAAAACTATGCTTAAAGTAATGGCACACAATTTGTGTGCCATTACTTTTGGTGATTTGATTTTTTGCTTATAAAAAATATAAAATTATTTTTTGAGGAAAAAAATAACAAATGAGCGCAGCCATTTTTAGTTTGTTGCAATACGCCAAAACATTACAAGCCGTTGGCTTTACAAAAGAACAGTCAGAAGTTATCTCTGAGGGAATTGGGTATAGCTTACATACCGCGCAAGAGTTGGCAACTAAGAATGAATTGTATGAAGTGCGAGATCAGTTAAATCAAAAAATAGATGAAAAATTTCATTATTTAGACGAAAAATTTAATCATCTCGACGATAAGTTTAATTATTTGGATAACAAAGTCAGCCACTTAGAAGAAAAGATGGACTGTATGGCGGACGTGTTAACAAGTAAATTGTTTAATCGTTTGGGCGGGTTGATGGTGGCTTGTATGTCCGTTGGTATTAGTGCTTTAGCTTACTTCACGAGGGCAATTTAATTAAACAATTTGTTTTAGGGCTTCAATTAACTTAGAGCACTGCTCATCCGTGCCAATTGTGATGCGTAGGTATTGATCAATACGCGGCATCTTAAAGTGACGAACGATGATGTGTTTTTCCCTCAGGGACGCGGCAATAGTTGCTGCATCATGCTGAGGGTGTTTGGTAAAAATAAAATTAGCGCTAGATGGAATAGTTTTGAAACCCAATTGATCTAAAGACTTCACTAGCTCAGTCCTTGTTTGAATGACTGCTTGGCTAATTTTCTGTAAATAAGCTTGATCTTCAACTGCAGCGATGGCGCCAGCCATCGCTAGTTTGTCAATTGGATAAGAGTTAAAGCTATTTTTGACTCGCTCTAAACCTTCAATGAGTTCTGGGTGACCCACTGCATAGCCTACACGTAAACCTGCAAGAGCGTAGGATTTAGAAAGAGTATGCGTTACCAATAGATTGTCATATTGATTAACAAGGGAGACCGCAGATTCTGTTCCAAAATCAACATATGCCTCGTCAATTACAACGACGCTATCTTTATTGTTGTCCAGAAGGTCTTTGATATTTTTTAAGCTAAGCGCTCGACCAGTTGGTGCATTGGGGTTCGGAAAAATAATCCCTCCATTTTTGCCATCATTTTTATTTAAGTAAGCGTCTATGGAGATTGAAAAGTCCTCATTTAGAGGAATGTTTTCAAATGCTATGTCATACAGATTGCAGTAGACGGGGTAAAAGCTATAGGTGATGTCTGGAAACAAAATGGGTGCATCATGTTTGAGCAAGCCAAGAAATGTATGTGCCAAAACCTCGTCAGAACCATTGCCTACAAAAACTTGTTGGCTATTTAAGCCATGAACTTTGGCAATGGCTTGTTTGAGGGCGTCAGAATTTGGGTCTGGATAGAGGCGTAAAGCATCTGTGTTGGCACTGGCAATTGCTGCTAGTGCCTTGGGTGATGGTCCATAAGGACTCTCATTGGTGTTGAGCTTGATCAGTTGGCTTAATTTGGGCTGTTCGCCGGGTACATAGGGCGTTAATTGTTTAACAGTTTTGCTCCAAAAACGGCTCATCTTGATGGCTTACCTTATTAATCCAGTAGTTTTAACGATTTTTAGCTAAATTCTTTAAGAATCAGCATCTTCAGAACAGTACCACAGGGTGGAAATTCATGAGGACGGTGATATTATGACGGCATGCGCACTGTAGATGTCACAAGAAACACTTCGGAAACCCAAATTCAGATTGCCCTCAATCTAGACGGCACGGGTAAAGCTCAACTTAATTCTGGGGTTCCTTTCCTAGATCACATGCTCGATCAGATTGCTCGTCACGGCATGATTGATCTCGCTGTGACTGCAAAGGGTGATACACACATTGATGATCACCACACTGTAGAGGATGTTGGTATTACTCTAGGTCAGGCTATTGCCAAGGCAGTGGGTGATAAAAAAGGCATCACTCGTTACGGACATTCTTATGTGCCGTTGGATGAAACTTTGTCACGTGTTGTGATTGATTTCTCAGGTCGTCCTGGTTTGGAGTTCCATGTGCCATTTACACGCGCACGTGTGGGTGATTTTGACGTGGATCTCACGATTGAATTTTTCCGCGGATTTGTTAATCATGCAGGGGTGACATTGCACATCGATAATATTCGTGGCATTAATGCTCACCACCAAATTGAAACAGTATTTAAGGCCTTTGGCCGTGCTTTGCGCATGGCTTTGGAATTAGATCCTCGTGCCAGTGGTGTGGTTCCTTCTACAAAAGGTAGCTTGTAAGCCTTTAATTACCTTTTAAGCATTAGGTTCAGACCTTGTCTAAAAATTCACCAAGCATTGCCATTGTTGATTACGGAATGGGTAATCTGCGCTCTGTTGCACAGGCTTTGATGCATGCTGCGCCAGAGGCCAATGTTAAGATTTCATCAAGCGCTGCAGAAATTAAAGCAGCTGATAAGGTGGTTTTACCTGGTCAAGGCGCAATGCCTGACTGTATGTCGCATTTGCAAGAATCTGGTTTATTAGATGTTGTTCTTGAAGCGAGCCGCACAAAACCGATGTTAGGTGTTTGTGTCGGCGAGCAAATGTTATTTGAAAGTAGTGCAGAGATCAGATTCGATGCGCCTAACGGTACAGATGTAACACCTGGTTTAGGTTTGTTGCCAGGTAAGGTAATTCGTTTTGACTTGGCTGGTAAAAATCAAGCTGATGGTTCGCACTTTAAAGTGCCGCACATGGGGTGGAACCAAGTGCAGCAAACCAAACGGCATGCACTTTGGGACGGCATACCAGACAATAGCTCTTTTTACTTTGTGCACAGTTACTATGCAGTACCCGCTGATTCGGCTCATACTGTAGGTGCTACAGATTACGGAACTTTATTTACTTGTGCTGTTGCAAAGGACAATATCTTTGCAACGCAGTTTCATCCAGAAAAAAGCGCACACTTAGGTTTGCGCTTGTATCAAAACTTTACTCGTTGGCAACCTTAATTTATTAAATATTCATCATGTTGTTAATACCTGCAATTGATCTTAAACAAGGCCACTGTGTTCGTTTAGAGCAAGGTGATATGGATAAAGTGACAACGTTCTCGGAAGATCCGGGCGCGATGGCAAAACACTGGGTTGAGCAAGGGGCGCGTCGTTTGCACTTGGTGGATTTAGATGGTGCTTTTGCGGGAAAACCTAAAAATGAATCGGCCATCAAATCCATCCTCAAAGCAGTGGGTGATGACATTCCAGTTCAGTTGGGTGGCGGTATTCGTGATTTGGAAACAATCGAGCGTTTATTGGATGATGGTTTGAGCTACGTGATCATTGGTACGGCCGCTGTTAAAAATCCAGGCTTTTTACAAGATGCTTGCGTGGCTTTCCCTGGGCACATCATTGTTGGCTTGGATGCTAAAGAAGGCAAAGTAGCAACAGATGGTTGGAGTAAGTTAACGGGTCACGAAGTGGCTGATTTAGCTAAGAAGTATGAAGACTATGGCGTAGAAGCCATCATCTATACCGATATTGGTAGAGATGGCATGTTGCAAGGCATCAATATGGATGCCACAGTTAAATTGGCTCAAGCAGTGAACATTCCAATCATTGCAAGCGGTGGCTTAACTAATATGAAAGACATCGATGCTCTTTGTGCTGCTGAGCCAGAGGGCGTCATGGGTGTGATTGCTGGTCGTGCCATTTACACCGGCAGTCTTGATTTGGCAAAAGCACAAAAATATGCTGATGAAAAAAGCAAATGAACGTACAAATAAAAAATAGATATAAAAGCTAATAAAAGAGATTAAAACGAAATTAAAGCGAAATTAAAGCGAAATAAATTAAATAACCTATGCTCTCAAAAAGAATCATTCCTTGTTTAGATGTCACAGCCGGTCGGGTTGTGAAAGGGGTGAACTTTGTTGAGTTACGAGATGCTGGGGATCCTGTTGAAATCGCTAAGCGCTACGATGATCAAGGCGCAGATGAGATTACTTTTTTAGATATCACTGCCACATCTGATGAGCGCGATTTAATTTTGCACATCATTGAAGATGTAGCATCACAAGTATTTATTCCATTAACTGTTGGTGGTGGAGTTAGAGCTGTTGCTGATGTGCGCCGTTTATTAAACGCAGGTGCTGATAAGGTGGGCATGAACTCTGCTGCGGTAGCCAACCCCGACTTAGTATCAGACTCTGCCGCCAAATATGGCTCGCAATGTATTGTTGTTGCGATTGATGCAAAACAAACCGCTCCTGGCATATGGGAGGTGTTTACACATGGTGGTCGCAAAAATACAGGCATCAATGCAGTCGCTTGGGCGCAAGAAGTAGCTAAGCGTGGTGCAGGTGAGATTCTACTTACTAGTATGGACCGCGATGGCACTAAAAATGGTTTCGATTTAGAGTTAACTAGAACTGTGAGTGATGCCGTACCCGTTCCGGTAATTGCTTCAGGTGGTGTGGGTAACTTGCAGCATTTGGCTGATGGCATTACCAAGGGTCATGCGGATGCTGTTTTAGCAGCAAGTATTTTTCACTTTGGCGAATATACCGTTGGTCAAGCTAAGCAGTTGATGGCAGATCAGGGCATTCCTGTACGCATTTAATTGATAAAAGTTACGGAACCAATATGAGTCATAACACTTCGCAGAAAAATTGGTTAGACCAAGTTTCTTGGAACGAGCAAGGTTTAGTTGCCGTTATTGCTCAAGAGTTTGATACGGGCGATGTGCTCATGATGGCTTGGATGAACAAAGAGTCATTGCAATTAACCTTGGATAAAGGTGAAGCCGTTTACTGGTCGCGTTCCAGAAAAAAGATTTGGCACAAGGGTGAAGAGTCTGGCCATGTGCAAAAAGTGAAAAGCATTCATTTAGATTGTGATGGCGATACTATTTTGATCAAAGTAGATCAAAAAGATGGTATTGCTTGCCACACGGGGGCTCATAGTTGTTTCTTTTTGGATTTGGAAAAAACTGCCGATGGCCCTGTTTGGAAAAAATAGTTTAGAGTTCAAAACATATACCTTTAGCAATATTTATAGAAATTAAATCATGACGACACAAGCAAAAG
>JALQYK010000043.1 GCA_023254115.1 Polynucleobacter sp.
CTTCTGGCGTTGAATTAGCCGATCAACAAGCGATTGCTGCCATGCTAGCTCACTGGCAACAAGGCCTTGAAGCAATTGGGTATCTCGATCCCGCGAACCCTAAAAAACTCATGCCCAGACTGCAAGCACTGTTTGCGAGAAGTGGTTTGCAAAAAGAAGAAATCGATCTTATGCGCGGGATTGCAAAACAAATGCTTCTACACGGTAAAATCGACTAATGCCTTTATTCGACCACGTTGACTCCATCATTGCCCGCGATCCTGCGGCTCGTACCCGCTTGGAAGTGATTCTCTGCTATCCAGGTTTGCACGCCATTTGGTTGCACAGAATTGCGCACTTCTTGTGGAATGTGGAGCTGAAGTTAATCGCCAGAATTGTTTCTCATACCGCACGCTTTATCACCGGTATTGAAATCCACCCAGCAGTGGTGGTGGGTAAACGCGTGTTCATTGATCACGGTTTAGGTGTTGTGATTGGTGAGACCACCATCATTGGTGATGATTGCACGATTTATCAGGGTGTTACTTTAGGTGGCACATCTTTATACAAAGGCACCAAACGTCACCCCACTCTTGAAGCAGGCGTGGTGGTGAGTGCTGGCGCCAAGGTGTTGGGTGGTTTTACAGTAGGTGCAGGTGCTCGGATTGGATCAAATGCGGTGGTTCTAAAAGCAGTTCCTGCAGGTGCCACAGCAGTAGGTATCCCTGCTCGCATTGTTGAGACATCAGACTCACAACACTCATTTACTGCCTACGGCATCACACCAGAAGACCTTAGCAATTAATGAGCAATCAAGTGTTGGCGGCTGATTTAGCGAAGCATACGCCAGCGATGCAGCAGTTTTTGCGCATCAAAGCTGAGCACCCCAACTCTTTGGTGTTTTTTCGGATGGGCGATTTTTACGAGCTCTTTTTTGAAGATGCTGAAAAAGCTGCCCGCATCCTAGATATCACCCTCACACAACGCGGCCAATCTGCTGGCAACCCCATCAAGATGGCTGGCGTGCCCTATCACGCTGCTGAACAATACCTAGCTAAGCTAGTTAAGCATGGTGAGTCAGTAGCGATTGCTGAACAAATTGGAGACCCTGCTACTTCTAAAGGTCCTGTAGAGCGTCGCGTGGTGCGCGTGATCACACCAGGCACTGTGACAGATTCTGCATTGATGAGCGATCGCCAAGATGCCCCCTTACTAGCCATCGTGCCAGGTAAAAAACAATGGGGTTTAGCTTGGCTCACAATCACCAGTGGTTCACTGCGTCTCACACAATGCAGCGCCGATGAATTGCCGCAATACTTAGCACGCATTGGTGCAGCAGAACTACTCTGCCCACCTGAGAGCATCACCAGCATCAAAGAAGTATTACGTGAGTCCTATGGTACCGATGTTCATTTAGGGGGCCAAACAATACCTGATTGGGTATGGACCCCCGATGAAGGCGAACGGCGTCTCGTGGAGTTGTTCCAGATGAGCAACTTACAAGGTCTAGGCATTGATGACCTTGATAAATATGCTGTTGCTTTGAGTGCTGTGGCTGCTGTGTTGGCATATGGTGCCAACACCCAAGGTTTGGGTTGGCATGGCAAATTACCTCACATACAACAATGTCAAGTCGAAGACGATCAGAGTTATGTGGGCATTGATGCTGCCACACGTCGCAATTTAGAAATCACTGAAACATTGCGTGGTGAAACAGATCCAACACTGTTCTCATTATTGGATACATGTTCGAGTGCCATGGGCAGTCGCTTACTCAGGCACTGGTTACATCACCCCATTAGGGATCAAGTGATTGTTGGCAATCGTCACGTGGCAATCGAGACTCTCTTGGCCAATCCTTTTGGATTGGCTGATGTACAACAAACATTAAAGCAAGTGGCTGATGTCGAGCGCATCAGTACACGTTTAGCACTGGGCAGTGCTCGTCCAAGAGACCTGAGTAGCTTGCGAGATACTTTGGCATCTTTACCAGCTTTAGCATCTTTATTAAGCCCATTAGGTAAAAGCAGCTCTACTCTTCAAGAGTTAGCCAGTGTGCTTACCGCTCCACCGCCCGTTTTAGATTTATTACAACGCGCCATCGCCCCTGAACCATCAGTGGTCATTAGAGAAGGTGGCGTGATTGCGGATGGGTATAACGCGGAACTAGATGAGTTACGTCACTTAGGTGACGACTGCGGTCAGTTTTTATTGGATTTAGAAACGCGCGAGCGTGAGCGCACCGGCATTGCAAATTTACGTGTTGAATTTAATAAAGTTCATGGATTTTTCATTGAAGTAACGAATGGTCAGGCAGATAAAGTTCCTGAAGACTATCGTCGTCGTCAAACTTTAAAAAATGCCGAACGTTACATCACCCCTGAACTCAAAGCATTTGAAGATAAAGCACTCTCAGCCAAAGAGCGTAGCTTCGCACTAGAAAAGCAACTGTATGACGAACTCTTAGTTGAGTTGCAAGCGCATGTGTTGGCTTGCCAAACCACAGCTGCTGCCTTGGCACAAACCGATGTGCTGGCAACCTTAGCCGAGAGAGCGCAAACCCTGGCTTGGACTCGTCCTCAATTGAGCGATCAAGCGGGTATACAGATCAAAGGTGGTCGCCATCCTGTGGTGGAAAATCAACTAGCAAAACGCTCTGAGTCTTTTGCACCTAATGATGTGCTGTTTGATAACAGTCGTCGCATGCTGTTGATCACAGGACCCAATATGGGCGGTAAATCAACCTACATGCGTCAGATTGCCTTGATCACCCTACTGGCTTATGTGGGCTCATTCGTGCCTGCAGTGTCGGTCACGATGGGACCAATCGATAGAATCTTTACACGTATTGGCGCTGCCGATGATTTGGCAAGTGGTCGCTCTACCTTCATGGTTGAAATGACAGAAGCTGCAGCGATCTTGCATCGCGCCACTTCTAACTCTCTGGTACTGATGGATGAGATTGGACGAGGCACTTCTACTTTTGATGGTCTCGCTTTGGCGTGGGCGATTGCTCAGCAATTACTAGCTAAAAATCGCTCTTGGACTTTATTTGCTACGCACTACCTAGAACTAGCAAGCTTGCCTGCCAAGTATCCACAATGCGCCAATGTGCATTTGAGTGCTGTTGAAAAAGGTCATGGGATTGTGTTCTTGCATACCGTGCAAGCAGGTCATGCCAATCAAAGTTATGGTTTGCAAGTGGCTCAGTTAGCCGGTGTGCCACAAGAGGTGATCAAAGAAGCACGTAAACATTTGCATCGCTTAGAAGAAACAGCCAACCAAGAAAGTCATCAGGTTGATTTGTTCAGTCACGCTGCCGATGAAGTGGATACAGGCATGGATGCAGAGTCTGAAAAGGCTGTGGCCTTCTTAAAAGAATTTGAGGCCATCCAATTGGATAGCCTCAGTCCTAAAGAAGCACTAGATTTACTCTATCGCCTCAAAAAAGATATTGGTGCCTAATTTAGTGTAGCGTTGGGCGATGCTCCGGCGATGCAGGTGCACCATCATCAATGTCAAGATCGTCATCATCCTCGTCTTCAACATTTAATCCAAAAGCACCTTTTGGATGTCCGTCTTCCAACTCTTCTTCAGTGGCTTCACGCACATCTGCAATCACCAACCAGAATTTAAGAGCCAAACCTGCCAATGGATGGTTGCCATCCAAGACTACTTTGTCTTCAGCTAAATCCGTCACCGTGTAGATCAATGGATCTTCATCGTCATCTTCTTCAGCCTGCGCTTGATCATCTAGCAAGCCCTCAAACTGCATACCAACTTCTAGCGGCTCAGGAAATCTTGATCGTGATTCAATTTTTAATAATTCAGGATCGTAGTCGCCAAATGCATCAGTTGGCTCCAATTGAATGGTGGTCTCGTAACCCACATCGTGACCATCAACCGCTTCCTCAATCTTAGGGAAGGTGCCGTCATAGCCACCATGTAGGTAAATCATCGGGCCAGCAGACTCTTCGATCAAATTATCTTGCGCATCCGTTAAACGGTACTTCAGGGAAACAATAGTATTCTTTTGTACTTTCATAAACGCTATTTTACGTGAGTCGATTAAATTGGTGGGTTTTCTGCACTCGTGCGCAGCTATCACTTACCTTAATCTGCTATAACTCTAGCCATGAAGCCAGACACTAAAACTTCCTACCAACCTCCTCAAGCTCCCCAACCATTACCTATCAAGCAGGCTTGGGCACTCTTGGGCGGCATGAGCCCTGAACGCTTTATGAAAGAGTACTGGCAAAAAAAGCCTCTTTTGGTGCGAGGCGCAATCCCAGCATTTGCTCTAGCCAAGCAATCTAGCCAAGAGCTAGCCAGCCCTCTGTCGATGGCAGACTTAGCCAAGTTAGCCGGTCAAAAAAATGTTGAGTCACGCTTAATACAAAGTAAGCCTTGGTCACTAGGTCACGGTCCTTTTACGCCCAATCAAATACCCGCCTTGAACCAAAAAGATTGGACTCTATTGGTCCAAGGCGTGAACGGTCATCACCCTGCCGCTAAGACCGTGATGTCATGGTTTCGGTTTATTCCAGAGGCACGCCTTGATGATTTGATGATCAGTATTGCAGGCCCTAATGGCGGCGTTGGCCCGCATGTGGACTCCTATGACGTGTTCCTCTTACAAATGGCAGGTCGCCGCCGGTGGAGAATTTCTAATCAAAAAGATTTAAGCCTCAAAGATGGCTTACCCCTAAAAATCTTGAAGAACTTTAAAGCCACTGATGATTGGGTTTTAGAGCCAGGCGATATGTTGTATTTACCTCCCAATATCGCTCACGATGGCATCGCCCTTGATGCAGGCTGTCAAACCTGGTCGGTGGGCTTTAGAGTGCCTACCTATAAAGAGTTGGTTAACGAGATTCTGTGGCGCACCACAGAAGCCCTAGAAAACGATCCAAAGCTTTGTAAGCTCTATACCGACCCTCATCAAGCAGCCACTCTTGACCCTGCCCTAGTTCCTGATGAATTGGTAAAAGTGATTCAAAATCAATTAAATGCCATCACCTGGAGTAAAAGTGATGTGTCATGTACTTTGGCTGCTGTCTTGAGCGAACCCAAGCCTCAAGTGATTTTCACCCCTCCAAGCCCGGCATTGAACTTTGCTGAATTTAAAAAAGCGCTGAAAAGCCATGCGCTAACACTATCGCCACTGTCTAAAGCTTTGTATGACAAAGACTTTTTATACCTCAATGGCGAAAGCATGAGTGATTCTGAGGCTGAAGATTGGGAATTTTGGTGCCATTTGGCCAAAACCCACACCTTGCCCGCAACGATGGCTAGCCGCTTAGCTAGACTGCTCGATCATGCCGACAACCCATGGTTTGAGGCATATCAATCGGGCTGGTTAGGTCTTACGAATTATTAGGGTAATTACTAGTATTTTCTAAAAAAATAACTATAATTCCACCTGACTTGAAAATTCTAATAATTTGAAAAGTCCGGTCTAAATCACCGTTAGATGATTAGCTAATCTTTTAAGGAAATAAAATGAAAAAAACTCTAGTAATCGCTTCTTTGTTGGCAATCGCTTTGGCAGCTTGCGGTAAAAAAGAAACTCCAGCTCCAGCTGCTCCAGCTGCTCCTGCTGCTGACGCTGCTGCTCCAGCTGCTCCTGCTGCTGCTCCAGCTGCTCCTGCTGCTGAACCAGCTAAGAAGTAATTCTTCTTTAGCAAATAAAAAAGACCGCCTCGGCGGTCTTTTTTTTGGTCTGTGTTTTTAGATCACTTACCAACTTGTTGATCTAATAGTGTCAAGATCTGCACAGCTGTCTCACCTACTTCTGGTGTGCCTTTTTCATCTTGCACTGTGACGGTGATATTGCCGCTCGCATCTTTCACGACCACACGGTAACGTTTCGCTTTCTTCATCTCATCATCACTCTTACCACTGAACATTTTGCTAAAGAAGCTTCTGTTCTCTGGTGATAGATCTTTTGAATTTACAAAGCGCACGTAGTAGATACCTTTGCTACGGTCACGATCTTCTACTGTGAAGTTAGAACGATCTAGACCAACACCTACTTCACGCCAGGCTTTATCAAAGCTGCCAGCAAACTCTAAGCGTGGGCTGTTATCTTTTTTCAAGTATGAAGCTGCAGCAGTTGTAGCAGTCTTTTTACCAACAGATGCTTTAGCTGCTTCTTCTGTGTAACCAAGACGCTGCATCAAACGAGCCAAGAACTCCGCTTCAAGCTCAGGATCATTCGCACGGTTTGTCCAAATTGTTTGTGATTTATCAGCACCCTTTAACTCTTCAACCGCACCACGATGCGTGATGTATACCTCAGTCTCGCCCTTAGCGTTAACTTCTAGACGTGTACGGAATTTGTCACGCTCACCAGTTGAATAGAGACCGTCAAATACTTTACCAATCGTGCGACGAATGATGTCTTGTGGAATCTTGGCGCGGTTTTCTGCCCAATCTGTTTCCATAATGCCTGTCTCTGGTGAGTCGCTTAACAAGATAAAACCACTCTCCTGCCAGAACTCACGCACGCTTGGGTATAAATCTTTCGCTGGTTTTGTTACCACCAACCAACGACGATTGCCTTCACGCTCAATACGCATACCAGACACTGCTGGCAACACTGCATCTTTACCAGTTGGCTTGGCCTTAACTGCTGTGCTGTATCCAGACAATGTGGCGCCACCGTCAGGCACCACATAACGTTTATCACCACCAGTAGTTGTCATATCTGGCGGGAATGCCAAATTAGGACCTTTTTTCTCACCCGCTGACTTGTAGTCAATCGTGTCGCCAGAGAATGTGCTGGTGCAACCTGACGCCAATAGACCAGTTGCTAAAACTGCTATCAATGCCAAGCTTGATTTAGTAGATGCACGACGCATAAATTTTCCTAAGCTTTCTATGTTTTATCTGTTATTTGTTTGCTACGTTTTACTTAAGCCATCAAACCAGCACCCTTAAGTGCTTGTCTTACTTGATCCTGAGCTGACTCTGCCAATGTAGTTAATGGCAAACGAATGCCAGGACCCATTTTGCCCATTGCCTGTAAAGCCCACTTTACAGGAATCGGATTGGCTTCGACAAACATCGCCTTGTGAACCGGCAACAATTTGTACTGAATCTCTCTAGCACGCACCACATCACCCGCCATTGATGCCACACATAACTCATGCATTAATTTCGGTGCTACGTTGGCTGTCACTGAAATGTTGCCCTTACCACCCATCATCATGAGTAATAAAGCCGTTGGATCATCCCCTGAGTAGACCGCAAAGTCTTCACAACCAACTGCTTTTAAGCCAGCGATTAATTGAGTGCCACGCTCTAAGTTCCCCGTGGCATCTTTGATACCCACAATGCCTGGCACTTTTGCCAAACGAATCGTGGTCTCATTAGCCATATCAGCCACTGTACGACCTGGTACGTTGTACAAAATCACTGGTAGGCCAACTTTTTCAGCAATGGTTTTGAAATGCTGATACATACCCTCTTGAGTTGGCTTGTTGTAGTAAGGCACCACTTGCAAGCTCGCATCAGCACCTACTTTTTTAGCGTACTCAGTGAGCTCAATCGCTTCACTGGTTGAGTTACCACCAGTACCCGCAATAATCGGAATACGTTTGGCTGCATGATCAACCGTTACTTTAATAAGTTCACAGTGCTCTTCTACTGAAACAGTTGGCGATTCACCAGTGGTTCCAACGATCACAATACCGTCAGTACCCTCAGCAATATGCCAATCAATTAATTGGCGTAAACCAGGCAAATCCAAACTACCGTCCGCATGCATGGGCGTGACGATAGCCACCAAACTTCCAGAGATATTTTTAGCTAATTTAGTCATGGTTTTGATTGTAGCGGAACAGCGCAGACTCTCTGAATACATGCAGGCTTAGGCTCGTCAATAAAACGGTCCTCAAAAGCCAAAATCTGCATATTTTCAGAAAACCCGAGCAATTCATTGGGCTTTAGTAAAAAGTCAGGGTTACTCGGTTTACCAAATGCTTCATTACCCAAGGCAAAGGTCTCGTAGATCAAAACCCCTTGAGAATTCAACAAACTAGGTAGTTTTTTCAAAAAAGGTCGGTAGAGATAATTGGTCACCACCACCGCATCAAAGGTGCCCAAATGATCCAAAGACCAGGTGGCAGCTTCTAAATCAATGTTTTCTGTGTGTATCGATGCTTGCCGACTGTTGATTTGATCTAAAGAGGCTTGGTCACGATCAATGGCCACCACGTCAAAACCTTGCTGGGCTAACCATATGGCATGGCGCCCACTGCCACAAGCGTAGTCCAATACTCGCCCACCAGGCGCAATCTTAGCTGCATGGGTTTGCACCCAAGCAGAAGGCCCCACAGTCACATCAGCATGAGAAATTGGCTTAACTGTAATCAAGTCCCATAGCCTCTCGAACATCACGCATGGTTTCTTGCGCTGTTTTACGAGCCTTGTCACAACCGTCAGCAATAATCGCGCGCAATAGGCTTGGATCGTCCAAGTAAGTTTGCGCTCTTTCCATCATTGGTTGCTGCTCTTTCAAGATGGCTTCAATCACAGGCTGTTTGCACTCAATGCAACCAATACCTGCGCTCTTACAACCTTTTTCAGCCCAAGCACGAGTTTCTTCACTGGAGTAAACCGCATGCAACTGCCAAACAGGACAACGTGCAGGGTCACCCACATCGGTTTTACGAATACGCGCAGGATCGGTTGGCATGGTGCGTACTTTTTTCTCAACCGATGCCGCGTCTTCACGCAACGCAATGGTATTGCCATAAGACTTAGACATTTTCTGACCATCTAAACCAGGCATTCTGGACTCAGGCGTCAATAATGCTTGTGGCTCAGGCAAGATGATTTTTCTAGAACCTTCTAAGTACCCAAATAAACGCTCACGGTCACCCATCGACAAACTTTGCGCATCAGCCAGTACGGCGCGCGCTTGCTCTAGCGCTTCTTCGTGACCTTTTTCTTGATACTCAGTTCTTAGTTCAAGGTATAACTTGGTGCGCTTGCTACCTAGTTTCTTGGCAGCCTCTAATGCTTTTTCTTCAAAACCTGGTTCACGACCATATAGATGATTAAAGCGACGTGCCACTTCACGAGTCATCTCAACGTGAGGCACTTGGTCTTCACCCACGGGCACGTGTTGCGCACGGTAAATCAAAATGTCTGCAGCTTGGAGCAATGGATAGCCCAAGAAACCATAGGTCTGCAAATCTTTTTCTTTGAGCTTTTCAATTTGATCTTTGTAGGTAGGAACGCGCTCTAACCAACCCAATGGAGTGCCCATCGATAGAAGCAAAAAGAGTTCAGCGTGTTCAGGTACTTTGCTTTGAATAAACAAAGTCGCCTGAGTGGGATCAACACCTGCAGCCAACCAATCAATCACCATGTCCCAAACGGATTTTTCAATCACATCTGGTGTTTCGTAGTGAGTCGTTAAGGCATGCCAGTCAGCCACAAAAAAGTAGCATGGGTATTCAGCTTGAAGCTTCAACCAATTTTTAAGAACACCGTGGTAGTGGCCTAAGTGGAGAGCGCCCGTAGGACGCATACCTGATAAAACTCTCTCAGAAAACATATATCTCTTATTGAAACTCCAACCAAACAGGTTGTAATTGTGTTGGCAATTTTGGCAATGATCCTAGATCCATACGACTCTCATGTGGATCATGAAAATCTGAACCTATAGAAGCCAAAAAACCATACTTCTGCGCTACTTTAGCAAATGTTTTGTACTCATCCGGAGTATGACTACCAGTGATGACTTCAATGCCCTTACCACCTAGGTCTTTGAACTGACTATATAACTCATCAAACTGCAAAGAAGTGAAGTCATAACGACCTGGGTGCGCAATGATTGCAACACCCCCCGACTGGACTATCCAAGTTACCGCATCACTAAGTTTTGCCCATGCATGGGGCACAAAACCCGGCTTACCTTCTATCAAGTAATTAGCAAATACTTCATTGGTATCTTTACAAACACCAGAATCCACCAAATAGCGTGCAAAGTGAGTTCTAGAAATTAATTCTGGGTTACCCACAAATTGCAAAGCGCCATGATAGGCATTGGGGACACCTACTTTAGCCAATTGCTCGGCAATTTCTAGGGCACGGTTTGATCGGCCATTTCTGGTGAGATGCAGACCTTCAATAAGGTTTGTGTTTTTGTAATCAATACCCAGACCAACAATGTGAACAGTCTTAGAAGACCAGGTCACTGATATTTCAACACCTGGGATGTATTGCATGCCAATATCTTCAGCAGCAATCTTGGCGCGCTCTTGCCCACCCACCTCATCATGATCAGTCAATGACCAAAGTCTGACGCCATTAGTGTGCGCCCGACATGCCAAAGCTTCAGGGGTCAATGTCCCATCAGATACGATCGAGTGACAATGCAAATCTGCATTGATATCGGCTGGAATTGTGCGCATAGCCCATTTTACTTGGCAAATAGGCTAAATGCT
>JALQYK010000086.1 GCA_023254115.1 Polynucleobacter sp.
TGAAGAGCGTGATAAACCTTTTCGCTTGCAGTTGCTTGTAAAAAATCATCAAGGTTATTTGAATTTATGTGAGGTGCTTACTAAAGCATCATTAACGAATCAATACAAGGGACGGGCTGAGGTTGATCCTATTTGGTTTAAGGATCATGGAGAAGGTTTGATTGCTCTCTCCGGCGCAAGATTTGGTGATGTTGGTGTTGCTTTATTAGCCAACCAAGAAGATGAGGCACTAAAAAGAGCAAAAGTTTGGGCAAACTATTTCCCGGGCTCGTTCTATATTGAGATTCAGCGAGCAGGTCATCCTCAGGATGAGGCTCAGTTGCATGGCGCTGTGCATTTGGCTAATCAACTCAAGTTACCAGTCGTAGCAACGCATTCGATTCAATTCATGAAGCCTTCTGACTACACAGCACATGAGGCTCGGGTGTGTATTGCGGAAGGCGAGATTCTCGCGAATCCTAAGCGGGTTAAGAAATTCTCGCCTGAGCAATACTTTAAGAGCCAAGCAGAAATGCAAGAGCTCTTTGCTGATCTACCTGCTGCTATTACCAATAGTGTTGAAATTGCCAAACGTTGCAATTTGTCATTAACACTTGGTAAGCCTCAATTACCTGATTTTCCAGTGCCCAAAGGCATGACATTGGATGACTATTTGATGGAAAAAGCCATGGAGGGCTTATCCAAGCATTTAATTCATTTGTATCCTGATGAGACAGAAAGAGAAAAGCAGCGCGCCAACTATGAAGTGCGTTTGAAGTTTGAAGCAAGAACCATTTCTCAAATGGGTTTCCCAGGTTACTTCTTGATTGTTGCTGACTTCATTAACTGGGCGAAAAACAATGGTGTTCCTGTGGGCCCTGGTCGTGGTTCAGGAGCTGGATCTTTGGTGGCTTATTCCTTAGGTATTACTGATCTAGACCCGTTGCGTTACAACTTGCTGTTTGAGCGTTTCTTGAACCCAGAGCGCGTATCTATGCCTGACTTCGATATCGACTTTTGTCAGCATGGGCGTGATCGTGTGATCGCCTATGTAAAAGAAAAATATGGCAAAGATGCGGTGAGTCAGATTGCAACATTTGGCACCATGGCAGCACGTGCGGCGATTCGAGATGTTGGTCGAGTTCTTGAGCAGCCCTATGGTTTCGTGGATGGCATTTCTAAACTTATTCCGAATAAGCCTGGGCAGCAGGTGACCATTGAGCAAGCTAAAAAAGATGAAAAACTTCTAGCTGAACGAGAGTCTCGTGAAGAAGAGGTGAAGCAGTTACTTGGCTTAGCCCAACAGTTAGAAGGCATGACTCGTAACGTTGGTATGCATGCCGGTGGTGTATTGATTGCGCCAGGCAAGCTAACAGACTTTTGTCCTTTGTATACCCAAGGGTCAAAAGATGGTGGTGACGCTGGTGTGGTTAGCCAATTTGATAAAGATGACGTTGAAGCCGTTGGTCTTGTGAAGTTTGACTTCTTGGGTCTCACAACATTAACAATCCTGGATTGGGCTGAAAGATACATCCATCAGTTATATCCAGATAAAAAAGATTGGCGAGTTGGTCAAGTTCCGCTAGATGACCCTGCTGCTTTTGAAATCTTAAAAAATGCTAATACGGTAGCAGTCTTCCAGTTAGAAAGCCGCGGCATGCAAGGCATGTTACGTGAAGCTAAGCCGGACCGTTTTGAGGACATTATTGCCTTGGTAGCCTTGTATCGTCCTGGCCCTATGGATTTGATACCCAGCTTTGTGGCGCGCAAACACGGGCGTGAAGCGATTGAATACCCGCACCCTTTGGTCAGCGACATGTTGTCTGAAACCTACGGCATCATGGTCTACCAAGAGCAGGTGATGCAAACGGCCCAAATTTTGGGCGGTTATTCGCTCGGCGGCGCGGATTTGTTGCGCCGTGCCATGGGCAAGAAAAAGGCCGAAGAGATGGCCGAGCACCGCGAGAAGTTCCGTGCCGGTGCCCTGGCCACGCACAACATCCCGCAGGAACAG
>JALQYK010000088.1 GCA_023254115.1 Polynucleobacter sp.
CATTCTGCTTTAATCGTAAAGAAGCCAAAGATCACGGTGAGGGTGGCACATTAGTTGGTGCGCCTTTAAAGGGGCGTGTTGTGATTATTGATGATGTTATTTCAGCGGGTACTTCTGTCAGAGAGTCTGTTGACATTATTAAGCACTCAGGCGCTACTCCTGCTGCTGTGTTGATTGCTTTAGATCGAATGGAAAGAGCAGGTACAGCAACTGAAATTGCAGATACCTCAGCGGTTCAAAGTGTGGAAAAAGAATTTGGCATGCCAGTAGTCTCAATTGCAAATTTAGCAATCTTGATGCTCTTCTTGGAGTCCAGCAAAGACTCGGCATTGCAACAATATTTGCCAGCGGTAAAAGCTTACCGTGACAAATACGGCGTTAATTAAAGATTATTCGAGGGTAACTACACCCTCGAAAACAGTTACCGCTGGACCTGTCATCATCACATCGCTCTGAAGTGATGTTTTTCCATGCCATTCAATAGATAGATCGCCGCCACGTGTATGAACGAGGACAGGTGAATCTAATTGGTCGCGAAGGATTCCTGAGACTACTGCAGCACAAGCACCTGTGCCGCAGGCTAATGTTTCGCCCGAGCCTCTTTCAAAGACGCGCAACTTAATTTCGTTTCTATTGAGGATTTGTAAAAAACCA
The DNA here is from genome assembly GCA_023254115.1 of Polynucleobacter sp. Taxonomy (GTDB): domain Bacteria; phylum Pseudomonadota; class Gammaproteobacteria; order Burkholderiales; family Burkholderiaceae; genus Polynucleobacter. Next base: position 655 of record JALQYK010000088.1, read on the forward strand.
GCGTTTACTTTCTTCGGAAAGGCTGCATGCTTTTCAATTTCTGCACCCGCGGTTGTCACGGGGGCTGAATCTACATCACTGACAATTTGTACTGCGTGAGGGTTGCCCATGGATATGGCAGATATCCAAGCCGACCCATTTGATAGGGGTAGTTCATACAGTGTTGTAGAACCCTCTTTTTTAGCATTTAAACCAGCATCTATAAATGGAATGTCAGCGGGAGTCAAAATGGGAGCGCCCATGTTCACAATGACTTGTCCATCATCTGTTTCTGTCAAGCTTAGTATGGTGTGAGCCACTTGCACTTTGACAGTTTTATTACGTGTGAGCCCGTTTTCTCTGACGAAGCGTACAAAGCACCTAGAACCATTGCCACATTGCTCAACCTCTGAGCCATCGGAGTTAAAAATTCGATAACGAAACTCTGCATTGGGCACTGTTGGCTTTTCAACTAAGAGAATTTGATCTGCCCCAATCCCAAATTGGCGATGTGCAAGCTTTACCCACTGCTCCTTTGTGATTTGAGACAGATCCTGTGAGATGCCATCAAGCACTATGAAATCATTTCCAGCGCCATGCATCTTGGTAAAACGTAAAGTTAGCTTTGTCATAGGGGTAAATATACAGGCTTGCGCCCAAAAATGAGAATGTTATAGAATTTAGGGTATTCGCCGAGTTAAGACAACTTGCGGGGCGAATTAAAACTATCCGCTAAAGCGTCGCCGCACTTAGTAATACTCGGCACGTGTTGTCGGTTATTTAACTAAGGAGCAGCAAATGGCTAACAATTATTTCTTTACTTCAGAGTCAGTTTCTGAAGGTCATCCAGATAAAGTATCTGATCAAATTTCTGACGCAATCCTTGACGCAATTTTGGCGCAAGATCCAACCGCACGCGTTGCCGCTGAAACCCTTTGTAATACTGGTTTAGTAGTTCTTGCTGGCGAAATTACAACAACGGCGAATGTTGATTACATTAATGTGGCACGTGACACGATTCGTCAAATTGGATATGACAATACAGAATACGGTATTGACTACAAAGGTTGTGCGGTGTTGGTAGCCTATGACAAGCAAAGTCCCGATATTGCTCAAGGTGTAGATAAAGCCCATGATGATGGTTTGGATCAAGGTGCCGGCGACCAAGGTTTGATGTTTGGTTATGCGGTCGATGAAACACCAGAATTAATGCCTTTGCCAATTCATTTGTCACATCGTTTGGTCGAGCGTCAGGCTGATTTGCGTCGCGATGGCCGCTTAAACTGGTTGCGTCCTGACGCAAAGTCACAGGTTACCTTGCGCTATGTGGATGGCAAGCCAGATTCAATTGATACGATCGTTTTGTCAACACAACACTCACCAGATATTTCTTTAGAGAAATTACGTGAGGCTGTGATTGAAGAAATCATCAAACCAGTTTTACCAAAAGAGCTAATCAAAGGCGAGATTAAGTATTTGGTTAACCCAACAGGTCGCTTCGTGATTGGTGGACCTCAAGGTGACTGCGGCTTAACGGGTCGTAAGATTATTGTGGATACCTATGGTGGTGCAGCACCTCACGGTGGTGGCGCATTCTCAGGTAAAGACCCTTCTAAAGTTGACCGATCAGCTGCTTACGCAGGTCGTTATGTGGCAAAAAATATTGTTGCTGCAGGCGTGGCAAGCAAGTGTTTGGTGCAGATTTCTTATGCAATTGGTGTAGCTCAGCCGACCTCGGTAATGGTTAGCACATATGGCACAGGTAAGATTTCTGATGAGAAGATTGCTGAGTTGGTGCGTGCTCACTTCGACTTAAGACCAAAGGGCATCGTGAAAATGCTCAATTTGTTGAGACCGATTTACCGTAAGACGGCAGCCTATGGACATTTTGGTCGTGAAGAGCCTGAGTTCACTTGGGAAGCTACAGACAAGGCAGCAGCATTAAAAGCTGCGGCTGGTTTATAATTTTTCAAAACCTCTAAGGAGCGTTGCGAGGTGTTTGGCAAAGCCAAACGCCCTAGGCTTAGAGGGAGGCAAATGCCTTTAGCAACGACGCTCGCTAACCTGTGAAGTGATTGGTTGGCGAGCTTTTTTATTTGCTCTCCAAGAACTTCCCTAATAGCTTGGAGTGAACATGAACAAACCTACAGATTTAAATATTCTTAAAGACTGTGCCATTGCCGATATTTCTTTGGCTGATTGGGGTCGTAAAGAGATCGCTATTGCTGAAACAGAAATGCCTGGTTTGATAGCAATTCGTGAGGAATTTGCTGCAAGTCAGCCTTTGCGTGGCGCACGCATCACAGGCTCATTGCACATGACGATTCAAACAGCGGTATTGATTGAAACTTTGGAGGCTCTTGGTGCTGAAGTGCGCTGGGCCTCTTGCAATATTTTCTCAACGCAAGATCATGCTGCAGCAGCAATTGCTGCCAATGGCACACCTGTTTTTGCAATTAAGGGTGAAACATTAGAGCAATACTGGGAATTCACGCACCGTATTTTTGAATGGCAAGACGGTGGTTATTCAAACATGATTTTGGATGATGGTGGTGATGCAACGATGTTATTGCACTTGGGTACAAAAGCTGAAAAAGATCAATCAGTTTTAAATCACCCAACTAGCGAAGAAGAAACTGTGTTGTTTGCTTCAATCAAGGCCAAGTTAAAAGTAGATCCTACTTGGTACTCAGTGCGTCTAGAAAAAGTAAAGGGTGTTACAGAAGAAACAACAACAGGTGTGCATCGTTTATATCAAATGCATGCTAAAGGCGAATTAAAGTTCCCAGCGATTAACGTTAATGACTCAGTAACAAAGAGTAAATTTGATAACTTATATGGCTGTCGTGAGTCCTTAGTTGACGGCATTAAGCGCGCAACAGATGTAATGGTGGCTGGCAAGGTAGCTGTTGTTGCTGGGTATGGTGATGTGGGTAAGGGTTCTGCACAGGCATTGCGTGCATTGTCCGCGCAGGTTTGGGTAACAGAAGTAGATCCAATTTGTGCGCTACAAGCCGCTATGGAAGGTTACCGTGTTGTAACAATGGATTACGCAGCAGATAAAGCTGATATTTTTGTGACGGCAACTGGTAACTACCACGTTATTACTCATGACCATATGGCGAAGATGAAAGACCAAGCCATTGTTTGTAACATTGGCCACTTCGATAATGAAATTGATATTGCTGGCATCGAAAAATACAAGTGGGAAGAAATTAAACCGCAAGTTGATCATGTGATTTTCCCTGCAAGCAATGGTCAGCCAGAAAAGCGTCTAATTATTTTGGCTAAAGGCCGTTTGGTGAACTTGGGTTGTGGCACAGGCCATCCTTCATATGTAATGAGTTCATCATTTGCGAACCAAACAATTGCTCAAATTGAATTGTGGACGACTGCAGATACAGGTAAGTATCCTGTTGGTGTTTACACGCTACCTAAGCATCTTGATGAAAAGGTGGCGCGTTTGCAGTTGAAGAAGTTGAATGCTCAGTTGACTGAGTTGACTGACCAGCAAGCAACATACATCAATGTTAAGAAAGAGGGCCCTTACAAGCCTGATACATACCGTTACTAATTAGTTGATACTAAAGAAAGAAATTAGATGGAATTGAGTGTTGAGTTTTTCCCGCCAAAGACTGCAGAAGGTGCTGCAAAGTTACGTTCTGTCCGTGAACAGTTGGCGACTGCGCTCAAGCCCACGTTTTTTTCAGTGACGTTTGGCGCTGGCGGCTCCACTCAAGATGGAACGCTGGCAACAGTTAAAGAGATACATGAGGCTGGCCAACAAGCTGCGCCTCATCTATCTTGCGTTGGTAGTTCGAAAGAAAAAATTAGAGAGTTGCTAGCGCAATATAAGGCACTTGGTATTAACCGCATAGTTGCTTTGCGCGGCGACTTGCCTTCTGGCATGGGGCAGTATGGCGAATTTCATCATGCTGATGAGCTGGTTTCATTTATTCGTAGTGAAACAGATAGCCATTTTCATATTGAGGTCGCAGCTTATCCAGAGATGCATCCCCAAGCAAAGTCAATGACTGATGATGTTTTGAGGTTTGCCAACAAAATGAAAGCTGGCGCAGACTCTGCAATTACCCAGTATTTTTTTAATAGTGACGCCTATTTTAGGTTTGTTGATGAGGCAGCTAAGCTAGGGGTTGATCAGCCGATTGTTCCTGGCATCATGCCAATTACAAATAGTACTCAGTTACTACGTTTTTCTGATGCATGCGGGGCAGAAGTGCCGCGCTGGATTCGTTTGCGCTTACAGGCATTTGGCGATGATACGGCTTCAATTAAAGCATTTGGTTTGGATGTTGTGAGTGATTTGTGTGATCAGTTAAGCGTTGCCGGAGCACCAGGCTTACATTTTTATAGCCTCAATCAGGCTGACACAACATTAAATATTGCTAAAAACTTAAATTTAATTTAATGCTAGGCGCTGATTATTAAATCTAGTGCCTGGTCGTGTTCTTGAGGATGCCAATCGCTCTCGGGGACTTTTTGAGTGTTGTAAGCTACGCCAACTGATTGAAAGTTATGTTGCTTATTTTTATATAGCGCAAGCGTTCGATCGTAGTACCCACCACCATAGCCAATGCGCCATAGTTGTTTATTTTGATCAGACCAGCCAAGGCATGGGGCAATAATGATGTCTGGTTGGACATGATTAGATTCAGAGTCAATGAGTGGCTCATTAATTCCTTGAGGGCCTTTTTGCATTGCCGAGCCCTCGGTCCAGAGCCCAAATTTTAGTGGTGCGTTAAGTTGGACTATGGGTAGAGCAATAGCTCTGTTGGGGTGATATCTTGCCCAATTTAGGGCTAGTGGGCGCAAATCAAATTCACTGTTGATGGGCCAATAAATCGCTACGCAGCAATCATTAAGTTGTTCAAAAAACGATGCAACTTTATTTTCTAGGCATTTTCGTTGGGCATCATCCCTGTTAGACCTTAGTCTTATCTCTAGCAGGTTTTGTCTAAGATTATTTAAAGTTTTCACAGGCTACTCAAAAGTAGAAAAAATAAGGCATGATTAAGGGTATGCTACATCGAAAAAACACCAAATTAATAAATAAATTAAGTGCAGCCCTATTTTTGGCTGCAACGATGCTTTCCACACCATCACTTTCTAAGCCAGCTAAAAATACTTCATCCCCTAAAAAGGTTGTTCCAGCTGCTGACTTAAGTGCAGAGGATAAGCTTTTTGTTGAGTTACGAGAGGCTGCAAAAGTAAATGATGTCGCTAAGACAAGAACTTTAGGTTCTAAATTAGAGAGTCATGACTTATCTGATTATGTGCTTTATTACCAAATAAAACCCCAGATTTATGACAAGGGTGCCCAAGCAAGGGTTGATTCATCTGCAGATGCTGCAGTTGAAGCATTTTTAAAAGTAAATGCTGGCACCGCCATAGCAGATCGTTTGCGTAATGATTGGCTCTTAGTTCTAGGAAAAAGAAAAGATTGGACTAACTTTGATAAAGAGTACGTTCAATTTGTTTTAAATGATGACACGCAGGTGAAGTGTTATGCCATACAGTCAAGGCAAGCAAAAGGCGAGGATTCAAAACAGCTAGGCCAAGAATTAAAAAGTATTTTGTTGGATGCCCAGTATTTTGGGGAGGCTTGCCCTGAAGCTGCGCAAGGCATATATAGAGCTGGGGGATTGTCAAAACAAGAAGTGGCTGCAATGGGAAGAATTGCGCTTGAAAATAATTATGAGGGTCTTGCCAAAAAATTTGGTGTGGACGATCCAATTGCTGAAACTGTAAAAAAAGCGAGAACTGATCCTGCCCAGGCATTTAGGGAGTTTGAAAAAAAAGAATGGCGCACTGGTCGAGAAAATACTGCAGCCGCATGGGGTGTAATTGGCCAATTTTTAGCAAAAAAATTAGACAGAAATGCAATCAAGGCATATCGCTTGCAGCATGAGGCGGGCCATCACCAATTATTGTCACCTGAGTCTCAGGAGTGGAAAGTTAGAACTGCTCTTCGTGAAGGTGATTGGAGGTTGGTTAAAGAGTCTATTGAGGGTATGTCTCCAGCAATTAGAAAGCGTGACCCAGCTTGGACATATTGGTACGGAAGAGCTCAAAAAGAATTGGGTGATGAGACTTTAGCAGCAGAAACTTTTCAAGCCTTAATTGAGCAATTCAATTTTTATGGTCAGTTAGCAAGAGAAGATTTGGGTATGAAGATTCACGTACCAAAGCGAGTTATTCCTGATGAGTCACTTGTTAAACAGATGAGTATCAATAAAGGTTTTGCTAGGGCTGTTCGCTTCTATGACATGGGCTTACGTTTTGAGGGTAATCGTGAGTGGAATTGGGAGCTTAGAACGTTAAGTGATAAGCAGCTGATAGCTGCTGCGGAGCATGCCAAGAGAATCGGTTTATATGATCGTGCTGTTAATACTGCTGATCGAACAAAAGTTGAACATGATTTTGGCTTACGTTATCCAACGCCATTTAAAGAATCATTAAGCCCAATTGCTAATTCGATTGGTCTTGATTCAAATTGGGCATATGGTTTGATTAGGCAAGAGTCAAGATTTATCATGGCTGCAAAGTCTAGTGTTGGTGCATCTGGTTTGATGCAAGTAATGCCATCAACTGCAAAATATGTAGCCAAGAAAATTGGTATGAACAATTTTAAGGTTAGCGAGTTAGATGATATGAAAACAAATCTAACCTTGGGTAGTAATTATCTAAATATGGTTTTGCAAGATTTGGATGGTTCGTTTGCATTAGCTTCTGCGGCATACAACGCTGGCCCTAGCCGACCAAAGCTTTGGCGAGAAAAGCTTCCGAGAACCGTAGAGGGCGCAATTTTTGCTGAGACTATTCCGTTTAACGAAACTCGTGGCTATGTAAAAAATGTTCTAGCTAATGCGAGTTATTACACTGCTTTGTCATCATCCAAATCGCCATCCCTTAAACAAAAATTAGGAATGGTTTCGCCAAAAGCTTCTGTTTTGTCGGAGTTGCCATGACATCATCAAATGTTTTACTAATTGGCGGTAGTGGATTTGTCGGTAGAAAAGTTGCTAGCAAATTGGCGAGCGCAGGCCACAAGGTGATTTTGCCGACGCGCAAATCAATTTATGCAAAAGAGTTGTGGGTGTTACCAAATGTGCAAGTCATTGAGGCTAATGTACATGACCCTGTTGTTTTAAATGATTTATGTCAGCGCCTTGGTAAGGATGGCGTTGTCGTTAACTTGGTTGGCGTTCTTCATGACAAGCAAGGTGTGCCTTATGGGCCAGGCTTTGAAAAAAATCATGTTGAATTACCTAGAAAAATTATCACTGCAATGACAAATAATCATCTGTGCCGCTACATACACATGAGTGCTTTGGGTGCAGATAGTGCTGGGTGTTCTATGTACCAGCGTAGTAAGGGCGAGGGTGAGGCGCTTGTTAAAAACAGCTCTCTGAATTGGACTATTTTTAGGCCATCTGTGATCTTTGGTGAGGATGATTCATTTATCAACTTGTTTGGCACATTGCAAAAATTTGCCCCTGTTATGCCTTTAGCAGGAGCTAGTGCCAAGTTTCAGCCTGTTTATGTGGGTGATGTTGCAGAGGCGTTTGTTATGTCTATCAACATGAGTCAGACAATAGGGCAGACTTTTGATCTGGTTGGTCCTAAGGTTTATACCTTGGCAGAATTGGTTAAGTTTGCAGGGGAAAAAGTTAAAAAATCTAGTTGGATTGTTCCAATCCCCCGTGTATTGGGATATTTGCAGGCTTATATGTTGGAGGTTATGCCAGGGCCAACGCTCATGTCACGTGATAATTTGGCATCGATGCAACAAGATAATGTGTTGCCAGTCGGAGCGGAGAACGCTCTTGAAAAAACGTTTGGTATCACGCCTCAACCTTTGGAAGTTTTACTCCAGTGAAAACATATGTCGTTGGTGGTGCGATACGTGATGAGTTATTAGGTCTACCAGTTAAGGATCTGGATTATCTTGTTGTTGGCGCTACGCCCCAGGAAATGATTGCTAAAGGTTTTAAGCCTGTTGGACTAGATTTCCCAGTTTTTTTGCATCCAGACACCCATGCTGAGTATGCCCTTGCTAGGACAGAAAGAAAAACGGCGCCTGGGTATAAAGGTTTTGTTTTTCATGCTGATCAGCATGTGACCTTAGAAGAAGATTTGGCTAGACGTGATTTGACAATCAATGCAATGGCCAAAGAAATAGACTCTAACGGCGTGGTAACCGGTCCGGTAATTGATCCGTTTGGCGGACAAAAAGATTTGCAAGACAAAATATTCCGACATGTCAGTGGTGCATTTACTGAAGACCCTGTTCGCCTATTAAGAATTGCAAGGTTTGCAGCCCGATTCCCAGAATTCTGTGTAGCTCCAAATACCTTGGCATTACTCAAAGAGATTGGCCAAAGTGGTGAGTTAGACGCATTAGTCAAAGAAAGAGTTTGGCAAGAGTTTTCCAGAGGCTTTCTTTCTGAAAGACCTTCTCGGATGTTTGATGTTTTGGAAGCTATTGGAGTATTTGAGAAATTTTTCCCATCAGAGTTGCTTACTAAAAACAATCGAAAATTTTTTAACTTCATTGACCAATCTGCATCATCAGATTTTAATTTGCAACAACGTTGCGCTATCTTGTTTGCTGAATTGAGCACGGAAATCATTAATGCTTGGTGTTTAAAGTGGGGCATACCTTCCGAATGTAAAGATTACGCACTTTTGAGCAGTGAAATTCATGAAGCAATTGGGCAAGGGTTAACTAGCGCTGCAGACATATTGCAAATATTGGATCGGGTAGATGTCTGGAGAAAACCAGATCGATTTAATGAATTAATTAAGGCTGCACAATTAATTGGCGACCCTGTGGATGTATTGGTTAGATCACACTTGGCTGCAAAAAAGGTGAATGTGGCTGACATTGCGGCGCGCTTTAATCAGCATGGCTCAGGAGAGTTAATTAAGATAGCCATTGATGATGCGAGGCGCGATGCTATTAAAGAGGTCTTGGTCTAGACCTAAAGCCGGGTAATTCACCTTCAGAGATATTCATTTTCTTTGATACGCATAAAACTTTAAACAGCTCTCCCATCTCCGCTTCAGACAATAACTTTTGTATGCCATTAGCTAGTGGCATAAAGTTTTGTGTGTCAGTTGGGTTCGCCGTGCTAAGTAGCAGCTGCCCAATGCCTGCATCCATCAGGAAAGAGGCTTGGCTGGTGTAGCCTGAAAAATCAAATCCATTTTCAATGCTGGTTTGTGCAATCAAGGTCCAATTGACATGAGATGTTAAGTCACATAACCCTGGAAAATAAAATGGGTCTTGAATTGTGTGATGACGGTAGTGCCCAATCAAAGTGCCCTGCCCGCGTTGTGAGTGGTAATACTCGTGTTCTGGGAAGCCATAATCAAACGTCAAGAAAATTCCTTGATCAAGGCATTGCCCCAAAGTCTTAACCCATGCCTGACTTTGAGGATGTATTTCAGTGGTATAGCCATTTAATAAGCTAGATGCTTGCAGATATTTTGGGATTAGCTCATTTGGAACTTTAGCTCCAGGGCAAAAAGCAAATGTAATAGAGTCATGAGAGCTTTGATTAATGCAAACATCCTTGTAATGCCATTGATCATCAATAAATGTGACTAATTCAACCGGCATGGCATCTAAAACTTCATTGGCCAGAATAATTCCTGTAAATCTTTCCGGTAGTTGGTTAAGCCAACAAATATTTTCGGGGCGGCCTTTTAACCTATCCTGTTGGCGCTCAATTAGATCAGCTGATAAATCAAGAATGTTGTAACTGTCGATTACGATACCTTCATTTATAAGGGCATCTAATATCGATTGAGCTAAGGCTCCTGAGCCCGCACCAAATTCCAGAATATTTACTGGTTGATTTTCAACCTTGAGTTTCTCAATGACTGGTAATAGTGTTTGCGTGATTGTTGCCCCAAAAAGTGGGCTGATTTCAGGGGCTGTGGTGAAGTCGCCGTGTTGGCCAAGCTTGGTTCTGCCTGCGGCGTAATAGCCCAATCCTGGCGTGTAGAGCGCCATTTCCATATACTTAGAAAAAGAAATTGCTCCATTATTGGCAATAATTTCTTGCTGAATTTTTTGAGCCAAAAGTTGGCTATGTAACGTTTCTGCTGTACTAGGGGTAATATCCATACCTCGCGAGTCTACAACTCTTATAGATAAAGCTGCAAAAATTATGAAAAATCAGAAAATTGCCTTGGTAACCGGTGCCGCAAAACGAGTTGGGCGGGCGATAGCTATTGGCTTGGCTAAAGATGGTTGGGATGTGGCAATCCATTATGGAAACTCTAAGGATGCGGCAGAGCAAACAGTTAAAGATATTCTTGCAACTGGCCAGCGTGGCGTGGCCTTGCAGGCAGATTTATCAAAAGAGGATGAGGCTAATCAATTAATAGGCAGATGTGTAGAGGCGCTAGGTTTACCGACTTGCTTGGTTAACAATGCCTCATTGTTTCAATATGACGTTGCCTCTAGTTTTAGTTATGCTGCCTTAGATCGACATATGCTGACAAACGTAGCTGCGCCACTAATTTTGTCTAGAGACCTATATCGCTTGCATGCAAAAAATAGGGTTCAAGATGCTGTTGGCCCTAGTGGCGTTGTAATTAATTTATTAGATCAAAAGCTTGCTAACTTGAATCCAGATTTTTTGTCCTACACGCTTTCAAAAGCTGCATTACACTCAGCAACCACTTTATTGGCACAATCATTTGCGCCAAACTTGAGGGTGGTGGGTGTTGCTCCAGGAATCACGATGGTTTCTGGTGATCAGTCTGATGATGGTTTCGCGAAGGCTCACAGTATGACGCCATTGGGCAAGTCATCAACTCCCGATGATATTGCGGGAGCGGTGATTTACTTGGCTAATTCAAATGCCGTAACTGGCACAACTTTGTACGTAGACGGCGGCCAACATTTATTGTCGACTGATCGAGACGTGATGTTTTTGACGGAGTAAAAAATGCAGGCTTTGCTATCTCATCCAAGATTAATGGACTGTCGTAGATTATTTTTAAGTAACTACGAAATTTATATCAATATTGGCGTTCATGACTTTGAAAAGCGTGGTGAGCAGCGCGTATTAATTAATGTTGACCTGTTTGTGCCATTGATAGAAAACACGCCTACTCATGACAGCTTGGAAGAAGTTGTTGATTATGATTTTATGCGCCAGAGCATAGTGGAGCGCGTATCAAAAGGACACATACACTTACAAGAAACCTTGTGCGATGATGTTGCAAAAATAATGTTGAAGCACCCAAGAGTTAGGGCTGTTAGAGTATCAACAGCTAAGCCAGATGTATACCCAGATTGTGACGCGGTAGGCGTTGAAATATTTTTGATTAAAGAATGAAAGATCCTCGCAAAGTAGCTTACGAAGAAAATAAGTTAGACAAAAAATTGTGCCGTCTAACTGGGCAGGCTATTGTTGATTACAACATGATCGAGGATGGCGATAAGGTTATGGTTTGCCTATCAGGCGGTAAAGATAGCTACGCCATGTTGGATATATTGATGAAGTTGAGAGAGCGTGCCCCGATTAACTTTGATTTGGTGGCCGTCAATTTAGATCAAAAGCAACCTGGCTTTCCAGAAGACATTCTCCCTAATTATTTAAAGAAACTGGGGATTCCATTTCATATAGAAGAGCAAGATACGTATGGCATTGTGAAAAGAGTTGTTCCTGAGGGTAAAACAACTTGTGGCTTATGTTCTCGTTTGCGACGTGGAATTTTGTACCGCGTTGCCACAGAGTTAGGCGCAACAAAGATTGCTCTGGGACACCATCGCGATGATATTTTAGAAACGCTTCTAATGAACATGTTTCATGGTGGGAAGCTCAAAGGAATGCCGCCAAAGCTAAGGTCAGATGATGGTAAGCATATAGTTATTAGACCCTTAGCCTATGTGCCGGAGAAATATTTAGAGCGATATGCTGAGCAAATGGCTTTCCCAATTATTCCTTGCAATTTGTGTGGAAGCCAAGAGAATTTACAGCGTAATGCTATGAAGGCTATGTTGCGTGAGTGGGAAAAGAAATACCCGGGGCGCGTTGAGAGCTTATTTAGTTCCTTGCAAAATGTTGTGCCATCACACCTTATGGATGGTCAGCAATTTGACTTTAAAAATTTAACTGATACGAGTGGCTCTACCGATTTGGAAGAGCAGATCTCTTGGCAGCCAGTACAGATGACTCTTTGATTAAAGAGTTAATGTCATCTACCCAAGTGACTATTCTTTCAGAGGCGTATTTTTTTTGATCATCAGTTGTAATTTCGACAACGAATACTGCAAGTCCAGTCGCGATTTCTTCACGATTCTTTGTTGCCTCTTGCTGTTCTTTAGACCTGCCGTACTCAAAATGTTTGATGTAATCGGTAATTAAAGCTTCTGATTCTTTTTGATTAAGCTTCTTTTTGTTGATTTCGCTCATCACTCGAATTAGATCTTGTTGACGACGCAATCTATCTTGATAAATTAAATTCATATCAATTGGGTTGGCAATGATATGTGACTTAATTTTTTCTTCTTGGTCTTTTTTGAGTTTTCCAAATAGCCACTCAGCTCTTTGAATAGTTTTTTCTATTCGCACTTTGATTTGATCAGCTTTGTCCTTGGGTAGCCACTCTTTAATAAATTTCTCATTATTTTGAGACATTCGTTTTTGAACATTCTCAATTTGTGAAGCTTCAAGGCTCATGAAAAGTCTAGCTATGTCTGGCGTTACTTTATAAGCAATCGTATAGCTTTGATTTTTAATATTTCCATAAAAGTTGGCGGCATCTTTCTTTGAGATGTTTTTGTTGAGTTTGTGCTCAATTTCTTCAAGTGTTACAGCAAGGTTTTGTAGTTGTGCTGTTCTGTGCCACCAGAAATGACGATCAAGAGCCTCCCTGATAAGGCTATCTTGATCTTGTGTCAGGCCAATATGATCATCAATCCACCAACGCGATAGCGTGTCGCCTTGGTTATAGGCGAATCGAACCGCGCTACAGGCAAGTAGTAGGCTGGTAATCGTCCCAAGGGTCAGCCATTTTAGAGTTTGGTGTGCTTTAAATAAACTCATATAATTATTAATAATGAATATCGTCATATTAGCCGCTGGACAAGGAAAGCGCATGCGCTCGTCTTTGCCAAAAGTGCTCCATCCAATTGCGGGCCGACCGATGCTTGCACACGCTATTGCAAGTGCACAAGCTATGGCAGGTGAACATCAGACAGTTGTTGTTTTGGGGCATGGTGGAAATTTGGTTAAAGACTACCTTGAAAAATCAGGGGTGGCTACTAAAACTGCGTATCAACTTGAGCAAAAAGGTACGGGCCATGCTGTTTTGCAGGCGGCTGATTTCTTAGATGATGCCAAAGACACATTAATACTTTATGGTGATGTGCCACTAATTCAAACGAAAACGCTTGAAAACTTATCAAAGTTGGCATCAACAGGCACTTTAGCATTGCTAACCCAAGAGATGGCTGACCCTACGGGGTATGGTCGAATTGTTAGAAATCAGGATGGTGGTATTCAATCGATTGTTGAAGAAAAAGATGCTAGTCCTGAAGTAAAGCTTATTAAAGAAATAAACACGGGCCTAATGGCTGTTCCAACCACACACCTAAAACGTTGGTTAGGTGCGCTCACTCCTAATAATGCACAAGGCGAGTATTACTTGACCGACATTATTGAGATGGCGGTGAGGGAGGGCGTGCCTGTTTGCTCTACTGCGCCAGAATTTAGCTGGGAAACTGTTGGTGTAAATAGTCGTGCTCAGTTGGCAGAACTGGAGCGCACATGGCAACTAGAGCTTGCTAATCGATTGTTAGATTTAGGGGTCACCTTATTAGATCCTGCCAGAATTGATATTCGTGGCGAATTGACTTGTGGTCAAGATGTCAAAATTGACGTTGGCTGTATTTTTGAGGGAAAAGTTACTTTAGCTGATGGTGTATCAGTTGGACCTTATTGTGTCATTCGTGATGCTCACATAGAGCAAGGTGCGGTAATTAATGCATATACACATATTGACCAAGCCAAAGTAGGTGCAAATAGCATTATTGGACCTTATGCAAGATTGCGTCCCGGTACAGAATTATCCGATGAAGTGCACATTGGTAATTTTGTGGAAGTTAAAAACAGTCAAATAGCCTCACAAAGTAAAGCAAATCATTTGGCTTACATCGGTGATGCAACGATTGGTAAAAAAGTTAACGTCGGAGCGGGGACTATTACTTGTAACTACGATGGTGTTAACAAGCATAGAACTATTATTGAAGACGAAGCTTTTATTGGCTCAGATACTCAATTGGTAGCTCCAGTTACTGTTGGTAAAGGCGCTACTCTGGGTGCCGGTACGACATTAACAAAAGATGCCCCGCCAGATCAGCTAACTGTTACAAGGGCTAAGCAAGTCTCACTTAAATGGCAAAGACCCGTTAAGAAAAGTAAATAGAACGATTAATTGATAGGAAGTAGTCATGTGCGGCATTGTAGGCGCTATAGCTAAAAGAAATATTGTCGGAGTTCTTGTCGAAGGCCTACGTCGTTTGGAGTATCGTGGCTATGACTCTTGCGGCTTTGCATTAATTTCTAATAATGAATTAGTTCGAGCCAGAACTACAGAGCGCGTTGCTGATTTAGGTGAGCAGGGTGAAAAAATGTCTGGCAATGTAGGCATTGCCCACACTAGATGGGCGACCCATGGCAAACCAGACACAGTTAATGCTCACCCACATTTTTCTAATAACTTAATCGGTTTGGTTCACAACGGCATTATTGAGAACTATGAACAGCTTCGCCAAGAGCTTCAGGCAGCTGGATATGTATTTGTTTCTCAAACGGATACAGAAGTCATCGCGCACTTAATTCATCAAGAATATACAAAGATGGATGTTCGCGATTTGGCTGCTGCTGTTCGAGCAGTGATTCCACGTTTGCATGGAGCTTATGCAATTGGCGTGATTGCACAAGACGCCCCTGATGTTCTGGTCGGCGCTAGAGCTGGCTCACCATTGGTAGTGGCTTATGGCAATGAAGAAAACTTCTTGGCATCTGATGCATTGGCTGTTGCAGAGCATGCTACTGCTATGGCTTATTTGGAAGAAGGCGACATTGCCGTTCTAACAACTGATGGTATTAGCATTACTAATTTTGCTGGAAATCCTCAAACAAGAGTGCAAAAGCCGGTGCCCGCTCAAACTGCTGCAGTAGATTTAGGACCGTATCAGCATTACATGCAAAAAGAAATATTTGAGCAGCCAAGAGCTATTGCAGATACTTTGGGGCATGCGCAAAGTGCTGATCCGTTATTGTTTGATGCTAAGCCAGAAGATTTTGAAAAAATTAATAGCATACTAATTTTGGCGTGTGGCACCAGTTACTATGCAGCTAGTACTGCTAAGTACTGGTTAGAAGATTTAGCTGGGATTTCTACTCAGGTTGAAATTGCCAGTGAATACCGATACAGAAAAACAGTACCCAATCCCAATGCTTTAGTGGTTGTCGTTTCACAGTCAGGTGAGACAGCTGACACACTGGCGGCTTTGCGACATGCGCAATCTTTGGGGCATACAGAAACTTTAGCTATTTGCAATGTTGCAACTAGTGCGATGGTGCGAGAAACAAAATATCGTTTTCTAACGCACGCCGGTACTGAAATTGGTGTTGCATCAACTAAAGCATTTACTACCCAATTAGTTGGTTTGTATTTGCTAGCACTTACTTTGGCGAAAAATAAAAAGCAACTAACTAATAATCAAGAACATGACGCGTTTAGTCGTTTGCGTCATTTACCTTCTGCAATTAATGCTGCATTGGCTTTAGAGCCACAGATCATTGCTTGGAGTGAGGCATTTGCTAAGTGTGAAAACGCTTTATTTTTAGGGCGTGGGTTGCACTATCCAATAGCTTTAGAAGGCGCACTTAAATTAAAAGAAATTTCTTATATTCATGCTGAGGCATATCCTGCTGGTGAGTTAAAGCATGGCCCATTGGCTTTGGTCACTGAACAAATGCCTGTGGTAACTGTGGCGCCCAACGATGCATTATTGGAAAAGCTTAAATCTAATATGCAAGAAGTTAAAGCGCGAGGCGGGCGTTTATACGTCTTTGCTGACTCAGATACCCACATTGTTGCTGAAGATGGTATCCATGTGATTCGTATGCCTGAGCACTACGGCGATTTATCCCCAATATTGCACGTTATTCCTCTGCAATTACTTGCCTATCATACGGCTTGCGCTAGAGGTACTGATGTTGATAAACCAAGAAATCTGGCTAAATCGGTGACGGTGGAGTAATTCCGTTAGGGGGTTACTATGAAACGGGATTTGTCGTCCGTTTCACGATTTTGGTAAGTACCAAGGGGTTAATGATTGGGTCATATTCGGACTACCAAAAGACCCTTTCTGACCTTGTAATTCAGCTTAGAGACGAATTCGGGCTAACTTTTAAGGGTGTAGCTGAAGAGCTGATAAAAAACGGCTACAAGAGCCCTCGAGGCTTTGAGCTTGGTCCAGAGAGCGTCTTCTCGATCTATAAGAAAAGAAAAAAGAGGGACTCGAGACTACAGACTCGCTCCCCCTCCAAGATCGTTGATTTGAAGATCGTAAGAATCGAGGCTTAGCTATTAATCACTACCACGGTAGTCTTTCCAGTCAGATTTTGTGAAATCGTGAACGACTGTTGAGAAGACTTTCGAATCATTTCGAGTAACTTGTCCTTGGTGATTGAGAACCCCGATTTCTTGATTTGATTGGCTATTTGATCGGACATCTTTCTTTTCTCTTTCCTTCTTTTTTCGGTCATATTCGACCCACTCTAGAAAACCCATCATTAGAAAAGCTCCTTTCGAGCTCGTTGGAAATTTTCAGAATTATTCCAATGTTCATTTAGAAATCGCTTTAGACAGTACCTAACAACCTCTGATCGGTTGTAGCCGAGACGGTCACACAACTCATCGAATTTGCTCACAAAGTTCTGGGTCGCTCGTACACCAAGAATCTGATTTCTCACAGATGAAGACATAAACACAAACCTCCTTTTTTAGTGGATTTTTTATTTAGGTCTTTTTTAACTTTTGTATTCCCATCGAATAAATAGTGAAGAGGAGAATCAATGAAAAACCAGTTACATGCTCAGGGAAAAATGTTTGGACTGAACTTTCAGCCTGTTACAAAGGCTGAAGTTAAGTCGCTCAGAAAGTCTGGAAGAAAAAGTGATCTGTATGAAGAGATAAGTAAGGCTAGTAACAACGAGAACGCTCTCTACGGGTTCTATCAGTGGAAGGGGAAGCCATCCTTTGACTTGTTCCTTAACGGAGCTTCTCTAGACCTTAGAGTGAGCTACAAGACAAAATATGAGATTAGGTATCTACCCGTTCAAGGGTCAACTACGAAGATGGCTGGTGAAGAGACCTTTTATCTCGTAGCTGAAAAAGGCTTTAAGAATGGAAATTCATACTTGGAATTTGTAGAGACTTACAAAGAAAATGAACTCATCTTCGAAGTCAATAGGATGGGTATGTATAACGGGATGATTTGCTCTCTAATCAGACCAAAGTACATGGATATGGATTTCGATGTTGTGTGGAACTGGTCGGGCTTCAGTTCAGATTACATCCTTAGCTCCAAAGGGAAAATCTACAAGCTAGACTGACTTCCCCTTTAGAACATATTTGACCCAATTGACGGTAGCTTGGTTAGCTATCCTTTCAACAAGAATAGATTGAACCGTATCTATGGAGAGAATGTCTCTTTTAAGTCGATCTTGTAAATCTTCACTATCAGTTGACCAAACACGATAGGTTTGAGTTTTACGAATTGGAAGAAGAGCGTGAATGTGATGGGGCTTGTGTGATTTGGATGTTCTGAAAAATGAAGAATCATCTTTTTCGTAATAGAAAAACTCTTCAAACGGTAAAGCAAGCTCTTGATTAGTTGCTTTAGGTTCAAGTGACTTCCTAAACTTTTGAAGAACTCTTCTTTTGTATTCGGATTCCCATCTATCAGGTCTAGGCTTCATTCCACCAGACTTAAAGACAACAGTTAAAGTAAAGAGATCCCATTCAGCATATTTGGATTCAAACCAAAGAGACCAAGCATCAGATAGTTCAGATTTGGTTGGATAGATCTGTTTCCACGGTTCAATATGTTCAGTAATCATGGTTTCCTGTAGTAGTTACATAAATTTAGACAAAGGAAGGTCATACCCCTGTGATAAGGAGTAGTCAGAGTTCAAGTTGTAAAGTGAATCTCAGGCTAGGAGAACAAGCCCAACTGTTAGCTTGAGATTCGCTCTGGAAAAACGACCGTAAAACTATTTATAAAAAAATGATTTCAGCTAAAAACGCTCATGTAAAAGTAGTCATGAGAGGGATAGCTCCCTTCAAAATCATCTAGATCAAGTTCAAAAGCCAAACGGTAATGTTCTGTACTGTCTGAATACCTTGGTTCCAGAACATATTCATAACTTCTCATGGGTAAATGTTTCTTCAGATAGGCTGAGATAACTTCTAAGTCGGTTCGGTACTTTGAGTATTCATCAATTCCGAATTCAACATGAATGAAGACCCCATGTTCATGAGTGATCAAATCAATTTCTGAATAGGACAATTTCAGACCGTCTAAGAAGTCTTCAAAGGCTTTTGATCTTTGAATGAAGAAATCTACCTTGTCTTTTGTCATAGAAGTTTGAATGGGTGAGAGTTCCCATTTAGTACATTGATAATTTTTCGTTTCCATAATATTTCCTTTGTTGAATAAATCAGGCTAATCCCTTGTAAATGGTTCGTTTCAGCCTTGATTACAGTATCTCTGAATATCGATTTAATTCGTAGTATGTGAATAAATGAGCTATTCAAAGTGTTATGAAAATGTTATATTTGTTTGGACATGACGACTCAAAAATCCACAAGTAGACACTTTCCATACCAACATCCAACCTTTGGTCGTGGAAGTAAGAAACGACACCCAGATCAATGGAAAAGAACTGTCTATTACTGGTGGTGGTCTTACCTCAGAAGGTGTGATCAATACCTTAAGTGTTGTGAGTCAGGTGGACAGGGAAGGCTTTCTAAGCTTTACCAAGATTTCGGAGATGTAAGAAGTGATGACTTCCAAAAGTGGTGGACAGAAGGGGATAGAGGGGCTAGCCTATTTTCAAACCCCGTTGAAGAATCAACAGTAAGAGTTCTTCAGAAGGGAGATCTCGTTGGGGATGATGATTTGCTTACAGTCTCATTCCCACTATCTCTACCTAAGAGACATCTAAAGAAAAGATTGAACGATTTATTGATCAAGTTCCACAAGGGAAAGCGTGGAGTTCAACAAGCTAAAGCAAGTAAAGCAAAGTATCAGTTCAGAGGTCAGCCGAATATGGGTGGCTTGGAGAGGGCTTTGAAAGTTTATGACTCTTTGATGGAAATGAAGGCTCAAGGTGTGAAGAAGCCACAGTGGAAAGTGGCTATGGACTTGGGAATCGTAGATGATGAGTACCGAATAAAAGCCACTGACTCACCAAAAGAGGCTGAGGACAAAAGAAGAGTTCTAACGGCTATTGTTGGGAGACTCAAAAAGAAAGCTACTGAGTCAATAAAAAATACATCCTTAGGAATGTTCCCTTAGGGCTATAGTTATCTTTATGACGAATTTCAACCAATTCATTTCGACATTTGATAGTGATCCTTCTCGGAAAGGAAAGCAATTCGAATCATTTGTTAAGTGGTATCTAAAGAATGATCCTGAGTGGTCGTCTCAAGTTGATAGTGTGTGGCTCTGGGATGAATATCCAAACAGATGGGGACCAGACTGTGGAATTGACTTGGTATTCACTCACAAAAATGGTGAAACATGGGCTGTACAAGCCAAGTGCTATTCGTCTGAATATCAGATAACAAAACATGATGTTGATAAATTTCTAAGTGAATCCAATAGAAAAGAGATTCATAAGCGTCTTCTAATAGCCACTACAGATCGGTTGGGAGCAAATGCTCGTCAGGTGTGTGAAGCACAAGAAAAGCAAGTCGTCAGATATTTGTTGTCACACTTTGAAGATTCGAGCCTTGAGTACCCACAATCATTGGCTGAGTTGAGTAAAGCCAAGCCAAGACCAAAGCCTTTACCAAAACCACATCAAATAGAAGCGATTGAAGCCGTAGAGAAGGGAATGGCTAGCCAAGACCGTGGTCAGTTGATCATGGCTTGTGGAACGGGAAAGACCTACACAACCCTTTGGGTAAAGGAAAAGCTCAAACCCAAGTCAACACTCGTCTTACTACCTTCACTTAGTCTCTTATCTCAGACCCTACATGAGTGGATATTTGCTTCGAGAGACGAATTTGAGGCTTTATGTGTTTGCTCTGACGAATCTGTAGGTAAGAAGGAATCTGATGAGATCGTTACATCGATAGCTGATTTGGCTTTTCCCGTTACTTCAGACCACCTTGAGATAGCTAAATTTCTAAAAAGCGAAAAACCAAAAGTCATTTTTTCAACCTACCAATCTTCACAACTAATTGTTGATGCTCAGCTAGAAAATGAGGTTCCTAGTATTGATTTAGTAGTGGCTGATGAGGCTCATAGATGTGCTGGTAAGGTTGACGGAAACTTTTCATTGGTTTTAAGTGAGTCGAAGATCCGAGCTAAGAAGCGGTTATTCACCACAGCTACTCCCAGAACTTATTCCACTCAGCTAAAGAAATCAGCCGAGGAGCGTGGGATCGAAATTTTTGGTATGGATGATCCGACTGTATTTGGTACAGCCCTCTATACGCTTAACTTTGGTGAGGCTATCAAGAGAGGGCTTTTGACTGACTATCAGGTTGTAATCATTGGGATTGATAGTGAGACGGTTAGTTCATTAATACAAGAACGAGAATTCGTGAAATTTTCTCCTGATTCGGAAGAGGATGCTGAATCGTTAGGAATGAAGATTGGTTTGTTGAAAGCAATCA
>JALQYK010000039.1 GCA_023254115.1 Polynucleobacter sp.
CCTATGCAGAGCAATCGCCAATAGCTGGAGTTGGCTTGAGAGCGATTGATATTGTGCTGGCAGCACAATGGCCTTGGCACGAAACGGAGTCGACTAGTCATCAGTTGGCAATAGAAGCACTAAAAACTTGTGATGTGGCTCATCTTGCAAATGCTCAGTGGCAAACCTTATCGGGCGGTGAGCGCCAGCGAGTCGCGCTAGCGGCGTGCTTTGCGCAAAATACTCAGGCTTTAATCTTGGATGAGCCCACCTCTCATCTCGATGTGGGGCATCAAGTTTCTTTACTAAATACTCTTGTAGAGAGAAGTCAGAGTTGCCAGCAAACAGTTATTGCTAGCTTGCATGAGATTTCTCTAATTGGTCGTGGCTTTACTCACGCGTTACTCCTCATTGAGGATGGTTCTTACTTGGTCGGCTCTGTCGCAGATGTGGTTAATCCTGTTAATCTGCAAAAGTCTCTAGGTCACCCAATTACAGTAGCCGCAACAGCCTCAGGTCAAACAATCTACATACCTGCTTAAATAATTTACAGCGCTAGCTCTAGCGAATCTTATCGATTTCTGAGCAAATCTTTTTGGCGCCTTGCATGATGCGAGTTGATGGTCGACTAATCATATCGCCATCAATATCGATGAAGGCTTTTCTTTGTGTCGCAGCTAATTGAGGTATAGAGGACCACATCGACCAGTCAGTTTTCATTTGCTGCGTATCAACTGCGGTAAAAATAATTTCTGGATTTGCTTTTACGACGGCCTCGCGACTAACAGTGGGGACTAAAAGTTTTTCTTTGGCAAATAATTGTTCGCCACCACAAATATTAATAATGTCGGCAATCAAGTGATCTTGATTAAGTGTCATCAGTGGCTGCGCCCAGACTTGATAAAAAATCCTTACTTTTCTTTTGTTCTTGTTTTGGTATTGATGCTTTAGTTCAATAATTTGAGCCCTGAACGCGTCAGTATTCTTCTTGGCAATTGTCTCGGTACCCAGTAGTTTGCCAATTGTTTCAATATCGTTAGCAATATCTGTTAGTTTTTTGGGTTCAACAGACACCACCTGAATCGATGTAAAAGTTTTTTTGATTGATTCGATTTGACTCTCTGGTGTGCCGCCGCGCCAGTAAATGATGAGGTCTGGGCGAAGTGATTTCATCTTCTCTAAATCAATAGATCTTGCATCACTGGTAACCGGTAATTTTTTGACTGATTCTGGAAAGTTGCTATACGCGCTCACACTGATGAGGCGATTAGCTCCTCCAGCAGCCTCAACCACTTCGCTTAAATGTGGAGCTACGGTAATGATGCGTTGAGGATGGAGTGCTTGCTTGTTTTGCGCGAAGCTGATTGAGCTAGCAATAATGCCAAAGCAAGCGAATAGTCCGAGTACTAATGATTTAGCGTTCAATGCTGTTAAGTAGCGTTGAAAGCCCATGAGGTTTAAATCTCTAAGTTATCAATTAAGCGAGTTTTGCCTAATTTGGCAGCTGCTAAAACAACCAATTGCTCATTCGCTGAAAGCTCTACATCATTAGCGCTTAATAGATCTTTGCGTTTACGCACAGAAATGTAATCAGGTAGCCAACCTCTAGAGCTCAACTTTGCGCAGGCTTCTTGCTCAATCTTAAAAATATCTGCCGCAGTCAGTTTGCCTTGTAACACCTTATCTTGAACTTCTTTCAGTGTTTGTATCAGTTGAACAGCTTCAGCTCGTTCTTCTACTGACAAGTAACCATTTCTGGATGAGAGTGCTAGACCATCGTCAGCACGCACGGTCTCTGCAGGAACAATATCTACCGGCAATGCTAATTGGCGACACATCTGACGAATCACCATCAATTGTTGGTAATCTTTTTTGCCAAACACTGCTACCTTTGGTTGAACACAAGAAAACAGTTTTAAAACAACAGTACAAACGCCTTGGAAAAATCCTGGGCGGAATTCACCTTCGAGGATCTTGCCTAAGTTTTGTGGTGGTTCTACACGGTACTCTTGAGGCTCTGGGTATAAATCTTTTTCTGTAGGGGCAAATAAAACATACACCCCTTCTTTTTCTAGTTTCTCAATGTCCGCTTCAAAAGTGCGAGGGTATTTATCAAAATCCTCATTAGGGCCAAATTGCAAACGATTTACAAAAATGCTGGCAATCACAGGGTCGCCATGTTGGCGTGCCAAGCGCATTAAAGATAGGTGGCCTTCATGCAAATTACCCATTGTAGGGACAAATACTGCACGGTTTTGGCCACGCAATTGATCACGCAAGTCTTGAATGTTGCTAATAATCTTCATTGATTATTCTTTTTCTAAGCTGAATGGGCTAAATTAGTTTGGAGAGTAGGCAAGACGCACATAAATTGGTGCGTAGGGCTCTGCTTGAGTGATTTCAATCAGAGACTCTCTAGAGAGTTCAAGCATCGCGATAAAGTTCACCACCACCATCGGCGCGCCTTTGCCTGTGGCAATAGCTTCTTCAAATAAATCTGTAAATTCAATAAAACGTTCACCTTGCAAGCGACGCAGGATGCGCGTCATGAAGTCGCGCACAGATAACTGCTCACGAGTGATCGTGTGATGCTGATTTAACTTGGCGCGATAGAGAACATCTTTCCAAGCAGCTTGGATGTCCATTGGATTAATGTCAGGCCAAGTTACTGCAACAGTCGTGTCGACATGACCACTGGCTTTATAAAAATCGCGACCCAATACAGGCATTTTGTCGAGTTCTTGGGCGGCAAGTTTCATGCGCTCGTACTCTAACAAGCGACGAACTAACTCAGCACGTGGATCTTCGACTTCCTCGTCGCTGTCAGCTTTTTTCATTGGCAAGAGCATGCGTGATTTGATTTCAATCAGCATGGCAGCCATGAGCAAGTATTCAGCAGCAAGTTCTAAGTTAGTTTGACGAATTTGCTCAATATAACCAAGGTACTGCTTGGTTACTTCCGCCATTGGAATATCTAAAACGTTGAAGTTTTGTTTACGGATCAGGTATAGCAATAGGTCTAGAGGGCCTTCAAAAGCCTCTAAAAAAACCTCTAGGGCATCTGGTGGAATGTACAGATCTGTGGGGAGCTGAAACAACGGCTCGCCATATAACCTGGCAAACGACTCAGACATGCCATCCGTGACTTCCGGAACAGCGGTTAGCAAATCACTCATTGATAAACGTAAGCTTTTTGCTTAACGCGAGCCATTTGGTTGCGTTTTTGTTCGTCAGGGGTGGTTGGGGCTTTGTCCCATAAAAGGGCGCGACCTTCCTGCTGAGCCTGTTCTAGCTGAGGCTTTTGAGCCTTCAACTCTTCCAAAAAGAGGGTGATATTTGATTTGTAATGAGCCATAGTGTGTCAATTGTAGCGATTTAAGCAGCCTAGCTTCCTACATTTAGCTTACAAGCGTCTGCCGCCACTTTTTTGGCTTGTAAAAAGGCGCCAGGGAGGTCATTTAGGCAGTTCTCTTCCCCAATTTCATCGATGAAGCCACTGCGTGCCATGAGTGATGCTGGTTGAGCATTGGCGGCGCAGACAATTAGCGTGCTATTTAGCCTTTTAAGAGATTTATTGAGGGCTTTCAGTGCATCGATACCGCTTGTATCGATATTGATGAGTTGATGCATTTCCAAAATCATCACTTTAGGTACTTTTTGATTAGGATTTGACGTATCAATCAAGTCTTCAACTTTATCGATCGCTCCAAAAAATAGCGAGCCATATATTCCATAGGCTTTGACACTATCTCTTAAATCAAATTCATCTGGCAACTCTAAATCATCATCACTATGAAAATCTTCAGGCAACTCAAGTTCTTCGATTTGAGTTAGTGATGAGATTCTGTAGATAAAAAAGATGCAGGCCAAAACCAGACCTACTTGAACGGCTACTGTTAAATCAAAAATAATCGTTAGGAAAAAAGTGCCTAACAAAATGAATTTATAAGTGATGTTGAACTGCTTCAAACGTTTGAACTCGGCAACATCAAACATATTCCAAGAAATATAAATCAAGATACCTGCTAAACAGGCCATTGGAATGTGGCTGGCTAGTGGAGCAGCCATCAACATGATTAATAGGATCACGATGGCGTGGATTAAGCCTGAGACTGGGGTCTTCGCACCCGCCTTAGCATTTGTAGCAGTTCTAGCAATGGTTCCTGTGACAGGTAGTCCACCAAAAAATGGCACAACAATATTGGCAATACCTTGACCAATTAGTTCTTGGTTGGGATTGTGTTTGTCGTCACTCAAATTATCAGCAACACGTGCGCATAATAAAGATTCAATCGCACCCAATAGAGCAATTGTTAATGTTGGTGCGAATAGCTGTTTAGCAGTTTCCCAATCTAATGCTGGAACTTTGGGGGAGGGAATGCTATTGGGTATTTCACCAAAACGACTACCAATTGTCTCGATAGGTAAATCTAAAAAATCAGCGATGATTGTTATGACAATCAAAGCAATGATGATGCCTGGCACTAAGGTAATCGGTTTCCAAAGGCGACCCAATAAGGAGGTAATTTTTGGCCAAAGAATAATCAATGCCAAAGTGCCTAAACATGTGAGGCTGGCAGCTAAGCTGGCTGTATCTGCATATCTAATAAATGCATTGATTTGCGAGAAGAAATCAGATGGCAGTTTATCGATTTGTAAACCGAAGGCATCTCTGATTTGCGATAAACCAATCAATACCGCAATGCCACTTGTAAAACCAATGATGATCGCTACAGGTATGAATCGTATTAGGTTGCCTACTTTAAATAGACCCATGGTGACCAACAACATACCGGCTAAGAATGTTGAAAGTATTAAGTTGGCAACGCCATATCGCTCAACGATGGCATACACAATCACTACGAAGGCGCCAGCAGGGCCACCAATTTGTACTTTGCTGCCACCAAATGCAGAAATTAAAAATCCACCAATTACCGCAGAAATTAAACCAGCCTCTGGTTTAAGTCCTGATGCAATTGCAAAGGCAATGGCGAGAGGTAAAGCAATTACTCCAACGGTAATGCCGCTACTTAAGTCTTTGATAAAAGTGTGGCTATCGTAGCCTTTGATGGCGTCAACGATTTTTGGTCGAAAACGCATCAAATTCATCATTGTTGATTGGCTGCTATTAGTTGATCAATCATGGCAGGATCAACGCGGGTCATTAGATGTTGATATGGATTGATGGCCTGCTTAGAAGACAAGGGTTGATTAATGTCGTCCCAAGTCATCGGTGCAATATTGAAGAACTTTTCAACGCCAGTAGCCACATTAGGAACAACAGGTTTTAAGTACAAGCTTAATCTTCTGAATGCTTCTAAAGTAATGCTGCAGATAGTTTGTAACTCTTGTTCTTTGCTTGGATCCTTAGCGATTTCCCAAGGCTTGTTACTATCAACAAAGCCATTGACTGCATCAGCTAATTCCATCACGCGGCGTAATGCTTTGGCAAACTCGCGAGTCTCATATAGATCAGCAATTTCATCTTTAGCATCTGCTAATTGCTGAAGAAGTGGATGGCTCATTGCGCTGTCATCCACAATGCCAGCAAAGCGTTTGACTAAGAAGCCAGCACTACGGCTAGCAATATTGATGTATTTGCCCAATAAATCGCTATTAACGCGAGCTGTGAAGTCTTGTAGATTGAGATCTAGATCTTCCATGCTGGCATTTAGTTTGGCAGCAAAGTAATAGCGCAACCATTCAGGATTTAAGCCACACTCAATCACGCTGTTGGCGGTAATAAATGTGCCACGAGATTTACTCATCTTCTCGCCGTCAACCGTTAAGAAGCCGTGAGCAAACACATTTGTTGGTGTGCGGTAGCCAGAGAATTGCAAAGTGGCTGGCCAGAATAATGTGTGGAAGTACAAAATATCTTTACCAATGAAGTGGTACTGCTCAGTCGTGGTATCTGGTTTGACCCACTCTTCAAAGTTCAGACCTTTTTGTTGGCAAAGATTTAAAAAGCTAGCGTAGTAACCGATTGGGGCATCTAGCCATACGTAGAAATACTTACCCGGCGCATCTGGGATCTCAAAGCCAAAATAGGGTGCATCACGAGAGATATCCCAATCGCCCAATTTGCTCTCGCCAGGCTCCCCAACCCATTCTTTCATCTTATTGCGAGCCTCGGCTTGCAATGGTGTTTTAACTTGCGTCCACTCTCTTAAGAAAGACTCGCAGCGTGGGTCTGATAATTTAAAGAAATAGTGATCAGATACTTTCCGTATAGGAGTGGCGCCACTCACAACAGAAAAAGGATTTTTTAAGTCTGTGGGAGCATAAGTGGCTCCGCATTTTTCGCATGAGTCACCGTACTGATCTTTCGCGCCACACTTAGGGCATTCACCTTTAATAAAGCGATCAGGCAAGAACATTTCTTTGACTGGGTCGTAGGCTTGCTCAATCGCACGCTTCTCAATTAAGCCCGCATCACGAAGCTTGAGATAAATCTGTTCAGACAGTTGTTTGTTCTCATCACTATCTGTTGAGTAATAGTTATCAAAAGATACTAAGAAATTATCAAAATCTCTCTTATGCTCTTTCCAAACGTTGGCAATCAGTTCCTTAGGAGTAAGACCTTCCTTCTCAGCGCGTAGCATGATTGGGGTACCATGCGTATCATCAGCTCCAACATAGTGAACTTCGTGCCCGCGCATTCGCTGAAAGCGGACCCAAATATCGGTTTGGATGTATTCAACCAAGTGACCGATGTGTATTTGGCCATTGGCGTATGGGAGGGCAGAAGTAACTAAAATTCGACGCATAGACACAGATTTTAGTCTGCGGATATAGTTGAGAGCTGAAAAAGTAAAAAAACCTCTAGGAGATGGGTGTGTCTGTAACAGTAGAAAATATACAAAATGCGCTTAAAAGCGTTATAGATCCTAATACCGGCAAAGATTTAATTAGTTCAAAGTTTGCCAAAAACATCAAAGTTGAAGATGGTGATGTGACCCTAGATGTGGTTTTAACCTACCCAGCTAAGAGCCAAATTGACCTTATTCGTAAGTTGGTTATTGGCGCTCTAAGAGAATTGCCAGGCGTTAAGAATGTCAGCGCTAATGTCACTATGAACATCGTGGCTCATGCTGTGCAACGTGGTGTGAAGTTGTTGCCAAACGTTAAAAATATCATTGCTGTATCCAGTGGCAAGGGTGGTGTTGGTAAATCTACAACCGCGGTGAACTTGGCTTTGGCCTTGGCAGCCGAAGGCGCGACTGTGGGTATTTTGGATGCGGATATTTACGGTCCAAGCCAGCCAATGATGTTGGGTATCACTGGTCGCCCTGAATCAATTGCAGAAAATACCATTGAACCTATGGAGGGCCATGGTTTGCAAGCTAGTTCTATTGGCTTTTTGATTGATCCAGATAATCCAATGGTTTGGCGTGGCCCCATGGTGACTTCTGCTTTAGAACAGTTATTGCGCCAAACCAATTGGCGAGACCTAGACTACTTGGTTGTGGATATGCCTCCGGGTACAGGTGACATTCAGTTGACCTTATCTCAAAAAGTCCCAGTCACAGGTGCGGTTATTGTTACTACTCCTCAAGATATCGCGTTATTAGATGCTCGCAAGGGTCTGAAGATGTTTGAGAAGGTCGGCATTCCAATTCTGGGTATTGTTGAAAACATGAGCATCTACGTGTGTCCTAACTGTAATCATCAGGAACATATTTTTGGCGAAGGCGGCGGTCAAAAAATGTGTGATGAGTACGACACAACATTCTTGGGTAGCTTGCCATTGAACTTATCTATTCGCGAACAAGCGGATGCGGGTCGCCCGACAGTCGTTGCTGATCCTGATGGTGCTATAAGTAGCATCTATAAGGCAATAGCACGCAAGATAGCCATACAAGTTGCTGAAATGTCGAAAGATATGACCAGCAAGTTTCCAAGTATTGTGGTTCAAAACACCTAAGATATGAAGTTACAGCTTGCCGTTGTGATGCGTAAGGAGTTGATTGATAACCCTTGGCAATCACATCGGTGGGTTTTGGATGAGGTGGTCTTTGATGTGGGGCAGTTCTCGCACAAGTCTCCTGACTTTACTGTCGCTAATCGCCCTGCTATTTGCATGCGGCAGGATGAATCAGGTGAGCGTTGGCTTTATACCGGATTTGAACTAGAGCTTTTTAAGGATGAAGCAGAGGGGTATTACCTGAATGCAACTTCTACCAAGCCAGCATGGTTTGTGATGTGGCGGATGGAGGATCATCCCAATGGTCAAGATCCACTTGCAGTTCCTCATTTTTTGAGCGTCAGTTATTACGAAGCTGGGCGATTATTAGACGGTGGTGAAACAGTTGAAAATGTGCCCTTGGATTCAGAAACATCAGCGTGGTTATCTGATTTTGTAGCCGAGCATTACAAGCCTGAGCCAAAAAAACGTGCCCGTCCTGTTTCTTTCAAAGGCGCTCATCGCCCCAAAGATGAGGCTAGCTAATGGCAGGATTTTTGAATCGTTGGTCTAAACGCAAGGCTGGTATCGAAACTGAGGAAACTCTAGATTTAAAAAAACAGCCTAACTTAAGTTCGTCAACAATTTCTGAGAAGTCAGAAATTTCCTCGTCGCCAAAAATAAATAGCAATAGTATTTCTTCCGAAGATGAAACTGCTAACGAGACTCTCCCAACTTTAGAGGATGTTCTCAAATTAACCAAAGACTCTGATTATTCAGCTTACGTCAAGCCGGGTGTAGATCCTGCCGTTCAGCAAGCAGCCATGCAAAAGCTCTTTTCTGACCCTCACTACAACATCATGGATGGCTTGGATATTTATATTGATGACTACTCCAAGCCAGACCCTATTCCTTTGGAGATGCTTAAGCAATTGAATCAATCTCAATTGCTTGGTTTATTCAAGGCGCCAGAGGAAGAAAAAAATAATCAGACAAATTTAGATCGTGATGTGCAGAGTAATGATCAAGGTCATGTACAACTGTCTGAAGCTGAAGTACCCATCAATCAGGAACTGCAAACACAAAATGGGCTACCTGATGAAACCCCTAGTGACATTAAAAGCATTGATTCGGCAAAATCACTAGAATTGAACAACTTGCAAGAAATAACAAATACGAACCAAGCTAAGCCTGCTAATAAAGCAAGTTAACAAACATAAAAGCCAATAAATGCCATTTAAATGGCTGAAGGTAGAGGATGACAAAAAAAACGCTCGTTTGTAGTTGTAATCAGACTATGCCATTGGAAATTTCGCAATTAGCGAAAGGTCTTGGCCTGGAGAGTAAGGATATATCCCTTAGTAATGCTTTGTGTCGTCAAGAAATTGGCACATTTATTGGGGCAAGCCAAGGTTCAGATGAGATTGTCTTAGCTTGCACGCAAGAAAAGCGATTATTTGAAGAGGTGGCGTCAGAACAAGAAAAGCCTTTGGTTGCGCCAATCAAATTTGTAAACATCCGTGAAACGGGTGGCTGGTCGGCAGAGGCAAAGAGTGCAATGCCAAAGATAGCCGCTTTGCTAGCCAAGGCCTCTTTGCCTGACCCTGATCCTGTTAATACAGTCAGTTATCAGAGTGGCGGTAGGGTATTGATTATTGGCCCAGGTGATGCTGCTATAGAGTGGGCTAAACGTTTGGCAAAAAATTTAAGTGTTGGGGTGCTCTGTACCGAAGGTGGTGTGTTGCCTCAAGAGAGAGAATTTCCGGTTTACAGTGGCACAGTAAAAAGCTTAAAAGGCTATTTAGGTTCATTTCAGGTTGAATGGTCGCAAGTGAATCCTATCGACTTGGAGTTGTGTACGCGTTGTGGCGCTTGCGTAGAGGCATGCCCAGAGAGTGCAATCGATTTGAGCTATCAAATTGATCTTGCAAAGTGTAAAGACCATCGCGCATGCGTGAAGGCTTGCTCATCAATAGGTGCGATAAATTTTGATCGAGTTGACACTACTCGCACTGAGTCATGGGATTTAATTTTTGATTTATCAAAAGATCCTATCTTTAAAATGAGTCAGCCTCCTCAAGGTTATTTTGCGCCTAAAGGAGATCCAATTGATCAGGCTATCGCAGCATCTGAGTTGATGGGGATGGTGGGTGAGTTTGAAAAGCCAAAGTTCTTTTCTTATAACGAAAAAAACTGTGCGCATGGACGTAACGGGCAAATAGGTTGTTCAGCGTGTATTGATGTTTGTTCAACGGCTGCAATTGAATCTCAATTCAGAGATGGCAAGGGCATTGTTAAGGTTAATCCAAATCTTTGTATGGGTTGCGGTGCCTGTTCCACAGTTTGTCCTTCAGGGGCAATGCGTTATAACTACCCAAGTGTTCCATACCAAGGGCAGCAGATCAAAGCGATGTCGAAGGCTTATAAGGCGGCTGGCGCAAAAATGGCGCCCACCTTATTGCTACACAGTAACTCTGGTGGTCAGGAGTTAATACACATTTTAGGGCGTTTGGCTGCAACGAAATCTAAGCAGTACAAAGGTTTGCCTTCTCACGTTATTCCATTTGGTTTGCATCACAGCGCGTCTACAGGTATTGATTTATGGTTGGGTAGTTTGGCGCATGGTTTTGCTCAGGTAGCAATCTTATTAACTGGAGAGGAAGCTCCTGAATATCAACAAGCATTAATGAAGCAAATTGAAATTGCACAATCTATTTTAGATGGGTTGGGTTATGCAAAAGATGCCATTACTTTATTGCAGGCAGAGGATGCATCTGCCTTGCAGACTGCGCTTGGGTTTTTGTCAGCTAGAGAGTCTATATGTCCGTTAGCAACTTTTGCATTTGCTGACGAAAAACGAGAAACACTTGAAGCAGCACTTGAGCACTTAATGGCTCATGCAACGAAGAAAGTTACCGCAGAACAACCACTGGCTTTGCCTACAGGTTCTCCTGTTGGTGGTGTCTTGGTTAACCAAGATGCTTGCACCTTATGTATGTCTTGTGTTGGAGCTTGCCCTGAGAGCGCATTGCGTGACAATCCGGAGGCGCCTCAACTGTCATTTATTGAGCGTAATTGTGTGCAGTGTGGTTTGTGTGTTGACACTTGCCCCGAAAATGCTTTGACGCTATCACCACGGTTGCAGATCACCGAAATAAGAAAGAAGGCAATAGTTCTCAATGAGACGAAGCCATTTCACTGCATTAGTTGTGGAAAGCCTTTTGGCACTCTAAAAATGGTTGAGTTAATGCTTGGGAAGTTATCGCTGCATGCAGCCTTTTCAGGGGAGGCTATGGAGCGCCTAAAAATGTGCAGTGATTGTCGTGTTGTCGATATGATGAATAAACCAAATGATAACGATGTGGTCTGATAAAGAGTATGGATAAAAATCTTGATAAAGAAGTTACCGAACTAAGTTCTGATGGTTTGGAAGAGGATGTAGCAAGAGCCGATCTTTATGGTTTGCTAGCGCAACTTTTTTATAAAGCGCCTGACGATGATTTATTACATCGTATTGCTGCTTCTGCGGCATATGGTTCTGGCGCTGATGCACCCGATAACGCTGCTTTAACTCAAGCCTGGGATCAACTGGTAGAGGTTGCATCAGCATCTAATGCACAAGAGTGGGCCAGTGAATATCAAGAGCTATTCATTGGCATTGGTAAACCAGAGATTTTTCTTTATGGATCCTATTACCAAACTGGATTCTTAAACGAAAAGCCCCTCGTAAGGCTGCGTGATGCTCTACAAGAGTTGGGATTAGAGGCTGCTGAGAACGTGACTGAGAGTGAGGATCACATTGCTTCATTGTGTGAGGTCATGCGTTATTTGATTGCGGGTGATGACTTATCAATTGCTAATTTAACTCAACAAAAGAAATTCTTTGATGAGCACATGCGCTCATGGCTAGTTGATTTGTGCGATGCAATAGAACAGCATCCAAGTGCTAATTACTACAAGGCAGTAGGGGCATTAGCCAGAGCTTTCTTTGAAGTAGAGAGCTATGGCATGGATATGGTGGAGTAACCCTAGGGAAACCCCTTATCAAAATTCGTGTTTGTCTTGTGCAAAGAATTTTATATAGGTTTATAGTTAATTCATAAATGCAAGTATTACTTTTATAACTTAGTAATAGATTGTTAAGAATTAAAGGAGATAGACATGAGTGAAAAAAATCACAAAGAGTCGCGCAGAAAATTCTTTGTTTCAGCGGGCGTCACTGCAGGCGCAGTTGCTGTAGTTTCTCAAACACCTCTTGGGACTGCGATTGCTGAGCAAGCATCAAGCATGATCGAAGACAACAAGGGTTACAAAGTTTCCGATCACATCCGTAAGTATTACAAAACTACGCTCGTTTAATTTTTCTAATTAACGAGCGTTTTTTTATTTCTTTTGATTTCTAAAGGGTCTAGCCATGAGTCTGATTCGTAAATCATCACAGCAAGCTATTGCTGCTTCTCGTCATACCTCACAAATGGTGGGTAGCTTAGCGCGCAGTCTTCAATCAGCGATACCTATGATGGATCGCCGTACATTCCTCAAACGTTCTGGCGTTGGTGTTGGTATAGGTTTAGCAGCATCACAATTAACTTTGGTGCAAAAAGCAAAGGCGACTCCAGGCGCTAAGCTTGATGGCAAAGGCAAGATTGAAGTGAAGCGTACAGTCTGTACACACTGTTCAGTTGGGTGCGCCATTGATGCGGTAGTTGAAAATGGCGTATGGACTCGTCAAGAACCTGTGTTTGATTCACCAATTAATCTTGGGGCGCACTGCGCGAAGGGTGCTGCGATTCGTGAGCATGGTCACGGTGAATTCCGCTTGAAGTATCCAATGAAACTTGTTAACGGCAAGTACGAAAGGATTAGTTGGGACACGGCGTTAGATGAAATCACTGCAAAGATGAAGAGTCTTAAGAAAAAATCTGGCCCTGATTCTTTATTCTTTATCGGTTCATCAAAATACAACAACGAACAAGCTTATTTGTTGCGTAAGTTTGTTTCTTTCTTTGGTACTAACAATACAGACCACCAAGCACGTATTTGCCACTCAACAACTGTTGCTGGTGTTGCGAATACTTGGGGTTATGGTGCGATGACCAACAGCTATAACGATATGCAGAATTCAAAAGCTGCAATCTATATTGGTTCAAATGCTGCCGAAGCCCACCCAGTATCAATGTTGCACATGTTGCATGCCAAAGAAGCTGGTTGCAAGATGATTGTGGTGGATCCGCGCTACACGCGCACAGCTGCGAAAGCAGATCAGTATGTGCGCATTCGTTCTGGTACTGATATTCCGTTCTTGTTTGGTGTGCTACATCACATTTTCAAAAATGGTTGGGAAGACAAAAAATACATCAATGATCGTGTTTACGGCATGGATGAAATCAAAAAAGAAGTTCTTGAAAAGTGGACTCCAGCTAAAGTGGAAGAAGCTTGTGGAGTGCCTGAGGCTGAGATGTACAAAGTTGCCAAGACACTTCATGAAAATCGTCCAGGCACCATTGTTTGGTGTATGGGTCAAACACAGCACACGATTGGTAACGCGATGGTGCGTGCCTCATGCATCTTGCAGTTAGCTTTGGGTAACGTTGGTAAGAGTGGTGGCGGTACTAACATTTTCCGTGGACATGACAACGTTCAAGGTGCTACAGACGTTGGGCCTAATCCAGACTCATTGCCAGGCTACTATGGCCTAGCGGCTGGATCATGGAAACACTTCGCGGGTGTTTGGGGTGTTGATTATGAGTGGATTAAAGCTCAGTATGCGCCAAACATGATGGAGAAATCCGGTACAACAGTTTCGCGTTGGGTGGATGCAGTATTAGAAAAGAATGAGCTCATTGACCAAGATAGCAACGTCAAGGGTGTGTTCTTCTGGGGTCATGCACCAAACTCTCAGACTCGTGGCTTAGATATGAAAAAAGCCATGGATAAGTTGGAATTATTGGTTGTAGTTGATCCATACCCAAGCGCTACAGCTGCGATGGCCGCGATGCAAGTTGAAGGTGCTCAGGTTAATAAAGATCGTGCTGTTTATTTGTTACCTGCAGCTACTCAATTTGAGACTAGTGGTTCAGCAACGGCATCTAACCGATCTATCCAGTGGCGTGAAAAAGTGATTGATCCGCTATGGGAATCAGTGCCAGACCACGTGATCATGCAAGCAATGGCTGATAAGTTAGGCTTTGGTAATGAATTATCAAAGAACTACAAGATGCTTAAGAGCAAGTTTGCTGGTAAGGATTGGAAAGAGCCTGAAGTTGAATCTATTTTGCGTGAAATCAATAAGTCAGTTTGGACAATTGGTTACTCAGGTCACTCTCCAGAGCGTTTAAAAGCACATATGCGCATGATGCATGTGTTTGATGTGAAGACGTTGAAATCTAAGGGTGGTAAAGATCCTGTGACAGGATACGATACGACTGGTGATTACTTTGGTTTGCCATGGCCTTGCTACGGCACTCCTGAAATGAAGCATCCAGGTAGCCCAAATCTTTATGACACTAGCAAGCATGTGATGGATGGTGGCGGTAACTTCCGTGCTAACTTTGGTGTGGATAAGGATGGCAAAAATCTACTTGCTGAGAATGGTTCACACTCTAAGGGTGCTGATATCACAACTGGATACCCAGAGTTTGATCATGTCTTAGTTAAGAAGTTAGGCTGGTGGGGCGAGTTAACCGAAGCTGAGCAGAAGGCAGCTGAAGGTAAAAACTGGAAGACCGATGTTTCTGGCGGCTTGATTCGTGTGATCATGAAAAATCATGGCTGTCATCCGTTTGGTAACGCTAAGGCTCGTGCTGTAGTTTGGAACTTCCCCGATCCAGTGCCGCAACATCGTGAGCCGCTATACGGTACACGTCCTGACTTGGTTGCTAAATACCCAACTCATGATGACAAGAAAGCTTTCTGGCGTTTACCAACTCTCTACAAGTCTGTTCAACAAAAGAACATTGAAGATAAGTTGTATGAGAAGTTCCCAATCATCCTTACTTCAGGTCGTTTGGTGGAGTATGAGGGTGGTGGTGAGGAAACACGTTCTAATCCATGGTTAGCGGAATTGCAACAAGAAAACTTTGTTGAAATCAATCCTGCGGCAGCCAATAAACGTGGCATTAGAAATGGTGAATATG
>JALQYK010000111.1 GCA_023254115.1 Polynucleobacter sp.
AATCTTCTTGAAAATTTTCTTGATTAGGCGGTGGAGCCCCCACAAAAACCAATTTAATGTTGGTTCTCTTTTGGATTAGCTCATTAAAAGCTTCTAACAAAATCATTTGTCCTTTCCATCTGCTAATTCTTCCAACCAAAGGTTTAGCGACCCTGACATCATGAATCGATCCTGGATTAATCTCCAATATACGACGCTGGGTTTCTTTGACTAAATCATCTACAAGAACGTGAATGATATGTCTAACGACCTCACAAACCAAACGACGCCCAGATAAATCTGGGAAATTTTTCAAAACCTTTTCTTTTTGCCCACGCCACAGCGCAACCTCATCCAATTGCTCAATTGTCAACAGGCCAGAGCGAACACCATCGTCTATGTCGTGATTGTTATAAGCAATCTCATCTGCCAAATTTGCCAACTGAGCTTCAAGGCTTGGCTGATGACCATGTATAAAACGCTCACCCAACAAACCAAGCTTTTGTGCATTGTTTTTTGAACAATGTTTCAAAATACCTTCACGAGTTTCAAATGAAAGATTTAAACCACTCCACAAGGCATAACGCTCTTCTAGAAAATCAACCACCCATAAACTTTGAAGATTGTGTTCAAAGCCACCATGGTCTTTCATACACTCATTCAAAGCATCCTGACCAGCATGCCCAAAAGGTGTATGGCCCAGATCATGCGCCAAAGATATTGCCTCAACCAAATCCTCATTAAGTTGTAGACGCCTTGCAACAGCTCTACCAATCTGAGCCACCTCTAAACTGTGGGTCAGACGAGTTCTAAAGTGGTCGCCTTCATGATTTAAAAAAACTTGGGTTTTATATTCGAGGCGACGAAATGCCGTCGAATGAATAATTCTGTCGCGGTCTCGTTGAAACGGATTACGCCCTGACTGAGTCGGTTCGACTGGCTCTTGATGCAGTCGACCAAGAGTTTCATGAGGCTTAGCTGCGTAACATGCCAAACTCATAAGTTATAAATTTAGCCCGCACCAGTTGCTTGAAGTGTTTGTATCACCAAGGCATCATCAACAGCCTGGATTTTTGCCCGCCCAAATCCGTCAAGCAAAATATAACGAACCTCACCACCCTCAGCTTTCTTATCAACACTCATGAGTTCCATGTAGCGATTGATGCCTAATTTTGGTGGCACCGTTGGCAAACGTAATGCAGCGATTATTTTTTTAAGGCGTGATGCATCAGCCTCAGACAATAGCCCCATGCGCACAGATAAGTCTGCCGCTAAAACCATGCCACACCCAACAGCCTCACCATGTAACCATTCACCATATCCCATACCAGCTTCAATGGCATGACCAAAGGTGTGTCCAAAGTTCAAGATAGCGCGAATCCCACCCTCTTTTTCATCTTGAGCAACCACTTGAGATTTAATCTCACAAGAACGTCTTACAGCATGCTCCATGGCTTTTGGATCACAAGCATTCAGTGCATCTTGATTGTTTTCTATCCAACTTAAAAACTCTGCATCAGCAATAGCGCCATGCTTGATGACCTCAGCCAAACCTGCTGCCAACTCTTTCGGTGGCAATGTTTTTAATGTGTCTAAATCCGCAATCACTGCTTGGGGTTGATAGAAAGCGCCAACCATATTTTTACCCAAGGGATGATTAATGCCAGTTTTGCCACCCACTGATGAATCAACTTGAGATAGCAAGGTTGTGGGCACTTGGATAAAACGAATGCCACGCATGTAACAGGCAGCAGCAAAACCTGTCATATCGCCAATCACACCTCCACCCAATGCCACTAGAGTGGCTTTTCTATCTGCAGAGCTTTCAAGCAAGCCATCAAAAATCTTTTGCAAGATTTCCCATGTCTTAAATACCTCACCATCTGGCAAAACAATAAGTTTTACCTTTTGACCCAAACTTTCAAGAGTTTTTACAACTCTATCAGCATACAAAGGGGCAACAGTCTCGTTGGTCACCACTGCTGTTAATGAGCCCTTCAGGTGTTTTTTGTATAAATCAGCTTGAGCTAATAAGTTAGCCCCAATATGTATTGGGTAACTACGCTCACCAAGATCTAGTTGAAGTGTGTTCATGCCGATAGCTCAAATTGCATTATTAATGTATTCACCAACTGAGTAACACTAGGCTTACCTGTATCAATCACGTGATGCGCAGTCTCTCTATACAAAGGATCACGTATAGCAAAAAGTTTTTCTAACGTACCCTTTGGATCATTGTTATTTAATAAGGGCCTACCTTTATCGTTTCTAGTTCTTAACCATAACTCGTGAGGAGTTGCTCGCAAGTAGACGACAAAGCCACGCTCATGCAAGTGCTGTCGATTTTCTGGCAATAGAACTGCTCCACCACCGGTGGCTAAAACTAAATTTTTTTCTTGCGTTAAATCATCTATGACCTGAGCTTCACGCTTTCTGAAGCCTTCTTCACCTTCCATCTCAAAAATGGTTGGGATGCGCACGCCACATCGAGCCTCAATCTCATGGTCAGAATCAACAAAACGTCTCCCCAGCTTTTTAGCCAATAAACGTCCCACGGTCGTTTTACCCGCCCCCATGACGCCCACTAGAAAGATATTTTCTGGAATATTGTTCACAAGTGAGATTCTACTGAGGCTTTTGACCAGAAACCAAAGTTGGCGTTAAAAAAATTAATAGCTCAGTTTTATCCTTGAATTTAGATTCTTGCCTAAACAACATTCCCAAAATTGGAATAGACCCTAAAAATGGCACTTTTGCATCATCTTTTCGCTCCATCTCTTGAAAAATTCCACCCAAAATCACAGTACCGCCACTCTCCACCAAGACTTGAGTTTTGACGTGTTTAGTATCGATGGCAAAACCCTGCTCAGTTTTTAGACCAACACTATCTTTGTTGATATCAACCTCTAAAACAATCATTTGATTTTTCTGAATTCTGGGTTTGACCTCTAAACGAAGGTTAGCCTTTCTAAATTGAACCTTTGTAGCGCCCTGCCCAGCAGAAGACTGATAAGGTAACTCGGTACCCTGCTCAATCAATGCCTGGCTATTTTCAGCCGCTAACACTCGGGGATTAGAAATAATATCCCCCAAGCCACTGGATTCGAGGGCAGACAACTCCATATGTAAAGCCTGAGATGCCTGCTTACCCAACAAACTAATTGCTGCAGTTCCTGCCGCAAAACCATTGAGACCATTGGCAGCTAATTGGCTACCGATTTTCATTTGCCCCGATGAATCTTGATAACCAAGTTTTGCTCCTAAATTTTGAGCAAATCGCCTTTCCGCCTCAACAATTTTTGCCTCAATCATGATTTGTCGCAAACCAATTTCTGACTGGATGACTTGATCTTGTTGTTGGACTTGGTCTTTTATTCTTTTTTCAAAGTTACTCAACTCTTCATGAGGAGCAACCCATAAAACACCATTGTTTAATTTATATCCCAAATTTTTACTAGCAACGACACTATCTAAAACTGTTTGCCATGGCACTTGGTTCATATGTATGTTTGTTTTACCCTGGATTTTTTCACTCAGTATCAGGTTGATACCTCGCATTTCTGCCAATATTTGAAACAACTGCCTCAAATCAATAGAGGAAAAATTCAGTGTGATTGGCTGTAGTTCGTCCAACACTGAATTTGTGTTTTTAGATTGAACACCGATTGACCAACAAAATCCGAACAATGCCATCTGCATTAATAACCTCTTGCTGTTCACGACGGCACCTCCATAGAAATTTTCAATAAACGACCTTGCCTAGATTCAAGCCAAATTAACTCCTGATCAAAGTTTTTAACGCGCCAACCACCATCAACTTCTTGCCCCACTTTTAGTAGCTTTTGGTTATGGTTTATTTCTATGAGTGCTTTTGTAGACGACCCCACACGCATCATGCCCCAGTACTTAACATCTGGAACAGCTGACTCCTCAGCACTATTTAATTCAACGTCCGCATCACTATGATTGACTTGCTTAATGGCACGGCGATTGATTTCCACCTGCAATGATTGAATCTGTATTTGCTGACGTTGAATTGCCAAGCTCAAATCTTCTAGCTCAATAGCTCGAAAATAATCAAGTAAAAAGATGGCACAAAAACCCGCTATAAATATTCCAGCAACAAGTGGTAATTGATATTTTTGCCAGCTACCCAAAATATGTGTGCGCCAATCATTTTGTAAACCTGATGCTGATGAACCGTCATCAAGCTGATCGATAATGTTTTTGGGAGCATATAAATCAGCGGTAATTGATCGTTTAAACATATGTCTATTGTCTAGACTTGTTTAAAGCTTAAAAATCAGCTAATTGCTAATTTTTTGTCAGAATTTTCTGATTTTTTATACAGATAAATCCTACACATTTTTAATCCCACTCTTGCCACAGCTATCTCTATAATCAGCACATGAGCCAATCTCGTCAGCCAGTACGCCCACCTTCACGCCTAGGCAGCGGTCGTCATCGTAGAAATGAGTCTCGCGATTGGCGAGCCTACTTTATTCGTTGGGGATTTTTTCTAGGTAGTGCAGGGCTAATACTAATTGGTTTGGTAATTGCATATGCCTTGATTGTGGCAAGGCCTAACTTACCTGATTTAGACACAATCACTGACTACAAGCCTAAAGTTCCCCTCAGAATTTATACGGCAGACAATGCGCTGATTGGCGAATTTGGTGAAGAGCGCCGTAACGTGATTGCCATCAATGAAATCCCATCGTATTTAAAAAATGCGGTGGTGGCGATTGAGGATGAGCGCTTTTACGAACATGGTGGCGTTGACTATTGGGGAGTGTTAAGAGCAACTCTTGCCAACTTACGTGGCAGATTAGCTCAAGGTGCATCAACTATCACCATGCAAGTTGCCAGAAATTTCTTCTTGAGTAATGAAAAATCGTTCAGCAGAAAAATTTATGAAGTATTACTAGCATGGAAGATTGAGGCCAATCTATCTAAAGAACAAATCCTTGAGCTTTATATGAACCAAATTTATTTGGGTCAAAGAGCTTATGGCTTTAGTAGTGCTGCACAAATATATTTTGGTAAAGATGTTAGAGAAATATCAATCGCTGAGGCTGCGATGCTAGCTGGCTTACCTAAAGCTCCATCTGC
Organism: Polynucleobacter sp.; assembly: GCA_023254115.1. Classification (GTDB taxonomy): domain Bacteria; phylum Pseudomonadota; class Gammaproteobacteria; order Burkholderiales; family Burkholderiaceae; genus Polynucleobacter. Next base: position 5,092 of record JALQYK010000111.1, read on the forward strand.
ATACAACCCAGTTGTTAACTATCGTCGCGCCAAAATCCGTCAAGAGTACATTTTGCAAAGAATGCGTGATTTAAAGATGATCACGCCTAATCAATACGAATTAGCCCTTGCAGAAACATTGCATGTTCGTGGCGTTGGCAAAGAGTTTGCAACCAAGGCTGATTATGCAGCAGAGATGGTACGCCAACTACTCATCAGCGAATACGGCGACAGCATCTATACGCAAGGCATGACTGTGATCACAACGATTCGTCGTGCTGAGCAAGATGCTGCTTACTCAGCAGTACGTAAAGGTGTGATGGATTATGAGTTACGTCATAAATATCGTGGTCCTGAGGGCTACATCAAACTTCCTGATGACAATACCGAAAGACAACGCGCGATTGACGATGTACTAAGTGACCACCCAAGTAGTGATGACTTATTAGCTGGCGTGGTAATACAGGCCACACCCAAAGAAATTCAAGCAGTGATTGCTACGGGAGACACCGTCACAATCAAGGGCGAAGATTTAAAACTAGGCTCAGTTGCACTATCAGACAAGGCTCAACCCAAACAACAGATTAGGCCAGGGGCAATTATTCGTGTGCTTCCTTCCGATGGACGCTGGATTCTTGCGCAAATGCCACAAGTTGAGGCAGCTTTTGTAGCCTTGGATGCTCATGATGGCGGCATTAGGGCTTTGGTAGGTGGCTTTGATCACAATCGCAACAAGTTTAATCACGTATCACAAGCACAACGTCAACCCGGATCATCATTCAAACCATTTGTGTATGCAGCAGCCCTTGAAAAAGGCATCATGCCCAATACACTTGTTAATGATGCACCGCTATCTATTAGCAGCTTAGAGACTGGTAGTCAGATGTGGGAGCCAAAGAACTACGACGGTAAGTTCGAGGGTCAAATGCGCCTGCGCACCGCCCTAGCTAAATCTAAAAACTTAGTCTCTGTTCGAGTAATTAGAAAAATTGGTCCTCGTTATGCTCAAGACTATATTCAGCGATTTGGTTTTGAAGCAGACAAACATCCTGCTTATCTCACTATGGCACTAGGTGCTGGATCTGTTACTCCACTACAACTTGCCACGGGTTATGGTGTATTTGCTAATGGTGGTTATCGAGTAGAGCCTTACCTAATTAGCAAAGTGATTGATGCAAAGGGTAATGTTTTATTCGAAGCCACGCCGTCGATTGCTGGCGATAGCAAATTGAAAGTGCTGGACTCAAGAACTGCCTTTGTGATGGATAGTCTTTTACAAGAAGTCACTAAAACAGGTACTGCGGCAAGCTCTAGACCTGCTTTGGGCAGAAGCGATATTGCAGGTAAAACAGGCACCACCAATGAATCGATGGATGCTTGGTTTGCTGGTTATAACCCCAACGTTGTTGCGGTGGCATGGATTGGCTTTGACAAACCCAAGAGCTTAGGCGATCGAGAAACAGGTGGCGGACTTGCGCTACCAATGTGGATTCGTTACATGAAAACAGCATTAAACGGTATGCCTGAGTCAGGTAGAACAGTTCCCCCTGGTGTTATTCAACAAGATGGTGATTGGACTATTCCTGAGTTCACGCCATTTTTTGGCAAGACAACAGTACTCGACTAATTAGGGGCGATATATCACTTGCAGTGGTGTTTTTGCTTGTTGGCTCGCCAATCTACTCAGCTCTGAAAATAGCTCGGCACCACTTTTAGTGTCTAACCACAGGGGCGCAGCCAATGTTCCAGCCCAGCGATAGTGAAATCCACCTTCTTTAGCTGCCACCCAAATTTCCTGGAGTGGCGCTTGCGTATTAACAACAATAACACTCTTATCTTCAAATTGAATGTTGACAACATTACCGCCTTGGCGAGCAATGTCTAGGTCGAGATCTGACTTCTGAAAAGCTTCTTCTAGCGACATTTCAATCGCCTTCAATGTTTTTTCGGCAATAGCGTGAAAACTGCTATCAGATAAAGTTTCAGTAACTTGAGTAGTTTTGTTCATATTTTTGATATCCGCCATGCTATAGTCAGCGATCACTTTTAAACTAATGAATATGCGTTTTATTGTATCTAGGACTTGCCTTCTTTGCGCAACAATATCCCTTCTAGGTTGCGGGATTCGTGGACCTCTTGTTCTTCCTAAGGTTCCACCCCCACCTGTTGCCCCTGAAAAGGCTGAGCCTACAGAAAAACAATGGCCTCCAGCCAAGGATTCAAAATGAGCTTAATTCCATCACTCAACGGTTTTTCCATCAAAGATCAAGAATGGCATGCTGAAAATGTGCCATTGAGTGCTATTGCACAAAAATTCGGCACTCCGACATACATATACAGCAAACAAGCACTCAGTGATGCATTTAACTCTTACGAAGTAGCCTGTGTTCGCTCGAATGGCGAGCGACGCGCTCGCGTTCACTATGCCATGAAAGCAAGTAGCAATTTAGCTATCTTGAACTTATTTGCAAAGTTGGGGGCTGGCTTTGACATTGTGAGCGCAGGAGAACTAGCTCGTGTATTGGCCGCCGGGGGCTCTGCCAACAAAGTCGTATTTTCTGGCGTTGGCAAAAGTACCGAAGAGATGACTGCGGCACTCAAAGCCGGGGTCAAATGTTTTAATTTGGAATCTATCCCAGAGTTAACTCGTTTAAATTCTGTGGCAGGTAGCCTAGGCGTTAAAGCTCCTATTTCTTTGCGCGTTAACCCAGACGTTGACCCAAAAACACACCCTTACATCTCTACTGGTTTAAAAGGTAATAAATTTGGTATTGCTTATGATGACGTCATCAAAACATATCAAGAAGCAGCCAAAATGCCTCACTGCCAAATTGTTGGCATCGATTGTCATATCGGCTCACAAATTACTGAGATCAGCCCATACATGGATGCGCTCGATCGCGTTCTAGATCTGATTAAGCAATTAGACGCATGTGGCATAAAGATTCATCATCTAGATGTTGGCGGTGGCCTAGGTATTAGCTATACCAATGAAACTCCACCGGCCATTACAGAGTTCGCAAATACATTGCTCAATCATATTGAGTCAAAGGGTTTTGGTCACTTAGAGGTTCTTTTTGAGCCTGGCAGATCTTTAGTTGGCAATGCTGGTCTATTGTTAACTACCATTGAATATTTAAAACCAGGCGAAACAAAAAACTTTTGCATCGTTGATGCCGCCATGAATGATTTAATGCGTCCAGCCATGTACGAGGCATTCCACGCAATCGTTCCAGTTAAATCAAATAGCAAAGCGACTGCCGTGACATATGACATTGTTGGCCCTATTTGCGAATCTGGTGACTGGCTAGGAAGAGATCGTTCTTTAGCTGTAGAACCTGGCGACCAACTAGCTATTCTTTCTGCTGGTGCTTATGGATTTACGATGAGCTCTAATTACAACACCAGAGGTAGAGCTGCCGAAGTGATGGTGAATGGATCTCAGGTGCACCTAATTCGTGCGAGAGAAACTATTGAGAGCTTGTTCGCAAACGAAAAGGTTTTGCCAGATTAATTTCTATAAAAAATAAAGCAAAACCTTTTCAAGCCAATTGTTCTGTATTACAAAGTACCGTAGCTATGCAAGCCTGACAAGAACATATTGACGCCAATAAAAGCAAAAGTGGTTACCAATAAACCAACTACCGCCCACCATGCGGCAACAACTCCGCGCAGACCTTTCATTAATCGCATGTGCAACCAAGCAGCGTAATTTAACCAAACAATTAATGCCCAAGTTTCTTTAGGGTCCCAACTCCAATAACCACCCCAAGCCTCTGCTGCCCACAAAGCGCCCAAGATTGTTGCTATCGTAAAAAATGCAAAGCCCACTGCAATCGCTTTGTACATCACGTCATCTAACAGCTCAAGACTGGGCAAACGATCAGCCAAAATGTTTTTACTCTTGAGCAAATAAGCAACACCAATCATTGCAGCAAGCGCAAATGTGCCATAACCAATAAAGTTAGCTGGTACGTGTATCTTCATCCACCAACTTTGCAAAGCAGGCACTAATGGTTGAATTTGGTGCGCATCACGAGCTACGCTGTACCAAAGAATAAAGCCCACTGCCGCAGCAATAATCCACAAAACAAATGAACCCAATACCAACGATTGATAACGAGCCTCATAGTAAAGGTGAAACAGTGCTGTAATTAAGCAAAATAAAATAAAGACTTCATACAAATTAGAAATCGGGATATGGCCGATATCTACGCCCATCAAATAAGACTCATACCAACGCACCAACATACCTGTTAAGCCAATATATACAGCTGCCCAACAAAGCTTAGACGCCGCAGGCCCCATCGACTGAGAACGAAATGCCAACATCAATGTGTAAAACAATGTGCTCAATGTAAAGAACACGCTCATCCACAAAATGGCGGACTGGCTAGATAACATGTACTTTAAAAAGAAAGCCTGCTCTGCCCTGGCTAATGAACCACCTTCAGGTGTTTGATAGAAATAAATTGCCACAAAACTTAATATGGTGGACACAACCATTAAGTTTCTGATTGGCGCCCATGCCCAACCCAAAATAGCCAACACTGGTACAGAGGCAAACAAAATAGCTTGCTCATAAGCATCCATATGCTCGGAAAAGCGCATTTCCGCAAAAATAGCACCAGCGACCAATGCCAGCGCAAAGATGTAGTCAACAATCTTTAAAGACTTAAAAATTCCAAAGAAATTTTGCTTAAGCGATTGCGCCCAACCACCCTGAACATGACTAACGTATTTAGTTTCCATTATTTAAAATCTTTCTGATACTTTTGGAATTCTTTCTCAAAATCGAGAGTTTTGCGCGAAGTTGACATGGCAAAAAGGTTATTGCCATTTGCCAAGCTTCTCACCCAAATTCTGCGCTCTGGGAGATAGAACATGGCAAAGATGCCAAGCACAAGAAATAAACAACCCAAGTAAACCATATTCTTACCAGGTGACTTTGTTACCTGAAATACACTGGCTTTGACTTCCGTGAAATCATCTAGCTGAAAACTGAGTGGGGCAGGATAAAAATTAACATCTGACAAAGCTGAAGTGGCCGCTTGGATATAACGCTGACTTTCGTCATTATTTTTTGCAGGCGGTAAACCAAGCTGAGATCTAGCTTCTTGCCACAACTCCCAAATAACCCCATTGAGGACTTTTAATACAACCTCTGCAGCTTTTTGTTGCTCAGCCTCAGGCACTGCCTTATCAATAAACCCACCAAGTGCTGCAAAACCACCTGGAGTTATTCCAGCCTCTTTGGCTTGATCTGCAGCAAATTTAGTAGCACCAGCAAATAACTCAATTGATCGACTGCCACTTTCCTTTAACTGCGCAATCATTTGCGGCGAACCGGAGAATCCCGGTTGCTGCCCAATCGCATTAGCAAAACGCTGTACAGCTCTTTGTCGCGCACCTGCATCTTGTAAAAGACTTCTTAGCGCTAACCACTCATTCAGAGACAAATTGCTATCTGCTGGTATACGCAAGTATCTAAACTCTTGGGCTGAACTCTCACGCACACCTAACAAGAACATTGGTATGCCATCAATTGAAAGTGGCTGCATGTAGTTACTGTATTCACGAGCTTGTCCCGCGGCATCACGTAACTTGTATTGCACGGATGGCCCAACATTTCTTAATTCTGTTGGCTTACTGGTTTTGGCTCCAGAACCTAGTCGATCATTCAGCGTTTTTGCCAAACCATGATCATCTGACTTTTTAGCTACGCCTCTAGCATCTACCTGACCCGACGCATTGGAAATGTTCTCAACATTCGTTGGTCTAAAACCAGTGAACTCTAATGTGTATGAAGTGCCATCACTTGATTTAAGTACTGTACTTTGACCAACTTCTCCATTAATAATGAAACTAGATTTAATAGAGTTGGCTACCCCGTGCATTGGATACGCGCGTAACTTTAATTTTGAACCACCATCTTCAAAACTAGATTGATAAATTGCGACGCCACGATGAATGAGAGGCTCATTCACTTTAATTTTTGCTTCAGTTTCTTTGCCAGTATCCAAGTCTTTAATAACCACTTCACTCATAAAGAGCTTAGGCATTCCAGTGCTGTAATACTCAACATGAAATTTCTTTAAAGCAACAGAGAAAGGAAGTTCTTGAATAATGCTGCCGTTTGTTGCATTCAAAAGAGCCGTTGTACTAACTTGCCCCTCTGGCACAAAAATATTTGCCCTGTAACTTGGATTAGCTGCACTCAACTTGTGATTACTAGGAATATCTGCAATCAACATTCCTTGAGTGCTAGGCGGCAAAACACTTTTACCGCCAAACCAAATCTGGCCCTTGGTGAACAAGTCACCATCCAATAAGCCGCCCAAACAAATTAAAACGATGGCACTGTGGGCAAATATGTAACCCCATTTATTTGCTGCACCTTTTTTAGCAACCACTTTTGAATGATCTTCAGCAATTAGTGTTTTAACTGCGTAACCATCTTTTGCCAATCGGTTAGCAATCTGCTCTGCACTGGCTTGATGAGATGACTGGATTGGGAATTCAAAATGATGATGCAAAGCACGCAAACCGCCCTCTTGCACATGATCTTTCCATGCTTTGATGTCTACCAACATCTTAGGCGCATTACGCAACACACAAAATGAAACTGATACCACCAAGAACGCCAAAATCAATAAGAACCACCATGCTGTATAGACAGCAAAAAGGCTCAAGCCATTAAATATTTCAGCCCACAATGGCCCGAATTGATTAACGTAATTGTTATAGGGCTCACCCTGCTTAATAACCGTGCCAATCACACTAGCAATTGAAATGATGGTTAGCAACGCTATCGCAAAGCGCATAGATGACAAAAGCTCTACGCTTGCGCGGTTAAATTTTCTCAATGAGCCATCTGCTGTTGTAGAACTAATTGCCATACCTTATCTATAAAAAAATAAAGCCCACAAACTTAGTTCGTGGGCTCTTCTTACTGAGAGCTAGTAACTGCAGAGAGACTATTAACGTAGACCAGCGATGTAGTCTGCTACAGCCTTGATTTCTGCATCTGACATTCTAGATGCAATTCCAGTCATTTGCGCACTGTTCTTACGGTCGCCTTGACGATACGCAACTAATTGCGCTTCTGTGTACTCTGCCCATTGGCCAGAAAGACGTGGATATTGTGCTGGAATACCTACACCGTTAGGAGCGTGGCAACCTGCACAAGCGGCTACTTGCTTTGATGCAATACCGCCACGATAGATTTTTTGACCTAATTCAATACTTGCCTTGTTTTTCGCTGTACCTAAACCTGGTGTTTGTTTTTCTAGATAAGCAGCAATGTTTTGCATGTCTTCATCGCTTAACAAGCCTGCAAATGCTGACATAACTGCATTAGGACGCTCTTTACCACCTTTGTAATCCTTCAACTGCTTCACAATGTAAGCAGCGTGTTGACCAGCCAATTTAGGATACGCGCCACCACCACTTACACCGTTCGCACCATGGCATCCCATACAGGCAGCAATGCCGCGCTTTGAATCGCCTGAGTTGTACAAAGCTTCGCCTTTAGCAGCATCTACTACTGGTTTAGCTGGTGCAGCAGCTGGTTCGTTAGCATAAGTAACACCAGCCATAGCCAAACCCAATGTCATGGCTAAAGTTTTAAATGTGGCAGAAATTGTTTGACGCATGGTCTTATAACCCTATGTTTATGATGCGAATGATTGCTTAATCTTTATTTTCAATTAAACAACTAATTATCAGCGAGAGATTTTACAATAGGTCTAACCTTTTAAACACCTATGTCTACCTTACATCAAGCACAATTTCTCGTAACAATTAACCATTTGGTGGATTTGCCGACTTGGGAGATCCCTGAGGTGGCTTTTGCTGGTCGCTCAAATGCGGGCAAATCAACTGCAATTAACGTGCTTTGCCAACAAAATCGTTTGGCTTTTGCCAGTAAAACGCCAGGAAGAACGCAACATATCAACTTTTTCGGTATTTTAACGAAAGATAAGACCAATTTAGCGAATTTAGTTGATTTACCAGGTTATGGTTTTGCCCAGGTAGACTTTAAAACCAAGTCCCACTGGAACAATCTCTTGTCCACCTACCTTCAGACCAGACCCAATTTGAAGGGCATGATTCTGATCATGGACTCCCGCAGGGGCATGACTGATCTAGACCAACAAATGATTGAGTGGTTCAGCCCGACCGGCAGACCCATCCACGTACTACTAACTAAGTGCGACAAACTGAATCAATCTGAAAGTAGACTGGCGCTTAAAAAGCTTCAAAATAAGCTCAAAGAGCTCAATCCACACGGGCCATATACAGCCCAACTGTTCTCAAGCACCAAAAGAATAGGTTTAGTTGAGGCAGACGCCATGATTTCAGGATGGCTTGGAATTGAAGCATCATCTGCTCACACCAGCAATGAAAATCGTATTTCTAAAAATCTAAAACCCCAACTATCTTCATAAGGTTTTATATGCAACTCTTTCACCGCCCTCGTAGACTTCGTAGAACAGATTGGTCACGCCGCCTAGTTCAAGAAAATCAACTTTCTTCCAGTGACTTTATTTACCCCGTGTTTTTACTTGAGGGCAAAAATCGTCAGGAAGAAGTTAAATCGATGCCAGGGGTGAGCCGAGTTTCATTGGATTTACTTTTGCCGATAGCTGAAGACTGCGTTAAGTTGGGTATCCCTGTGATGGCCCTGTTTCCTGTCATCAGCGCCGAACTTAAAACACCCGATGGCAAAGAAGCATTCAATCCAAACGGGTTAATTCCCGCCGCAGTTAAAGAACTTAAAAAGCATTTTCCCAATCTTGGCATCATGACTGATATTGCCCTAGATCCTTATACAAGCCATGGTCAAGATGGCATTATTGATGAGGATGGGTATGTTATTAATGACATCACTGTTGATGCGCTGGTTAAGCAAGCACTCACTCATGCAAATGCTGGTGTTGATATGGTTGCACCTTCGGACATGATGGATGGCAGAATCGGCGCCATTCGTGATGCACTAGAAGCACATGGTTTTATACACACTCAAATCATGGCCTACTCTGCAAAATACGCTTCAGCTTTTTATGGTCCATTCAGAGATGCAGTTGGTTCAGCCGGCAACCTAGGCAAAGGCAACAAGAAAACTTATCAGATGGATCCAGCTAATTCTGATGAAGCCATTCGTGAAGTGGCTCTAGATATTGAAGAAGGTGCTGACATGGTGATGGTTAAACCAGGCTTGCCTTATCTAGACATTGTTCGCAGAGTTAAAGATGAACTAGGCTACCCAACATTTGCCTACCAAGTCAGCGGCGAATACGCGATGATTAAAGCAGCAACAATCAATGGTTGGATAGATGGCGATGCAGTCATGATGGAATCACTATTAGCATTTAAGCGCGCCGGGGCCGACGGTATCTTGACCTACTTTGCCAGGGATGCAGCGCGTCTTTTGCAACAGAAATAACTAGGCGCTATTTCAATCGCTCCAAGAATCGATCGGCTTTCATAAAGCCGATTACTCTCTTAGAGCTTTTTTCTTGGCCTTGCTCGTCAAAAAATAGAATGGCAGGCGGCCCAAACAAACCATACTGCTTCAAAATAGTTTGATGATCCACAGTATTTTTAGTCATATCAATTTGTATCAATCGATATGTCTTTAATGCATTTGTTACTTCTTGATCTGAAAAAGTAAATAACTCCATCTCTTTGCATGTAACGCACCAATCAGCGTAGAAATCCAACAATACAGGCTGACCACTTGCGGCCGCACTTTTTAATACAGCACTTAATTGTGCAGATGTTGAAATTCGCTCGAACACCAAACCAGATCTAAGCTGATGAGTATTTGATGAATCACTACTTTTTGCCGAGATAAAAATTGGGGATACAACCCATAGAGCCAAAATCAACAATAAAACACCGAATATTCTTTGTATCAAAATCATCCATGGGCCAGCCTTAGGAACCAAACCCCTAGCACCAACCGCAAACAACATAAGCGGTAAGCCCATACCCAACGCCATCACAAATAACAAAATGCCGCCCAGAGGGATTGATCCAGTTTGGGCAATGAATGCCAAAACTCCAGCCAATGGTGCGGTAACACAAGGACTCGCTATTAAGGTTGAAATCGCGCCCAAGAAAAAAGCACCCAACACGCTGCCCCCCTCTTGCTTGCCTGCAATACGATCAATCTTATTGTGCCAAGCATGAGGCAATCGCAATTCATAAAAACCAAACAAGCTAGCTGATAAGGCTACCAACATGAGAGCGAAAACCCCTAAAACCCAAGGATTTAATAACCAAGCCTGAATATTTGCTCCCAGGGCTGCAGTGACCATTCCAGCCAAGCTATACATGATGGCCATTCCTAATACATAAGAAATAGCCAAAATCGCTGATCTAATTTTTGAAACACTTTGATGCTGGTTATTTTTTGAGCCAAAGACAACACTAGACATAATCGGTAGCATCGGTAGAACACAAGGCGTTAATGCCATTGCCAAACCTAATATAAAAAATGCTCCCAATAAAATAACTGGGGATATGCTTTGCAACATCGTTGCTAATTGGCCTGCGTCATCTCTTGCCGCCCATAAATCAAGCAAACCAAAAGCTTGACTTGTCTTGTTAGACTCAGCGATATCTTCTTGCAATACGCCATCAACAATTGCATGCAAACTTGCCAGTGTGAACGTGAGTGTCATTGGTGGATAACAGATACCCTTTTCTGCGCAACCCTGTAACTGCACTTGCAAAACAAACCCTGAAGCATTCTTATTGCCTACTATGGGTAAAGTAATACCAAATTCTGTGGGATATGTTTCTAGATTTTTGCCAAAGTTTTCATCAAACTTAATTTTCCCCTGTGGGAGACCAGGAACTCCCAATGTAAGACCCGCCTCGGACTTACTTATCTGAAACTTCAAAGATTCTTTGTAAATGTAGTAGCCTTTAGCAGGCTTTACTGTGAGCAGCGCTTGATCAGCAGCAGCATATTCAGCAACAACTTTAAAAGCCTCCTCTGGTGGTAAATAATTTTGGCCACACGCACCCAGTGAAGCGAAAATTAAACTCAATGAAATTAATATTTTTTTAATCATTTATTTTGCAGCCAATTGTGCATTGAGCCAAGTTGCATACATGGGATCAACATCATCTAATTTCAGAGAAATAATTTCTGGCACATCGTAAGAGTGATGCTCTTTGATAAATTGAAACAGAGCACTTTTTTTAGATTCATTTGTTTTGAAATGAATCGGGTATTCAGTTGCAGACTCTAGCTTTCCTTGCCACTTGTAAACCGAGTGACATGTTGCCTGAACTTGGGCACAGGCTGCCAAACCATTTTCAATAGTTTTTTGAGCCAAACTTTTTGCCTCATCTGCACTGGCAACTGTAGTTATGAGCAAATAGATGGAATCCATAACTTATTATCATCCAAACAAAAAAGCCTGGCAAAAACCAGGCTTTTTAGGATCAGAGTAGAAATTACTCTGCTGAAACTTCTTCAGCAACTTCTGGGCGATCTAAAAGTTCAACTAACGCCATTGGTGCATTGTCACCAACACGGAAGCCAAACTTAAGAATGCGCAGGTAACCACCTGGACGTGTTGCGTAACGTGGGCCAAGCTCTGTGAAAAGCTTAGTAACCATTTCGCGGTCACGTAGACGATCAAATGCCAAACGACGGTTTGCCAAGTTGTCTTTTTTACCTAGCGTAATAAGTGGCTCTACAACACGGCGCAACTCTTTAGCTTTAGGCAAAGTTGTTTTAATAACCTCATGTTGCAACAATGAATTAGACATGTTGCGCAACATCGCTAAGCGATGTGAGGATGTACGATTTAATTTACGAAGTCCGTTTCCGTGACGCATGGTGGCTCTTCCTTTCTATTATTTCTCAAGACCAGCAGGAGGCCAGTTATCTAGCTTCATGCCCAAGGTCAGACCGCGAGCGGCCAAAACATCTTTAATTTCATTCAATGATTTACGGCCAAGATTTGGAGTCTTTAATAACTCGTTCTCAGTACGTTGAATGAGGTCACCGATGTAGTAAATGTTTTCAGCTTTTAAGCAGTTAGCAGAACGAACTGTCAACTCTAGATCATCAACTGGGCGCATCAACATTGGATCTACAGCTGGTGAACGATTTGGAGCTGAATCACCTGTAGCTTGTGTACCCTCTAATTGTGCGAACACAACTAGTTGATCAACCAAAATGCTTGCTGATTGACGAATTGCTTCCTCAGGCGTCAAAACACCGTTAGTTTCAATTGTCATAACCAAACGGTCTAAGTCTGTACGTTGTTCAACACGAGCTGACTCAACTGCATAGCTTACGCGACGCACTGGACTGAATGATGCATCTAGAACAATGCTACCAATAGTCTTTGAAGACTCATCTTGATACTTACGTACGTTACCAGGAACGTAACCACGACCTTTTTCAACCTTGATCTGCATGTCCAACTTACCATTTGCAGATAAGTGTGCGATCACGTGATCAGGATTGATGATTTCAACATCGTGTGGCAATTCAATATCTTTTGCTGTAACAACACCAGCGCCTTCTTTGCGCAAGTTAATTGTTACTTCATCACGTTGTTCTAATTTGAAAACGATACCTTTGAGGTTCAAAAGTAGGTTAACGACATCTTCTTGAACGCCGTCAATTGTTGAATACTCGTGAACTACGCCAGCAATGCTGACTTCAGTTGGAGCACAACCTACCATGGACGACAAAAGCACACGGCGCAAGGCATTACCCAAGGTATGGCCATAACCGCGTTCAAACGGTTCCATAACAACTTTCGCTTGGTTTTCTGCAAGCGCTTCAACAGAAATAATTTTCGGCTTCAGCAGTGTGTTTTGCATATATTTATTCCTTAAGAGGGCGACACATTAACGTGAGTAAAGTTCGACGATCAAGCTTTCATTGATATCGCCACCGATTTCGTCGCGATCAGGCGCTTGCTTAAATGTGCCTTCTAATTTAGTTGCGTCTACTGAAACCCAGCTGATTTGACCAGACTGAGCAACAAGACCTAAAGACTCTTGAATACGAGTTTGCTTCTTAGCTTTTTCACGAATTGCCACTACGTCACCAGGACGCACTTGCATTGAAGGAATGTTTGCAACATTACCATTCAACAAAATAGCTTTGTGAGAAACCAATTGACGTGCTTCAGCGCGTGTTGAGCCAAAACCCATACGGTATACAACGTTATCTAAGCGTGACTCTAACAACACGAGCAAGTTCTCACCTGTGTTGCCTTTACGACGCTCAGCTTCTGCGAAATAGCGACGGAACTGACGCTCCAATACACCATAGATACGCTTAACTTTTTGCTTTTCACGTAATTGATTACCGTAGTCAGATGTACGCGCACCTGATGTGCGGCCATGTTGACCTGGCTTAGTGTCAAGCTTGCATTTATCGGCTAAAGAACGACGTGTGCTCTTTAGAAATAGATCGGTACCTTCCCGACGAGATAGTTTGGCTTTAGGGCCTATGTAACGTGCCACGATTGCTTCCTTTCTTTGCCTTCAGTTCAAGAACTGAGGGTGAGTCCATTCTTTACAAGCAATGGACGGTGGTCTTGATTAAAAAATTAGATACGACGACGTTTTGGAGGACGGCAGCCATTATGTGGAACTGGCGTAACGTCCTGGATTTCCGTGATTTTGATGCCAAGAGCATTCAAAGCACGAACAGCAGATTCACGACCTGGGCCTGGGCCTTTGATCTCAACTGCCAAATTTTTGATGCCACACTCAATCGCAGCACGGCCTGCAACTTCAGCAGCAACCTGCGCAGCAAACGGTGTAGATTTACGTGAGCCTTTAAAACCTTGGCCACCTGATGTAGCCCAAGACAAAGCATTGCCTTGACGATCAGTAATAGTCACGATTGTGTTATTGAATGATGCGTGAACGTGTGCGATACCGTCAGCAATATTCTTTTTAACTTTTTTACGGGCGCGAGCCGCGTTATTTTGTTGTGGTTTTGCCATTGTCAGCTCTTCCTAATTATTTCTTAAGTGCAATACCGGCCTTACGAGGGCCTTTGCGTGTACGAGCATTAGTACGTGTGCGTTGACCGCGCATTGGCAAGCCTTTGCGATGACGCAGACCACGGTAGCAACCCAAGTCCATTAGGCGCTTAATGTTCATTGTCACTTCACGACGCAAATCACCTTCTACAGTGAATTTGCCTACTTCTTCACGAAGCTTCTCTAAGTCAGCATCGCTAAGATCTTTAACTTTTTTATCAATAGCAACGCCTGATGCATCACAAATTTTGCGAGCAAGTGAGTTGCCAATGCCAAAAATAGCAGTTAAACCAATAACGGTGTGTTGGTGATTAGGGATATTTACCCCAGCAATACGTGCCATGTGTAACGTTCCTTTTTATTAACCTTGACGCTGCTTATGACGAGCATCTGATGAACAGATCACTCGAACCACGCGCTTGCGCTTAATAATCTTGCAGTTGCGGCAGATACACTTTACAGATGCCAAAACTTTCATAATTAACCTCTTCTATACAATTAGTTACTACTTCGCGCGGAACACAATTCGCGCTTTTGACAAGTCGTATGGAGTAAGCTCCACAGTAACTTTGTCGCCAGGAAGAATGCGGATATAGTGCATACGCATTTTTCCCGAGATATGTCCTAACACCACATGACCGTTTTCCAACTTGACACGGAACATAGCATTAGGCAAGTTTTCCACAATCTCGCCAGCCATTTGAATGACATCATCTTTTGCCATATAGCTTACGAGTTACCCATCTTGAAGTTAGCCTTCTTCAATAGTGAATCATATTGTTGCTGCATCATGTAAGACTGAACTTGAGCCATAAAGTCCATTGTTACGACTACGATGATGAGAAGTGATGTACCACCAAAGTAGAACGGCACATTCCAACGCAACACTAAAAACTCAGGTAATAAACACACTAGAACCATGTAAGCAGCGCCAACAAGGGTCAAGCGAGTCAAAATTTTGTCAACATAACGTGCAGTTTGATCACCAGGACGAATACCAGGCACAAACGCACCGCTCTTCTTTAAGTTATCTGCTGTTTCACGGCTATTGAAAACCATCGCTGTATAAAAGAAACAGAAGAAAATAATTGCCAATGCATACATCAAAATATATACAGGCTGACCTGGCGACAAAGTTGCAGCCAAATCTTTAATAAACAAAGTAACAGGGTTAGTTGTTTCACCTGCTGTAAACCAACCAGCGATTGTTGCTGGGAACAAAATAATAGATGAAGCAAAAATTGGAGGGATAACACCAGCCATATTCAACTTCAAAGGTAGATGTGAAGATTGGCCACCATACACTTTATTACCAACCTGACGCTTAGCGTAGTTAACCAACACACGACGCTGACCACGTTCCACAAAAACCACAAAATATGTAACTGCAACTACGATTGCAACAATCAAAATCGCAGAAATAGCGCTCATTGATCCAGTGCGAACTAACTCAAACAAACCGCCAAGAGCATTTGGCAAACCAGCTGCAATACCACCAAAAATAATGATGGAAATACCGTTACCTAAACCACGCTCTGTAATTTGCTCACCAAGCCACATCAAGAACATAGTTCCAGTTACTAAAGTAATAACTGTATTTAGGCGGAATACAAAACTTGGATCAATTACCAAGCCTGGTTGGGCTTCTAATGCAATCGCAATACCCAAAGCTTGGAATGTTGCCAACACAACAGTGCCGTAACGTGTGTACTGCGTAATTTTTCTCTGACCTGCCTGCCCCTCTTTCTTCAATGCCTCTAATGAAGGAAGAACGATTGTTAATAACTGCATAATGATTGATGCAGAAATATAAGGCATGATGCCCAAAGCAAAAACTGTAAATCTAGAAAGTGCACCACCTGAAAATAGGTTGAACATTCCTAAAATACCGCCACTTTGACTATTAAATAGCTGAGCCAATTGGTCAGGGTCAATGCCAGGAACAGGGATATGTGCGCCAATGCGATAAACGACCAAAGCCAAAACCAAGAACATCAAGCGACGACGTAAGTCGGCGAACTTGCTTCCTGATTTCAAGCTTGATGCGTTAGGTGTCGCAATGGCCATATAAATTAATTACTCTTATGCTGCTTCAACAAATTTGCCACCAGCAGCTTCAACGGCAGCTTTAGCGCCAGCAGTAGCTGATAAGCCACGCACTGTGATTGCCATTGATAACTCACCAGTTTTGATGATCTTCACGCTCTTTGTTAAGCCAGAAACTAGACCACTCTTCTTAAGAGCAACCAAGTCAACTTCAGCTAAACCAAGTTTTTGCAAAGCGCCCAAAGTTACTTGGCCATCAAATTGCTTTGTTAGAGAAATAAAACCACGCTTAGGCAAACGACGATACAAAGGCATTTGACCGCCCTCGAAACCAACTTTGTGGAAACCGCCTGAACGAGATTTTTGACCTTTATGGCCACGACCAGCTGTTTTACCCAAGCCAGAGCCAATGCCACGACCTACGCGACGCTTAGCGTGCTTAGCACCTTCTGCTGGTTTAATTTTATTGAGTTCCATAACTATCCCTAAGTATTACTTGATTACTTTTACCAAGTAAGACACTTTGTTAATCATGCCGCGTACAGCTGGCGTGTCTTGCAATTCAGAAACAGAGTTCACGCGACGCAAACCTAAACCACGAACTGTTGCGCGATGATCTTCACGTGTAGCAATAAGGCTACGTACAAGTTGAATTTTTACTGTGCTCATATTTTCATTCCCGGCGATTAACCTAGGATCTCCTCTACAGACTTACCACGCTTAGCAGCAATTTCTGAAGGAGTGCTCATTTTGCGCAAGCCATCCAATGTTGCACGAACCATGTTGTATGGATTAGTTGAACCAAGTGATTTTGCAACCACGTTAGTAATACCCATCACATCAAACACCGCACGCATTGGGCCACCAGCAATAACGCCAGTACCTTCTTTAGCTGGAGAAATCAAAACGCGTGATGCACCATGCTCACCAACCACCGTGTGTTGCAATGTGCCACTGCGTAGAGAAACTTTAAACATCTTGCGACGTGCTTCGTCCATTGCCTTTTGTACGGCTACTGGCACTTCTTTTGATTTGCCCTTACCCATACCGATGCCACCATCACCATCACCAACTACCGTTAGTGCAGCGAAACCGAGAATACGACCACCTTTAACAACTTTGGTCACTCGGTTTACAGCGATCATCTTTTCACGCAAACCATCATCACGCTCTTCAGATTGAACTTTATTTTGCATCTTTGCCATATTATTTCCCTCTGCCTTCGCGATCAGAACTTAAGGCCGGCTTCACGCGCAGCCTCTGCCAACGCTTTCACGCGGCCGTGATAACGGAAACCAGCACGGTCAAATGCTACCTCTGTAACACCTGCCTTGATGGCGCGTTCAGCAATAGTTTTGCCAATTTGCTGAGCAGCAGCACTGTTACCACCATTACCGTTCAATGCTTTTTTAATATCTGCTTCCATAGTAGAAGCTGAAGCAAGAACTTTGGTGCCACACGGGCTGTATAGCTGAGCAAAGATATGCTGATTCGAGCGATAAATCGTCAAGCGATGCGCCAATTGTTCCGCAATTCTGATGCGGGTTTGGCGGGCGCGGCGAACTCGTGTTTCGTTTTTGTTCATATCTAACCCCGATTACTTCTTCTTGGTTTCTTTGAGGCGTACCACTTCATCCACGTAACGAACACCCTTGCCTTTGTATGGCTCTGGTGGACGGTATGCGCGAACTTCTGCAGCTACCTGGCCAACTTGTTGCTTGTTGGCACCTTTAATAACGATCTCAGTTTGTGATGGAGTTTCTGCCTTAACACCTGCTGGCAAATCATGAATCACATCATGTGAGAAACCTAATTGCAATTTCAATGCATTACCTTGAACAGAAGCACGGTAACCAACGCCCACTAAGCTAAGCTTGCGCTCAAAGCCTGTTGTAACGCCTTTAACCATATTGCTTACCAAAGCACGTGTTGTGCCTGACAAAGCATTTGATTCTGCTGATTCATCATTGCAAACCACTTGCAATACGCCGTCTTGCTGTTGCAAACCAACTAGCGGATGCAATGTGTGTGACAACGTACCCAATGGACCTTTAACAGTCACTTGGCTTGCTGCAATTTGTACCTCTGCGCCTTTTGGCAACTCAATAGGACTCTTACCGACTCTTGACATCTTAGTCTCCCTATTAAGCTACGTAGCAGATAACTTCGCCACCCACGCCATTGGCGCGAGCTTTGCGATCAGTCATCACGCCTTGTGGCGTTGAAATGATTGCTACACCTAGACCATTCAGTACTTGCGGAATGTCATGGCGGCCTTTGTAAATACGCAAACCTGGTGTTGAAACGCGTTCAATGCGCTCAATTACAGGACGACCTGCGTAATACTTAAGATTGATCTTCAATACGGGTTTAGCCGCTTCTCCAGCAATCTCAAAGCTGTCAACGTAGCCTTCGTCCTTTAGAACGTTAGCAATTGCTACTTTAAGTTTTGAAGAAGGCATGGCAACGAAAGGCTTCTGCACCGCTTGCGCGTTGCGGATTCTCGTCAACATGTCGGCGATTGGATCGCTGATACTCATGTGTTCTCCTAATCTTTCGCCGCTTACCAGCTGGCCTTGGTTACACCAGGGATCTCGCCACGGAAGGCGATCTCACGGATTTTGCCACGGGCCAAGCCAAACTTGCGGAACGTGCCGCGTGGACGGCCAGTTAATGCACAGCGATTACGCTGGCGAGTTGGACTTGCGTTACGTGGAAGCTGTTGTAATTTCAAACGAGCTTCATAACGTTCTTCTTCGCTTTTTGAGACGTCATCGATGATCGCCTTCAATTCTGCACGCTTACCAGCGTACTTAGCGACAGTCTTGGCACGCTTCTTTTCGCGTTCAATCAATGCTAATTTAGCCACGATGACCTCTTAGTTGCGGAATGGGAATTTAAAGGCCGACAAAAGAGCTTTTGCTTCATCGTCGGTTTTAGCTGTGGTGGTAATGCTGATATTCAAACCACGAAGCGAGTCGATTTTGTCGTACTCAATCTCAGGGAAAATAATCTGCTCTTTAACACCAATGTTGTAGTTACCACGACCGTCGAATGCTTTACCAGAGATACCGCGGAAGTCGCGTACACGTGGCAATGCAACCGTAATAAAACGATCAAGGAATTCGTACATTGTTTGACCACGCAAAGTCACCATTGCACCAATTGGGTAGCCTTGACGGATCTTGAAACCCGCAATAGCTTTACGCGCTTTAGTAACAACAGGCTTTTGACCAGCAATCTTTGTTAGATCGCCAACCGCGTGCTCAATAATTTTTTTATCGTTAACTGCTTCACCCAAACCCATGTTCAATGTGATTTTTGTGATGCGTGGAACTTCCATAACAGATTTGTAACCAAACTTTTGCATCAAGTCGGCTGCAACTTTTTCTTTATAGAAGTTATGTAGACGTGCTGACATATTTAATAATCCTCGTCTTAGGCAGCTAAAACAGCGCCAGTTGTCTTGAGGTAGCGAACCTTCTTGCCGTCAGCTTCTTTAATGCCAACACGTGAAGGTTTGCCGTTAGCGTCAACCAAAGCAACGTTTGATACATCGATAGGCATAGTCTTATCAACTACACCACCAGTTGTACCAGCAGCTGGGTTTGGCTTAACGTTTTTCTTGTATACATTAACGCCCTCAACGAGTAATTTACCCTCAAGGATTTGCGTCACAGTACCTTTTTTACCTTTATCACGACCAGTAATAACTACTACTTGATCGCCTTTACGAATCTTGTTCATATCGACCTCTTAGATAACTTCTGGTGCGAGAGAAACGATTTTCATGAAGCGTTCAGTACGCAATTCGCGTGTTACTGGCCCGAAAATACGTGTACCAATAGGCTCTAGTTTTGCGTTAAGCAAAACAGCCGCATTGGAATCAAATTTAATTAGTGAACCGTCTGGACGACGTACACCCTTGGCAGTACGAACTACCACGGCGTTATAAATATCACCTTTTTTAACACGACCACGCGGAGCGGCGTCTTTAACCGTCACTTTAATAATGTCACCAATGCTGGCGTAACGGCGTTTTGAACCACCGAGCACCTTGATGCACAATACTTCGCGGGCACCGGTGTTATCGGCAACCTCTAGTCTGCTTTCAGTTTGAATCATCTTTTTATCCCCAACTTGAGCGCCATAGGCATTCAGTCTTGGTTCCGTTGAGGGATCCCAGTCTTACGACCAAAACCCCGGATTTATACTACTGAATCAATTTCTTTCCAAAATAAAGCCTTGGAAAGCCCTCTACTATAACAGGCTCACAAGATACTTGCAAGCCTGTTTTGTTCGTTTTTAAACAGCCTTAGCTGCTTCAACTAAACGTGTAACAACCCAAGACTTGCTGCGTGAAATTGGTTTTGATTCAGAAATCTCAACCGTATCACCGTCTTTGTACTGGTTTGTCTCATCGTGAGCATGATATTTCTTTGATTTAGCAACATATTTGCCATACAAAGGATGCTTAACACGACGCTCAACCAATACTGTTACAGTCTTTTGCATCTTGTCGCTTACTACGCGACCGATCAAAGTACGACGTAATGATTTTTTAGTTTCAGTCATTTTTGGCTCGCTTTCTGGGCAATAACAGTCTTAACACGAGCAATATCGCGCTTTACTTTGCCAAGTTGGCTAGTATCTGAAAGTTGCTGTGTACCCTTTTGCATACGCAATTTAAATTGGGCTTTTAGCAATTCAGATAACTCATTGTTTAAAGAGTTAACGTCTTTAGCGTTTAAATCGGAAGCTTTCATTTTGTCCCGTCCAGATTAGGCGCCGATTTGGCGCACAACAAATGTAGTTTGAATAGGCAACTTAGCAGCAGCAAGTCTAAATGCCTCGCGCGCCAATACTTCGTCAACACCATCCATCTCGTATAAAACTTTACCTGGTTGGATTTCAGCTACGTAGTACTCTGGGTTACCTTTACCGTTACCCATACGAACTTCTGCAGGCTTCTGAGAAATTGGCTTGTCTGGGAAAATACGGATCCAAATACGGCCGCCACGCTTAATATGACGTGTCATTGCGCGACGTGCTGACTCGATTTGACGAGCTGTCAATCGACCACGACCAACTGCTTTCAAACCAAAGTCACCAAAAGCCACGCTACTACCACGTGTGGCAACACCAGTGTTACGGCCTTTTTGTTCCTTACGGTACTTACGACGTTTTGGTTGCAACATAATTATTCTCCAGCCTTCTCAGCAGGCTTAGTTACTTTGCGCACGCGTTTTACTGCTGGCTTAGCATCAGCTGCTGGCTTATCTCCGTCTTCCTTAGCTTTGCGTGGAGCACGTGTGCTTGGACGACGAGTCTTTTTCTCTTGATCTGCTTCTGGTGCTGCAGGTGCTACTGCGTTTACATCTGTACGACCCAATGTGTCGCCCTTGTAAACCCAAACCTTTACACCGATGATGCCGTATGTTGTTTCAGCTTCTGAAGTTGCGTACTCAATATCAGCCTTCAATGTATGAAGAGGTACACGACCTTCGCGATACCATTCTGTACGAGCAATTTCAGCACCATTTAAACGACCCGCGCTCATGATCTTGATACCTTGAGCACCAAGACGCATAGCACTTTGCATCGCACGCTTCATAGCGCGACGGAACATGATACGTTTTTCAAGTTGCTGAGTAATTGAATCAGCAATTAGCTGAGCATCAACTTCTGGCTTACGAATTTCTTCGATATTGACGTGAACTGGAACACCCATGCGCTTTTGCAATTCTTTGCGCAATACTTCGATGTCTTCGCCTTTTTTACCAATAACAACACCAGGGCGTGAGCTATAAATCGTGATCTTTGCGTTCTTTGCAGGACGCTCAATCACAACCTTGCTAACTGATGCATTTTTCAATTTCTTCTTAAGGTAGCTACGAACTTCAACATCTTCTTGCAACATTTTTGCAAAGTCGGTGCTGTTAGCGTACCAGCGTGAAGTCCAGTTACGGCTTACCGAGAGACGAAATCCGGTTGGATGTATTTTCTGACCCATGTCTCTTCCTTAATTGCTCAAAGTCACAGTGATGTGACAAGTTTGTTTTTCAATCTTGTTGCCACGGCCTTTAGCACGAGCTGTGAAACGCTTGAGCGATGTTGCCTTATCAACTGTGACTGCCTTCACTTTCAACTCATCAATGTCGGCGCCTGAGTTGTGCTCCGCATTAGCGATAGCAGACTCAACCACTTTCTTCATGATGAATGCAGCTTTTTTAGGGCTGAAAGTGAGAATGTTTAAAGCGCGTGCAATTGGCAAACCACGGATTTGGTCAGCAACCAAACGTGTTTTTTGCGCTGAAATGCGGGCGCTGCGGTGAATAGCTTTAGATTCCATCATCGTCCTCTTACTTCTTCGCTTTCTTATCTGCCGCGTGACCTTTGAAGGTGCGCGTTAGGGCAAACTCACCTAATTTATGTCCAACCATGTTTTCAGTGATGTACACAGGTACATGCTGACGACCATTGTGGACGGCAATTGTGAGACCAATGAAGTCTGGAAGAATGGTCGAACGGCGTGACCATGTCTTGATGGGCTTCTTATCTTTGTTGGCTACTGCAGTTTCAACCTTTTTAACAAGGGTTACTTCGCAGAATGGACCTTTTTTAGCTGAGCGCGTCATGTCTATTTCCTTATTCTATTAGCGCTTTTGACGACGTTGAGCAATCATGCTTGTCGTACGCTTATTGCGACGTGTTCTGTAACCCTTAGTTGGTGTGCCCCATGGAGATACTGGAACACGACCTTCACCTGTACGACCTTCACCACCACCATGTGGGTGATCGACTGGGTTCATTGCAACACCGCGAACTGTTGGACGAATACCGCGCCAGCGAGTTGCACCCGCTTTACCGATTTGACGTAGGCTATGCTCTTCATTACCCACTTCACCAATCGTTGCACGACACTCAATGTGTACACGACGTACTTCACCAGAGCGCAAACGTACTTGACCGTAAACACCTTCACGAGCCAAAAGAACGGCTGAACCACCAGCTGTACGAACCATTTGAGCACCTTTACCAGGCAACATTTCTACACAGTGAATTGTGCTACCCACTGGAATGTTACGTAATGGCAAGTTGTTACCAACTTTAATTGGTGCTTCTGAACCACTCATGATCGCTTGACCAACAACCGCACCCTTAGGAGCGATGATGTAACGACGCTCACCGTCTGCAAATAGCAACAATGCTAAATTTGCGCTGCGGTTAGGATCGTATTCAAGACGTTCAATTTTTGCTGGAATACCATCTTTATCGTTACGCTTAAAGTCAACGATACGATAGTGATGCTTATGACCACCACCCTTATGACGAGTAGTGATGTGACCGTTGTTATTACGGCCTGATTTTTGATGTTGTGGCTCTAACAAACCTGCAAAAGGTTTACCCTTATGCAAATCTGGATTCACCACTTTCACCATGGAACGACGTCCTGGTGAAGTCGGTTTAGTCTTCATTAGCGGCATAATTACTTAGCCTCCGCTTCAAAATTGATTTCTTGACCAGGCTTCAAGCAAACATAAGCCTTCTTAGTGTGGTTGCGACGACCCTCAAAACGACCAAAGCGCTTAGCCTTACCCTTTTGATTAACAACCTGCACTGATTCCACTTGCACTTTGAACAATAGTTCAACTGCAGCTTTGATTTCTAACTTGTTAGCATCGCGCATAACTTGGAAAACCACTTGCTCATTCTTGTCAGCAACAAATGTTGCCTTCTCAGAAATAACTGGGCCAACCAACACTTGCATCAAGCGATGATCATTTTTACGTGTAGCGATCATTTGAGCATCTCCTCAATTTGAGCAACAGCAGACTTCAAGATCAACACTTTTTGGAAGTGGATCAATGAAAGCGGATCAGCGTGTTGCGCTTCAACTACACCAACTTTATGCAAGTTACGTGAAGCCAAATACAAGTTCTCATCAACCTTATCAGAGATGATCAAAACTGACTCCAAGCCCATTGCTTTAACTTTTTCAGCTAGCAACTTAGTTTTTGGAGCATCAACTGAGAAACTCTCAACGATGTTTAAACGACCTTCGCGAGCCAACTGAGAGAAGATTGAGCGCATACCTGCGCGATACATCTTCTTGTTAACTTTTTGTGAAAAGTTTTCTTCAGGTGAGTTAGGGAATATACGACCACCCCCGCGCCACAATGGTGAAGATGACATACCAGCACGA
Source organism: Polynucleobacter sp. (assembly GCA_023254115.1). Taxonomy (GTDB): domain Bacteria; phylum Pseudomonadota; class Gammaproteobacteria; order Burkholderiales; family Burkholderiaceae; genus Polynucleobacter. The sequence goes on from JALQYK010000111.1 coordinate 29,362, forward strand.
GCACGGCCAGTACCTTTTTGGCGCCATGGCTTCTTAGTAGTATGTTTTACTTGTTCACGGTCTTTTTGAGCACGATTACCACTACGAGCGTTGGCTTGATAAGCAACAACGATCTGGTGAATCAATGCTTCGTTATATTCACGCTCGAAAACTTCTGGAGAAGCAGCAACACCTGCACCCAGTTTTCCGTCAGCTTGTAGGAGCTTTAATTCCATGTGCGCGCTCCTTATTTAGCAGCAGCAGTTTTCACTGCTGGTGTGATGATGACTTTGCCACCGCGAGAACCAGGAACTGCACCTTTAATCAAGAGCAATTTACGTTCTGCATCGATACGAGCAACTTCAAGATTTTGAACAGTGCGTGTCACGTCACCCAAGTGACCTGTCATGCGCTTACCTGGGAAAACACGACCTGGATCCTGAGCCATACCGATAGAGCCAGGAACATTATGTGAACGTGAGTTACCGTGTGATGCGCGGCCAGAAGCGAAGTGGTAGCGCTTAATAGTACCGGCGTAACCCTTACCAATCGTTGTACCTTGCACATCAACCTTTTGGCCAACTGCAAATGTATCAAGACCGATAACGTCGCCAACTTTAAGCTCACCAGCTTTAGCTGCATCGATTCTGAATTCGTTTAATGCGCTACCTGCCAATACACCTGCTTTTGCATAGTGACCAGCTTGAGGTTTTACAACGCGTGAAGCACGGCGAGTACCAAATGCCAACTGAACAGCTGTATAACCGTCAGTTTCTTCGGTTTTTACTTGCGCAATGCGGTTATCGCTAACATCGATAACTGTGACCGGTACAGCATCACCCTCATCCGTAAAGAGGCGGGTCATACCAACCTTGCGGCCGATTAAGCCTAGGCTCATATCATTACTCCAATGCTGACTACGATTGGTCAGCGGAAATTTATAAATAATGCTTAATTAACTACTTTTTCCAGATAATTCTGGAAAGCCCGCTATTGTAGCGCCTTTTTCAAGACCCCGCAATAGCAGTTTTTTGCTTACTGAAGCTTAATTTCTACGTCTACACCAGCTGGAAGGTCCAATTTCATCAACGCATCAACAGTTTTTTCAGTAGGATCAACGATATCCATCAAGCGTAAGTGCGTGCGGATCTCTAATTGGTCACGTGAAGTCTTGTTAACGTGTGGTGAACGTAGGATGTCAAAACGCTCGATACGAGTTGGCAAAGGTACTGGACCCTTAACAACCGCGCCTGTGCGCTTGGCTGTGTCCACGATTTCGGCAGCTGACTGGTCGATTAAACGATAGTCAAAAGCTTTTAATCTGATACGAATTTTTTGATTTTGCATTTTTTATCCTAAAGAGCAGTGCGATGTTGTCGCGATATAACTTAAAGAGCTCGGTGGCGCGCAACATTCACGCCACCGTTTTCTGCAAAACTAATTAATCTAAAACTTTAGCAACAACACCAGCACCTACAGTACGACCGCCTTCACGAATCGCGAAACGAAGACCTTCTTCCATCGCAATCGGAGCGATCAACTTCACTGTAATCGTGACGTTATCACCAGGCATCACCATCT
>JALQYK010000029.1 GCA_023254115.1 Polynucleobacter sp.
CTCTACCTGAGCCAACAATCGCTTTTTTAACTTCAAGTGCGCTAAATTCAACCATTGGTAGCCCATCAGATACTAGGGATGCAATTGCAGCGCCGCGGGCCTGACCAAGTAGGAGTGTTGACCTTGGGTTCACATTTAAGAAAACTTGTTCCATCGCAGCAGCATCAGGTTTGTATAAGCCGACCACTTCCCTAATTCCGGCGTATAAAGTGGCTAGTCTTTGTGGCACTGGAATTTCAGTGCCACCTGTTTCAATGATTCCTGATGCAATGTAGTTTAGGCGTTGACCCTGAACTTCAATGACGCCAAAACCACTGACGCGAAGTGCGGGGTCGATTCCTAGAATACGCATATTAATGACGGAAGTGACGTGTGCCTGTGTAGACCATTGCTACACCGCGTTCATCTGCTGCTGCAACAACTTCGTCATCGCGCATGCTACCACCTGGCTGAATGACGCAGGTAGCGCCTGCATCGACCACAACATCTAATCCGTCTCTGAATGGGAAGAATGCATCGCTAGCTACAGCTGAATTTTGAAGCGTCAAACCTGCGTTTTGAGCTTTGATGCTCGCAATTCTGGCTGAGTCGATGCGACTCATTTGGCCAGCACCAACACCGAGTGTCATGCCGTCACCACAGAAAACAATTGCATTTGATTTAACGTACTTTGCAACACGCCAAGCAAACATTAAGTCTTCCATTTCTTTAGGTGTTGGCTGGCGTTTTGTCACAACGCGTAATTCGCTGGGGAGCACATTTTTAGCATCTGGACTTTGAACTAATAAACCGCCACCTACGCGTTTAATATCTTGAGGGTTTACGGTTTCAGCAAGTTCAATTTCTAATAAGCGAACATTTTGCTTACTTGCAAAAATCGCTAAAGCCTCTGGTGAAAATGCTGGAGCAATTAATACTTCCACAAACTGCTTAGATACCGCTTCGGCAGTAGCGCCATCACATGGTCTATTAAAGGCAATAATTCCTCCAAAGGCTGAAGTGGAGTCTGTTTTAAAAGCTTTTTGATAAGCTTCAAGCGCAGAGTTTGCTACCGCAACGCCACAAGGGTTAGCGTGTTTGATGATCACACAAGCTGGTTGACCGCTAGTAACAGTGTTGCCAAAGCTCTTAACGCATTCCCATGCGGCATCCGCATCAGCGATATTGTTGTATGACAACTCTTTGCCTTGTAGCTGACGATAGTTTGCAAGGGCGCCAGGAACTAATTGCGTATCTTTATAAAACGCAGCGCTTTGATGTGGGTTTTCACCATAACGCATTTCTTGTACTTTATCGAATGCCAAGTGAAGCGTTTGAGGATATTCGCTACGAGTGGTGTGTTCTAAATTATCACCAAGGCTTGATAGATAGTTGGCAATAGCACCATCATACTGGGCTGTATGAGCATAAACTTTCTTAGCTAGTTTGAAGTTGGTAGCAAAAGAAACTTCATTTTTATTGGCGCGCATCTCTGCTAATACGGCGTCATAGTCAGTTGGTGATATTAAGACGGTTACGTCTTTATGATTTTTTGCAGCAGCGCGAAGCATGGCTGGTCCACCAATATCAATATTTTCAATGGCATCTTCAAAAGAGCACTGTTCTTGAGCAACGGTTTTTTGGAATGGGTATAAGTTAATGACGAGCATATCAATAGCGCCAATACCGTGTTCTTTGATAGCTGCCATGTGTTCGGGGAAATCTCTGCGAGCCAATAAGCCCCCATGAACCATTGGGTGAAGTGTTTTAACGCGACCATCTAGCATTTCTGGAAAGCCAGTGATTTCTGATACTTCAACTACTGGTAGACCATTTTCAGCAAGCAACTTAGCTGTGCCACCAGTAGAGATTAATTTCACGCCACAGTCGTGAAGTGATTTGGCAAAAGGAACAATGCCAGATTTATCAGAAACGGAAAGTAAGGCTGTACGAATCATAAGAGTCTTTGAAAATAAAAGTTAATAAATAGGGGGTGGTTTATAAGAGACCGTGTTCTAGTAGTTTCTTTCTAAGGGTATTGCGATTGATGCCTAGATAGTTGGCGGCAAGAGATTGATTTTGGCCAGCATGTTTCATGATTAATTCAAGAACTGGTTTCTCCATTACACTCAAGACCATCTGATACACATTGCTTGGTGCAGTATCACCTAAATCATCTAAATATCTCTTGAGATGCTTTTCAATGGTTTGGCTAACTGGATGTTGTTGAGGGGCTTGCATATTAAGCTGCTTCTAAATAAATTAAATGTTCTGATTCTTCTTTGAGTGAATCAAAGAATTGATTCACTGCTTCTAATTGTTTTTGACAGTCATCAATTGTATTCATGTGATGCCTGAACACATGGGATCCTTTAAGCCCTTTGCAATACCAACCAATATGCTTGCGAGCTGTTCGAACTCCGGCATATTCACCATAAAACTCATAGTGATCTATAAGATGTTTGTTCAAAATATCTTGTATTTCCGCTACTTTAGGGGCAGGTAATAAAGTACCTGTTTCTAAGTAGTGCAAAATTTCTCGAAATATCCATGGACGTCCTTGAGCGGCTCTACCAATCATTAATGCATCGGCACCGGTTAACTTAAGAACCTGAGCTGCTTTTTGTGGTGAGTTAATGTCACCGTTAGCAACCACTGGTATTTTGATAGAGGCTTTAACAGCAGCAATTGTTTCGTATTCGGCTTCGCCACGATATAGGTCTGCTTTTGTTCGACCATGAATAGTAAGCATTTCAATGCCACTGTTGACTGCAATTTCAGCAATCTTTAAAGCGTTTTTGTTACCACGGTCCCATCCAGTTCTAATTTTTAATGTGACCGGCACTAGGGGGTAATCTTTCTTAACCGTATTAACAATTTTTTCTAAAATTCTTCCTACTAAGATCTCATCTTTTAATAAAGCTGATCCAGATGCAACGTTGCAGACCTTTTTAGCAGGGCAGCCCATATTAATGTCAATAATTTGTGCCCCGCGATCAATATTTAGGATCGCTGCTTCAGCCATCATGTCGGGATCTGCGCCAGCGATCTGAACTGATATGGGCTCTACCTCACCATCATGATTAGCTCTTCTGAGTGTTTTTGGGCTATTCCATAGCATGGCATTGGAGGCAATCATTTCGGATACGGCATAACCTGCACCTAATTTTTTGCATAACTGCCGAAATGGACGGTCTGTTACCCCTGCCATGGGAGCTACAAATAAATTATTGGGAAGGGTGTGCGGACCTAATTTCATCAGGCCGCAACTCTACCATGAGAAGCTTACTTTTGCTTAAATTTTAGGCAGCTTGAGCTCAGCGTTGCCCGAACATCATTTGGCGAGTGAGCCCTTGCTTGATGGGTGGGACAAGTTGGAGGCCTGATAGTGCAATACCTCGTGCCCAGATCACCGGTTTTAGTTTTGATGTAAAGATTCTTGCTAAAAAATCAGTGGTGGTGATTGTTGTATTTCTGTCACGTTTTCTTAGTTCTTGATAGCTTTCTAGCGCCTGTGCAACATTGTCTGACTCTGTCAAAACATCTGCTAGGGTATGAGCATCTCTTAAACCCAAATTCAAGCCTTGACCAGCAACAGGATGCATAGTTTGTGCTGCATTTCCAATCCACACTTCATTCTGATCAACTATTTTTTTTCTGGCGTTTAATCCTAAGCTGTAACTGCGAAGTTCGCCTGCTTCTAAAAAGGTGCCAGCACGACTGCCAAATGATGTTTGTAGCTCATCTAAAAATGCTGATGGATCCAGTTGAAGACGGCGATCACTTGATTCTGGGCTACCGCACCATACGAGGTTTAAGTATTCAGAACCCTTGTGGCTAGGAAGTAGGGCAAGCGGTCCTTCATCTGTAAATCTTTCCCAAGCCATATGGTGGTTTGGTTGATTCACCCTAACCCAGCCAACGATTGCTGATTGCTGGTAGTCGCGATAGATCTCTTGCCAGTCCTGTTGTTTAAACAATCCGCCTTCAGCATGAATAATTACATCTGCTAAGTTAGTGATATCTAAGCCATCAATTTTTTGATTAAAGTGCCATTCGAAATTAGGAGAATTAGCGGCAATTTTTTGAAGCGCATATCTAAGAGATAAATGAATGTCGGCATATCTCACAATATGACCTAAAGCATCTTGTTGCAACTCTTCTCTGCGCACAATGGCTCGCCCAAAATGACCTCGATGCGATACATGAATGGTGTGGATCGGTGGAGATTGATTTGGCCATGCGCCAATCGTTTTTAATAGTAGATGACTTCCTTGAGAGACTGCTAAGCCTCGACTGTCACCTTGTGCTACTGCATCATCTTCGCCACCTAATCGATCGTATAAATCAACTTTGGCATCTGGCCGTTTGTGCAAAATCCAACTGGCACAAGCCAACCCTACTGGACCCGCCCCAATAATTGCAATCGTTTTCATGATGAGTGTTTCATCAAGTATTCAATTTCACTGACGCTAACTGGTACGTCTCTGCTCATTAGTTCGCAATCGCCAGTAGTAACTAATGCATCATCCTCAATGCGGATGCCAATGTCCCAGTATTTTGGGTCAATATCATCTGATTTTCTAATATATAAGCCAGGCTCGATGGTTAAGACCATATTCGGCATCAATGTTCGCCAAGCCTTGGGTTCTGCGTTGCTACCGGGCTCTCTATATTGTCCGACATCATGCACATCCATACCTAACCAATGGCTGGTACGGTGCATGTAAAAACGCTGATAAGCTTTAGTTTCAAGAGCATTATCTAACCCACCAACAAGTGATCGATCAATCAGGTTCAGGTCTAGTAAACCTTGGGTTAGAACACGTAATGCCGCCTCGTGTGGTGCTTGAAAATCTAAACCGGGTTTTGTTTGAGTAATTGCTGCTTCTTGTGCTGCCAAAACGATTTCATAAATCGCTTTTTGAGCGCCAGAGAATTTTCCATTAATGGGGAAAGTTCTAGTGATGTCTGATGCATAACCATCAAGCTCGCATCCGGCATCAATTAAACATAGCTCGCCATCTTTTAATTGTGCATCGCCAGCTCTGTGATGTAAAACGCAAGCATTAGCACCTGCAGCCACAATACTGTTGTATGCCACGCTTTGAGATCCGGCATATCTAAAGGTGTGTAACAGTTCTGCCTCTAAGTGGTATTCGCGCAAACCAGAGCGCGATGCCTGCATGGCTTTGATGTGTCCGAGAGCAGCAATTTTTCCTGCTCTACGCATAATGTTGATTTCATGCGCATCTTTAAACAAGCGCATTTCATGAATAATGGTTTCTGCATCAAATAATGCTGCCGGTGAACTGGCCCCAGTTCTTGCCAAGCCTTTTACTTCGTTTAGCCAGTTTTTTAATTGGCTATTCATCGGTTCGGCGTTGATCAATCTAGAAAAAATAGCATTTTTGTTGGACAAATAGCCGGGCATTTTTTCAATCAATAAATCATTTGAAAATGCGCAGTCTATTCCAAGGTACTGTGGTGCAGCTTCTGGCCCTAGGCGCCAGCCATCCCATATTTCTCTATCTAAATCCTTGGGTCTGCAAAATACAATGGTTTCAGTTTTATCGGGGGCAATAATCATGACAAGAGTTGCGCCTGGCTCACTAAAACCAGTCAGGTAATAGAAATCAGAGTCGTGGCGATATGGAAAATCACTATCTCTATTACGGTATTTTTCAGCAGCGGTATCAATAATCAGAATGCCACCGCCACTTTTCTCAAGAATGGATTGAGCTACGCGACTTCTTCTTTTCGCATAAATCTCTTTAGGAAATTCTTGATTAGGTATTGTCATTGCTATTTAATTCAGCCAATCTTTCCGGGGTGCCAACGTCCACCCATAAAACATCTAGCATTTCTCCTAAGACTAAATTCTCACTCATGGCGGCTCTTAGTAGAGGTGCAAGTTTTGCCACAGCCCCCATCTTAATACTTTTAAATAAATCTTGGTGATACAAGCCCGCCCCAGAAAAAGTAAGGTTATCTGATGAGTCAGTCTTATCGTGGACTAAATTGTCATTTAGTTGGAAATCACCTTCAGGATGGTGACTAGGATTCTTAGTTAAAAACAGATAGGCAAGTGGAAGACGTTCTTTTTGTCTTAATTGATGTGTGATCTCTGCAATTCTTTCGAATGGAAAATTTGGGCAGTAAACATCACCGTTGATTGCGAAAAAGTAATCGTCAATTTTCATCAGCGCCATAGCTTGGCGCAGACCGCCTGCTGTTTCTAGCGCGTTATTTTCAGCAGATAGCTGAATGTTTAATGCCTTGAATTTATCTTGATGAAAGTGCTCAATAATTTTTTCGCCTAACCATGCATGATTAACCACAATATCTGTTAAATGATTGGCTACAAGAGCATCAATGTGCCAGTCAATTAAGGCTCTGCCTTTTACTTGCAGTAAAGGTTTTGGAGTGTGGTCGGTAAGGGGGCGCATTCTTTCCCCGCGGCCTGCTGCTAAAACCATGCATGGAATTGTCTGGAGTTGACCCATTAGAAAGTTAGCCCATCTGGTCTTTGAATACCTTCAATGCTGTCGAGCAGTTGTACTAGAGGTTTGAATGCGTTGTATCTTTCTGCAACTTTTCTAGCGTACTTAAATACTAGAGGAATATCTTTTAGATAACCATCTTTGCCATCACGGTGATATAGCCTTGCAAAAATACCCAAAACCTTGAGGTGTCGTTGTAAACCCATCCACTCATAGTCTCGATAAAAGTCACCAAATTCGCTTTGTACAGGTAAGCCCGCTTTTCTCGCTTGGTCCCAATACCGAATTAACCAATCCATTTGCTCTGGCTCTTCCCATTCAATGTATGCATCTCTGTATAGGGAGGCTAAATCATATGTAATTGGACCGTAAACGGCATCCTGAAAGTCTAGGATTCCAGGGTTGTTTTTATCTGTGACCATTAAGTTTCTGCTGTGATAGTCCCTGTGAACTATGACTTGCGCTTGAGACAAGTTATTTTCCAACAGCAAACCAAATACTTTTGCTAAATCTTCTTTTTGTTTTGTATTGAGTTCTATTTGTAAGTGCTTGCTTAGGTACCACTCAGGAAATAGATCTAATTCGCGGGTCAGTAGAGCTTTGTCGTATTCAGGTAAAAGCCCGGGTTTACTAGCAAGTTGCATTTGAATTAGTGCGTTATTTGCATCTTGGTACAGTTTTGGAGCAGTTTGCTGATTTAAGGCTGATAGGTAAGTTTGATTCCCTAAATCCGTTAATAGTAAAAATCCTTGCTCAATTTCTTTTTCAAGAACTACCGGGACATTTAGTTTGGCATCAGCTAGAAGCTTGGAAATGTTAATAAATGGCTTGGTATCCTCTGTGGCGGGTGGGGCATCCATGACAATAAAGCTGGTTTGAGGGCCATTTTTATTGCCTAAAACCCTAAAGTAGCGCCTAAAACTGGCATCGCTCGAGGCTGGTTGGATAGTTGTTAGGTCTAAAGACCACTTGGAGGCTAAAGTACCTAGCCAAGTATTTAATTGAGATAAGCGGTTATCTGGGTTCATGGATTCGTATAATAAAAGCACTTAACAGATATGCCTAAAACTTTTATCGCCAAGCGCCTACCTCCTGGTTTAAAGCACTCTAAATTCAAGAAATTGTTTTTAGGGATTTTGGCATATGGTTTTGCTTTGCCAGCTTTGCATGCTCAAGAATCCCCTAAGCTAGATGAACCTCTAAATCTTAAGCTGGAGGACCAATTATTGGTTCGCCCAGTTGTTCCTGATGATCTAGCTCCAACCTTTACCTCCTCTAAGAAATTAGATGGCGTTGTTGATCGACAAATGCGCCTTGAGGGTGATGCGGTCATTAGAAGAAATCGCACCGTTGTTAAAGGTGATTTAATTACTTACGACCCAGATACAGATATTGCCGACGTAGAAGGCAATGCATCATTAATTAAGGATGCAACCTCTTTTAAGGGGCCTAAAGCAAAAATTCGCTTGGATGCCCAAGAGGGTTGGATGGATGAGCCAACATATGAGTTGAAAGAGGTCGGGGCTAGCGGTAAAGCCTCAAGAGTTGATTTCAAAGAGAATAATGAGTTTGAATTTGAGAAGCCTACATTTACAACTTGTAGGCCGGATAATATCGACTGGTATTTATCTGCCAGCAAAATGGATGTTGAAAGAGACGTCGATGTAATTATTGGTACTAATGGGGTGTTGCATTTCTTTGATATCCCTGTTTTTTATACGCCAGTATTTGCATTACCTTCTGGTTCATCACGCAGATCCGGGTTCTTGTCTGCAACTTATGGTCGAGTAAAGCGTGGTGGAGTTTCTGGATGGGATATTACGGTCCCATACTACGTAAATTTGGCGCCCAATAGAGATATGACTTTATTCCCTAGGTATATCCAAAATCGTGGGGAGCAGTTAGGCGCTGAGTTTCGCTATCTAGAAAAAAATTACCAAGGTATTTTGACGGCTGAGGCAATTTCTGATGCTGCCTATGGAAAGGATCGTTGGGCGTTTGGACTTAAACATGCTCAAACAGTTCGACCAGGTCTAGTGGCTTACACAGACTACAGTCGTGTTTCAGATGATCGTTATGTTGATGATTTAGGTAAAAGTCTGAATGGTGTTGTCAACCGACAATACAACCAAGAGGTGGGTGCGCGTTACGCAATTAATGGTTGGAATGTTTTAACGAGAGTTCAAAAGTTCCAAACGTTACAACCTGATCCAACTAGTCCTATTTTGTTGCCATATGAGCGAGAACCCCAAGTTAACGCTAAGTTCATTAAAAATAATTGGAATGGCCTAAATTTCTCATTTGAGTCAGATATCACTAGATTTACCTATAAAGGTTTGTTTGACCCAACCAACTCCTTATATTCAGGAAGAACTTTCAAAGAAGGTAATCGTGCATACATGGTTAGCTCAGTCGCTAAGCCATTTATGACGCCAGGCTATTATTTGACCCCGAAGGTAACCCTTCGGTCGACGCAGTACAGCGTAGACCCATTTCCGGGGCAAACCGATATCAGTCGAAATGTTACTTTACCAACATTTAGCTTGGATTCTGGTGTCATACTGGAAAGAGACGCGCTTGAGTTAAATGGTATTGTTGGAAAAAATATGTTGATGACCTTAGAGCCAAGAGCTTTCTATGTCTACACACCATATACCTATCAAAACAATTTGCCATTATTTGATACTGCAGATGCTGGCTTTGGTATATCTCAAATTTTTAGCGAAAACTCGTTTGCTGGCAACGATCGTATTGCGGATAACAATAAAGTAACTTTTGGTATTACCTCTAGAATTCTTGATGCCGATACGGGAGTGGAGCGTCTTAGAGGTGTGGTTGCTCAGCGTATCGATATTAGCGGTCAAAAAGTTGGTTTGACAGCCGAGCAAAACTCAACAAAACGTTCAGATATTCTTGCTGGATTATCTACAAGATTGATGGGTAACTTTAATGTGGATGGCTTGGTTCAATACAACGAGCAGATTTCTAGATTAGTGCAGCAAAGCGTGACAGCCAGCTATCGTCCAGAAGTAAGAAAATTGTTAAATGTTAGTTACAAAAAAACTATTAACCCATCTGATCTAGCAACAACAACTAATCAATATGAGATTTCTGGCCAGTGGCCTATTGCTCGTCAGTGGTATGGTATCGCAAGGTACAACTATGATTTTATCTCGAATGAGGTTTTGAATAGAGTGACTGGTGTTGAGTATGATGCCGACTGTTGGGTGGTGAGGGTGGTTCAGAGGCGTTTTAAAAATACATCAACATTAGCAACTTCAGAAATATATATGCAGTTAGACTTTAAGGGTTTTTCAAGTTTTGGCAGCAACCCAATTAATTTAATTCGATTTAACATACCTGGATATGAGCCAGTTAACTCAAATCCTGCACCAATTTCACCATTTGAAAGTTACGAATGAAGCTAGCTAAGATTCTTTTATGTGCACTAGGTTTGATGATTGTTGGGCAAGCATCATTTGCGCAAAATAAAAATCGTGCCATCGATCAGGTGATTGCAATTGTTGATACAAGCTTGGTGACTAAGCTTGAGTTAGAAAATCGGATTGCATTGATTGAGAAGCAATTTAAAGCAGCTAATAGACCTTTGCCGCCAAGTAATGAGTTAAGGGATCAGGTTTTAGAGCGTTTGATTTCAGAGCGTATTCAGTTGAATCTTGCCAAAGAATCTGGCGTTAAAGTTAGCGATAAAGATTTAGATCGAATCATTGGCAATATTGCTGGGCAAAATAAATTAACTCCTGCAGAATTTAAAGATAAAGTTGAAAAAGACGGCACTACTTTTGCTAAGTACAAAGAAGAGTTAAGAAAAGAGGTGCAGTTAGCAAGGCTTCGTGAGCGTGAGGTCGACGCTAGGGTTCAGGTGAGCGAGTCAGAGATTGACAGTTACATCGCTGAAAAAGACAGAGGTAGATTGTTGCAAGCCGGTAATGATGAAATTTATTTGGCGCAAATGTTGGTGAGCCTACCGGCTAACGCTAACGACTCTGAGCTAGCGTTAGCAAAGAAAAAGGCTGAAGATATTTTGAGAGATGCCAGTTCAGAAAAAGACTTTTTGTCTTATGGCAAGCGTATTGCAACGCCTGGATCTGGAGTAAGGGTTGAAGATTTAGGTTATAGAACTTTGGACAGATTGCCACAATTATTCATTGATGCAACTCAAGGCGTTGGCTCGAATCAATTGGTATCACGAGTATTACAAAGTGGTGCGGGTTTCCATATCATTAAGGTGATTGATCGTAAAGGTTCTGTCGTTACCAACACACAGAATATTGTGGTTACTCAAACTCAAGCAAGACACATTTTATTAAGACATCGTAACGGCGTTACTGATTTAGAGGCTCAAAGACGTCTTAATAGTTTCAAAGATCAAATTAAAGTTAAAGCTGCTGATTTTGCTCAGTTAGCAAAGAAACATTCCGAAGATGGCTCTGCGCCAAATGGCGGTAATCTTGGCTGGATGTCGCCAGGTGAGTTAGTGCCAGAGTTTGAGCAGGCTATGAATCAGTTGAACGTTGGTGAGGTGAGTGACCCAGTAAAAACAGAGTTTGGCTGGCACCTAATTCAGGTGATTGAGCGTCGTCAAGCTCAGTTATCTGCTGACAAACAAAGAGATTATGCTCGTGCCACTTTGCGCGAGAAGAAGCTTGATCAAGCTTACCAAGACTGGTTAAGACAAATTAGAGATGCGGCGACTGTAGAAATTCGCTCAATTGATTAAAGATGATTCGATTAGCCCTTACAACAGGTGAGCCTGCAGGTATTGGGCCTGAAATCAGTCTAAAAGCAGCAGAGATTTTTCTTCAAAAAAATCTAGATGTTCAAATCAGTTTGATTGGTGATGAGGCTTTGTTTGCCAAGAGTTTTCACGATCGCTTGACTGTCGTGCACACGCCAGTTCAGGCAAAAGTGGTTTCTGGTCAACTAAATTCAGCCAATGCCGGATATGTCCTAAGCACACTCGATCTTGCTATTGATGGGTGTTTAAGCGGGCACTATCAAGCGATGGTGACAGCGCCTGTTCAAAAAAGTGTTATTTCTGAATCAGGAATCAAATTTAGCGGGCATACGGAATACCTTGCGGAAAAGTGTGGTGTGCCACTTGTTGTCATGATGTTGTGTGGCAAACCAGTTTTTAAATCTGATTTATTACCTGATATGTTGCGTGTTGCATTAGCTACGACGCATATTCCCTTGCAAGATATTTCAAAAAATTTATCAGTTGATTTACTGCAAAAGACAATTGAGATTATTGGTGAGGACTTAAAAAATAGATTTGACATTAAACAGCCAACTATTTATGTCTCTGGATTAAATCCGCATGCAGGAGAGTCTGGACATATGGGGCGTGAAGAGATTGACATTATTATCCCAGCCATAAAGCTGATGCAGCAAAAAGGCTATTCTTTGGTGGGCCCGTTAGCGGGGGATACCATGTTCAGCCCCAATCATCTGCAAAAAGCAGATGTGATTTTGGCGATGTATCACGATCAAGGTCTAGCCCCATTTAAGTTTGCAACTTTTGGAGAGGGCGTTAATGTCACTTTGGGTTTGCCAATTATTAGAACTTCTGTGGATCATGGTACGGCACTCAATTTGGCAGGAAAAAATATTGCTGATGTGACAAGTATGTTGGCTGCTCTTGAGATGGCAAATTTAATGGCAAGGAATCAAAGTGGCACATCAGGCTCGTAAGCGTTTTGGGCAACATTTTTTGGTTGATACGGGAATTATTTATTCCATTATTCGTGCCATTGAGCCCCATCCAGTTGATCAAGTGATTGAAATTGGCCCCGGTTTGGGAGCCATGACTAAACCTTTGCTTGGTTCATTGGATGAGTTATCGGTGGTTGAGTTAGATCGAGATTTGGTGAAGCGTTGGCAATCTCAAAATCTTTCAAATTTACAAATTTTCGAAGCTGATGCACTTAAATTTGATTTCTTAGAGTGGGCTAAATTAGCTAAGCAAAAAATTGCTAATTTGGTTGAGCCCCGAGTCAAAATCGTAGGCAACTTACCTTACAACATTTCCTCACCATTGTTATTTCATTTGATGAGTGCGGCAGATTATGTAGATGAGCAAGTTTTTATGCTCCAAGCTGAAGTAATTGAGCGTATGGTTGCTCATCACGGCGATTCTGAGTACGGCCGTTTATCAGTGATGTTGCAGTCTCGCTATCACATGGAAAATGTATTACATGTCCCGCCAGAGGCATTTGATCCGCCTCCAAAAGTCGATTCTGCCGTAGTTAAGATGATTCCAAGGGTTGATTTAAAGTTAACTTCGGAAGAGTACGCTGCGCTAGAGACGATTGTTTCAATGGCATTTGCTCAGCGAAGGAAGGTGCTACGTAACAATTTATCTAGCGTTCGCGATCAATTACATTTGCCGGATGAGACATTGGCACTCCGGGCTCAAGATATTTCTGTAGATGAGTATATTACTTGGGCGCGTAAGCTGGCGCATCAATAACACGCATTTCTGCCTCAATCCACTTTTCAGTTTCTTGGTGTAGTTGTTCAGCAGATTTATTTTCTGATGAAATAGCCGGTCCAATTGAAATTGTGACTTTGCCCGGATATTTGAGAAAGCTATTTCTTGGCCATACATGACCTGCATTGTGGGCGATTGGAATTACCCAAGCTTTAGTTGCGCTGGCAAGGCGAGCCCCACCTTTTCTGTAGAGGGTATGAGCACCCACTTTGGTACGCGTACCTTCTGGAAAAATAATGATCCAAAGACCTTGACCAAGATATTTTTTACCTTGACCAGCAATTGATTGTGACGCTGCGGCTTTATTGGAGCGATTGATATGAATCATTCTCAGTAATGCTAATGCCCAGCCAAAGAACGGAATCCAAAGTAATTCACGTTTAAAAACAAAACACAATTGTTTTGGTATGAGTGCAATAAATGCAATAGTTTCCCAAGCTGACTGATGTTTAGATAATAAGATCACCGGCTTATCTAGCATTGCTTTGAGGTTATCCATGCCTAAGATTTCATATTCAATACCGCAAATCTTTTTGGCAAGGTAGGTCATCGTGATATTCCAACCTTTAGTTAACTCGTAGCGCCTTTCTGCTGAAATGAGCGGGAAAATTACAATACACATCACAGCATATGCTGGCGTAAAAACCAACATGGACAAAAAGAAAAGACTAGATTTAATAACAATCATGTGCGTTGTATAAAGTGGTTAGCAAAAGCCATTAAATCTTGGTGAATCGCTGTGTACGGGGGTAGTTCTCCGGAGGCTCTGGCTTTTTCACCTTTTCCTGTTAGTACTAAATGTGGTTCTGCGCCCACAGCAACACCAGCAATTAGATCTCTAACACTGTCACCAACGATGGGTACCCCTTTGATAGAAATACCATAGCGAAGTGCAATTTGCTCGATCATGCCTGGAAGTGGTTTTCTGCAATGACACGAGTCTGCATCAGTGTGCGGGCAAAAGAAAATAGCATCAACATGACCACCTACTTTGTTGAGTAAGCGATGAAATTTTTCATGTATGGCGTTTAGAGTATCCATGTCATACAAGCCACGACCTATGCCTGATTGATTTGTGGCAACAGCAATTTGGTAACCCGCTTGGTTCAGTTTCGCGATTGCTTCTAAGCTGCCAGGAATCGGTTTCCATTCGTCTGGTGATTTGATGTAGTGATCGCTATCTTCATTGATAACACCATCTCTATCAAGTATGACCAGTTTAGAAACAGGTTTTGATGCCATAACTATGCTGCCAATTTACCGATATCTGCAACTTGATTCATCAAGGTATGCATTTTTGTAAGTAGAGCTAGGCGGTTATCTCTTAGGGCCGTATTTGGATCCATGACCATCACATCATTGAAGAAGTTATCAACATCAGCTCTTAATGTGGCAAATGCTTGTAGAGCATCTGTAAAGTTGCCTGCCTTAAAAGAGGCATTAACCTGAGGCATGATGTTCTCTAGTGCTGCAGCCAAAGATTTTTCTGCTTCAACGCTTAATAAAGCATGGTTAATTGTTTCTGGAATTTTGAAGTCAACTTTTTTCAGTATGTTGCCAATACGTTTGTTTGCCGCAGCGAGTGCTGCTGATTCATTCAGTGCGCCAAACAATCTGACAGCTTTGAGTCGATCCAAAACATCATTGAATACTTCAGGTAATTGGCTTACAACTGATTCAACTTCGTTAGTAGAGTAATTTTTACCTTCCAAGCTTTGATCTTTTAGGTAAGCGCGCAACCTATCTAAGATGAAGCCATGAATAACAGCAACATCCACATTTTTCTTGACTTCGTCCTGTGCAAAAGCTGCAAGTGTTGTGGTGATTAAATTACAAATATTGAGCGGTAATTTTTTCTCCAAAAGAATTCTGCAAATTCCCAAAGCATGACGGCGAAGCGCAAAAGGGTCTTTTTCACCTGTTGGCGCTAAGCCAATTCCCCAAATGCCTACTAACGTTTCTAGCTTATCGGCAAGCGCTAAAATTGTTCCGGTATCTGTATTAGGTAATGCATCACCAGCAAATTTTGGTGAGTAATGTTCCATACAAGCTGCTGCAACATCTGGGTGTTCATTGTCATTTAGGGCATAGTAGCGACCCATAATGCCTTGTAATTCTGGGAATTCGCCAACCATATCTGTTAGTAAGTCGGCTTTAGCAATTTTTGCGGCACGCTCGGCTAATTCAACGCTAATCACCGGATTATTCTTTTTAAGTTCTGTTGCGATGCTTAGAGCGATTTTGCCAACTCGTTCTGTTCTCTCAAGTTGGGTGCCTAACTTATTGTGGTAGACAACTTTAGATAAAAGAGGGGTTCTTTCAAATAAAGATTTTTTACGATCTTGTTCATAAAAGAACTTTGCGTCTGCTAGGCGTGGTCTTACAACACGCTCGTTTCCGGAAATAATTGCTTCTGGAGTTTTTGTTTCAATATTTGAAACAATCAAAAACTCATTACTCAATTTGCCATTTTTGTCGGTCATGGCAAAGTATTTTTGATTGGTCTGCATTGTCAAAATTAGACATTCTTGAGGAACTTCTAAGAATTCTTTTTCAAACTCACAAGTGTAGATAACAGGCCATTCGACTAATGAGCAAACTTCCTCTAGAAGGGATTCCGGCATTAAAACGGATTGCCCATTCGAGGCTTGGTTTAGTGCATCGCGAATCTTTGCAATCCTCGCTGAGTAGCTGGCAATTACTTTGCCCTCTTTTTCAAGAGTGTCGGCATATTTATCTGCATGAGTAATGGTGATAGATCCTTTGGATAGGAATCGATGACCAATGGTGGTGTTGCTGGACTGTAAACCTAGTGCTTCGATTGAGATGGTTGTTGTGCCATGTACAGCCAATAGGCCGTGAGCAGGCCTTACAAATTCAACATCTTTAACTTGAGCAGTGCCAGGCGCTATTTGATAACGCATGACTTTAGGGATTGGCAATTTACTAATGGCTTGCTCAACGGCAGTTTGTAGGCCAGCAGCAAGTGTTTGTCCTGTCACATCAATTGTTAAATAGAATGCTTCCGATTTATCAGATCCCTGTCTTTCTAGCTGGTCGATTGATACATCTGGGTAACCGAGTGAGGCTAGTTTTTTAAGTAAGGGTGCGGTTGGTTTTCCATCTGCATCCAGGGCAATAGATACGGGCAATAGTTTTTCCTTAACTGCGCGATCAGGTGCTTTGTTTAATACTGCGGATAAATGAACTGCTAATCTGCGTGGCGTAGCAAAACTTGTGGTCACGCTAGCTTCAGTTAATAAGCCTTGGCTCTTTAGAGATTGTTCAATAGTTTCTGAAAAACTTTGACCAAGTTTTTTAAGAGCCTTAGGAGGAAGCTCTTCGGTAAATAGTTCGAGAATTAAAGGTGCTGTACTCATTTAACACCCTCTAATTTTTGACACATAGGGAAACCTAATTTTTCTCTGGATTCATAGTAGGCTTGAGCCACGCTACGAGATAAATTGCGAATGCGACCAATGTAGGCAGCTCGTTCGGTAACTGAGATAGCGCCACGCGCATCTAATAAGTTAAATGTATGAGCAGCTTTTAAAACCATCTCATAGGCAGGTAATGCCAAGGGAATATCCATGAGACGCTTGGCTTCGTTTTCATAGTTGCCAAATTGTTGGAACAGTAAGTCAGCATTAGAGTGCTCAAAATTGTAAGTCGACTGTTCTACTTCGTTTTGGTGATAGACATCGCCATAGCTGACGCCATCAGTCCATACTAAGTCATATACGTTTTCAACTTTTTGTAAATACATGGCTAAACGTTCTAAGCCATAAGTAATTTCACCAAGAATTGGTTTGCAATCGATGCCGCCAACTTGTTGGAAATACGTGAATTGAGTAACTTCCATGCCATTTAACCAAACTTCCCAACCAAGACCCCAGGCACCTAATGTTGGGTTTTCCCAGTCGTCCTCTACAAAGCGAATGTCGTTTTGTTTTAAGTCCAGTCCCAATGCCTCTAGGCTGCCAAGATAAAGATCAAGAATGTTTTCAGGAGCTGGTTTTAAAACTACTTGGTATTGATAGTAGTGTTGAAGTCGGTTTGGATTTTCACCATAACGACCGTCTTTAGGGCGACGTGATGGTTGAACATACGCAGCTTTCCATGGTTCTGGACCAATAGATCTTAAGAAGGTAGCTGTGTGGGATGTCCCAGCACCAACCTCTAAGTCGACTGGTTGAAGTAGGGCGCAACCTTGTTGGTCCCAGTAATTTTGTAGAGTAAGAATGACTTGCTGAAAGGTAAGCATATGATAGGTTTCCTGAACCCTGAGATTTTACCTTTCTTGGCTGGTTAAGCCTACTTTTTGTTTTTCCGCCAAGCCATGATTAAAAATAGGCCACAGATCATCAGAATTGGGATGTCTCCGACCCAGACATAGGGTGTTTTACCTGAATATGCCTGAATTTCTGCTTTTAAGATTCCTTGCTGAAATTTTGGTAGCTGGCGTATTACCTGACCCTGATGGTCAATGACTGAAGTAATGCCTGTGTTAGTTGCTCTTAGCGTGGGGATGCCTGTTTCGATAGACCTTAATCTAGCCAATCGAAGTTGTTGTTCAGAAGCTTGGCTATCACCAAACCAAGCCAAATTAGTCAAGTTAACCCAAAGATGATGTTCTGTCGCAGAATTTCTTTGGCGAGTAGCTAATTCATCACCAAATACATCTTCATAACAAATTAAGATTCCTACAGCAATCTCGTCAATACCTTGATTAATAATAAATGGAGCTTGTTTGTCTGATCCACGATAAAAGTTCCCTAGAGGAACTTTAAATAAATCAACGAACCATTGAGCGCCCCATGGAACAAATTCTCCAAATGGCACTAAATGAGACTTATCGTACTGGTAGCTATCACCTTTGCTCTTGAGTCCTATAGCAGAATTCGAGAGTTGTCCATTTGGACTCATTCCAATCGTACCTAGAATGATATTTTGTGAATGATTTTTTGGTTTTAGATTTTCAAATAGTGGATCAAACCTTGTTGGCTGAACTGGTATTGCAGTTTCTGGGGCTATGATTAATGAACTTTTACTTTTCTTAATAGCATCGTAGTAGTACTCAATTTGTTGGCTAATGTGAGATGGATCAAATTTAATTGTTTGCGCAAAGTTTCCCTGAATTAAAGATAGATCAATTGGCCGACCAATTGGTTGGGTAAAGGAAACAAGACCTATTGCATGACTGGCAGAAATGACGGCGATAGAAGCCACAATTTTGGTGAAGAAGTTATTTTTACTTAGGCTTAAGTAGGCTGCTAAAGCTACGCATAGCCACGTGCATGCAAGCCCCCCTAGGAGTGGCGCCCATGCAAAGAATGGACCATCAACCTGTGATTCGGCAAAGCCAGCCCATGGAAACCCGGTGAATAGTTGACCTCTTAACCATTCAAAAATAACCCAGCTACAGGCAATCCCAATAATTCGTACGGTGTTGGATTGATAAAAGTGAGTTAGTTTTACTGCGGCGGCATAAAACAAGCCTAAGTAGGCTGATAGTGCAATGACAGAAAAAATGGAGAGTGTTGCTGGAAGTCCGCCTATATCGTGTAGGCTAACAAATATCCACCATAAAGAATTACAAAAGTAGCCTAGGGAAAAAATCCAGCTAGAACGAAATGGGTGTACGTCCGAAAAAATGGCACGGAAAAAAATTGCTAAGCCAACAATCAGAAACCATCCGCCGTATGGCAATTCAATTAGCCAAGAGCAGATGCTACCCAGAGCGAAAAACAGCAGGCTTTTAATCAATTTCAGTTTTTGTGGCGAGTAAAACGTGTACCTGTCTTGCGTCAGCTCGTTGAATCTCAAAAATAATGTTATGAATTTTTATCGATTCCCCTTTGTGAGGAACTCGACCTATATTTTTGAGAATGAATCCCGCTAAGGTGTCATTGTCATCGTCTTGGAATGAAGTGCCTAAAGCATCGTTGACTTGTTCTAGTTCTGTGATGCCCCGAATTCTAAATTTGGATTCGCTGACTTTTATGATGTTGTCTTCAATATCATCTGTGTCATGTTCATCCTCAATATCGCCCACAATTTGTTCTAGGACGTCTTCAATTGTTACAAGACCCGCAACCCCGCCATATTCATCAACTACTATGGCAATGTGATTGCGATGCTCTCTAAAGTCTCTTAGTAAAACGCTCAGACGTTTTGATTCGGGAATGAATACCGCAGGTCTTAGCCAGTCTCTTAGCTGAAAGTCAGATTCTTGTGAGTGGCGTAATAAGTCTTTTGCCAAAAGTATGCCAATGACGTTATCGCGGTTATCTTCATAAACTGGAAATCTTGAATGTGCTGCTTTAATCACTTCGGCAATTGTGTCTTCAATTGATTCATTAATATCAATCCAATCAATTTGTGACCTTGGTACCAAAATATCTCTGGCAGCTAATTCTCCAACTTGAAAAACGCCCTCAATCATTGCTAGCGCATCAGCATCAATCAGCCCCTCTTTGTGAGATTCTCTGAGTGTTTCGAGGAGTTCAATCCTTCTTTCTGATGCTGATGCAGGGGTTGGCGACAGCAGATCGCTGAGGCGTTCTAGGAGGCTTTTCGACTCTGGTTCAGTTGTCATAATGTATAAGCATAGCTTATTTAGATGAAATTATATGTAGGGGTTAGCCTGTTTTAGCTTTTTGAGTATAGAGATTTCTAGTTGCTCCATAGCTTCGGCCTCAACCTCGTCTTCATGATCAAATCCTTGTGCATGAAGAGTGCCATGCACAATTAGATGAGTGAGATGTTGCTCAAGAGTTTTTTTCTGTTGTCTTGCTTCTTTTTCAAGCACAGGCAAGCAAATAACTAAATCAGCTGATAGGTGATCAATGCCATTCTGTAGTTCATATGGAAACGTCAAAATATTTGTGGCGTAATCTTTGTTTCGATAGTTGGAGTTTAATTTTCTGCTTTCGGTTTGACCAACAAATCTAACGGTAATCGTTGCATTCTCTTGTAAAGCTTTTTTAATCCAATTACCCACTTTTCTTTTTGTAATTAAGTCTTGCCATTTTTGAGCCATAGCTGAAGTGGCAAACTGAATTTCTAGAGCTAATTTGGGTGGAGTTTTGACTTTCATTCTTGAATGATAAGCTCACCACGTAATGAATGCGCCATAGCTTCTGTAAATTTGACTGATTCAAGTTTTCCGATCAATCTTTTTGCATGGTCGTTGTTGACCTCAATCAATACCACGCGGCCATTCTCGGTTCTACCTTGCAAATGAATTCCATCGCGCGCCATGCTTTCCATCATAACCCTCTCTGTTTTGCCAACCATACTTCGATTGATTTCAAGAACGTGTTGGTCAATTTGGGCAACTAGTGTTTTAAGACGTTCGTTTTTAACTTGAGCAGGGGTGTCGTCTTTAAGATTAGCTGCTGGCGTCCCAGGGCGCTCGCTGTAAATAAAGCAGTAGCTGTTATCAAATTTAATTTCTTTGACTAACTTCATGAGTTGGTCAAAATCTTCATCTGTTTCCCCTGGAAAACCTACGATGAAATCACTTGAAATAACTATATCTGGGCGAATCGCTTTAATTTTTTTGATGACACTTTTGTATTCCAAAACGGTATAGCCACGCTTCATATTTGCTAGCACCCTGTCAGAGCCGTGTTGTACCGGCAGGTGAAGGTGATTAACTAATTTGGGTAATTTTGCGTAAGCATCAATCAGGCGTTGTGTGAATTCTTTAGGATGACTAGTTGTAAATCTAATGCGCTCGACCCCGGGGATATCAGAAACATATTCAAGCAACATGGCAAAGTCGGCAATTTCTTCTGAATCACTGATTTTGCCGCGATAGGCATTAACGTTTTGACCTAATAGGTGGATTTCTTGTACACCTTGCTGTGCCAGACCTGCAACCTCTGTGAGCACGTCTTCAAATGGTCTAGAAACTTCTTCGCCACGCGTATAAGGTACAACGCAGTAGCTACAGTATTTTGAGCAACCCTCCATGATGGATACATAGGCTGCCCCACCTTCTACTTTTGCTGGGGGTAAATTATCGAATTTTTCAATTTCTGGAAAACTAATGTCTACTTGCGGTAAGCCCGTTTGATGTCTTGCCTCGATTAACTCTGGAAGTCGATGTAGTGTTTGTGGACCAAATACAAAATCAACGTAAGGTGCTCTATTAACAATATGCTTACCCTCTTGGCTGGCAACACAACCACCAACACCAATTAGTAGATTTGGTTTTTGAGCTTTTAGTTCACGCAAGCGACCTAAATCTGAAAAAACTTTTTCCTGTGCTTTTTCTCGAACAGAGCAGGTATTTAGAAGAATCACGTCGGCATCTTCTGGGTGATCAGTTTTAATCATTCCATCATGATGATTTAAGACGTCAACCATTTTGTCAGAGTCATATTCATTCATCTGACAACCAAACGTTTTTACATAAACTTTTTTCATTATTTGAGCACTTGGAATGCTAGGACAGCAATTATTGTAGGAGGTAGAGCGGCTACAAATAGCCAAAGAGCTGAAACACTACCCTCGGGAAAGTGTTCGCGCAATATAGACATCCCTGCTGGATTGGGGGCATTAGCAATGACGGTTAATCCGCCACCAGTGATTGCGCCCGCAACAACGGCGTACTTAAATTCATCGCTAGTGCCTTGAACCAGTGAGGCAAGGTAAGTTAAAGCAGCATTATCAGTAATTGCAGTTAGCGCAGTTGCACCGTAATAAACAAGTGTGCTGCTCATTTTTTCTAGGACGGATTGTAGCCACCACTGTTGCATGCCACCCAAAACAACTAAACCTGCCAAGAAAAATGCAACCATCAATGCTTCTTTTAGTAACAACGGATTTTGAAATTTAGAGTAGGCATGTGTATAGCCCATAAAAAACAACAAAAGCCCCATAAAAACCACAGGGTGATGAGCAAATACAACAATTCCTGCCAAGAATGTTAAGTGCACAAGCATAACAATGGCTGGCATGACATTTTTTTCTTCTGATGGGCTGTCTTTGGGTAAATACTTGTGCATGAGCAGCGTAACTAACAAAGCATTTGTTAAAACTGCTATACCAGCCTTGATACCAAATGTTTGAAAGACAAATGCTGTATCCCAGCCCCATGTGCCTGCAACCATTAATATCGGAGGAGCGGCGAAATTTGTTAGTGCGCCTCCAATTGATATGTTGACAAACAGTACGCCAATGGTGAGATACATTAGTTTGATATCTGAAGTTTGACTAAATATTTTTCTTTTAAGTAGTAGGGCTGCTAAGGTCATTGCCGCTGGTTCAGTGATAAATGAGCCTAGTAGTGGTACCAAACTGAGAGTAACGAAATAGTTAGTTATTCTGCTGTTGATGGAAAATATTTTTGTTAGTACTGCTGAAACTAATCTCACTAATTCAGAGGCAAAGTGAAGTACTGGCTTGCTGGCAGCAACCACCATAATTGCAAATACAAATAAAGGTTCTGTGTAGTTGCGTGTTTCTAAATATTCAACGGAAGGTTTGTGATCACCTAGAGCAACAGCCATAAAAATAATTAAGATCATCGCCCAAAAACCAAATACAGCCTCAACTTCACCAAGAAGATGCCAAAGACCAGAATGGTTTGGTTGCTTGTGAGCTAAACCTTCAAAAAAAGATGATGAGAATGTATGTAATACAGCGATTACAAAAAGTGTAGTTGCAATAATTTCTAGATTGTTCGGATTCATTTTGAGCCTTGTGAGTTCAAATTTTATTGGGTTTATTGTAGGTTGGTGAAAAACCAAAAAAAATAAGTAAATACCTGATTTATCTGTTAATTTTTGATGATTCTTGTGCAGCGATGGGGTTAAGTAACCCTTTTAGACAGTCTCACAAGCAAAAGCTGTAAGAAGAATAGTGGTGGCGAATCAGGGATTCGAACCCCGGACCTGCGGATTATGATTCCGTCGCTCTAACCGGCTGAGCTAATTCGCCAAAGACCACGATTATATAGCACTTTGCTATTTGACTCAAAAATAGGAATCACTCAGCTTTAGGTTTCTTCTTCTCGTATTGATGCATTTTGTGAGCGTAGAACCAAATTAAACCTAAATAAAGAAATAAAGCACCTTGGGCACCCCACCAGTAGGTGAAGTTCCAACCAAAAAAATCGAAGCGTAGAGGTTCTGGAGCAAGACCAACAACTAATGTTGTGGCAAACCAAATAATTAATAATATTGAGATGAGGCGTTTATTTTTGGGCCAAGTTTTCATGGGCGACCTACTGGTAAATAAACCCTCATACAAGTACCGTATTTCAGAGGGGTTTCTTGATACACATTTTCTAAAATCTCTAATTTGCCACCATGTTGAGTTGCAATTTCTTTGACGATTGCTAAGCCTAATCCGCTACCTTCAATGTCGCTGCCTAACACACGATAAAAGCGCTCTAAAACACGTTGTCTTTCTTCGGGTGGTATCCCAGGACCGGTATCTTTGACTTCCACGATTAGTAAACCTGGTCGGTTTGAGTGTCTTACGTCAACTGTAACGCTACCATTCGCAGGGGTATATTTAATGGCGTTATCCAAGAGGTTGTTAAATAGCTCTTTGATCATCACAGGATTGCCGTAGATTTTGTGGGCTTGATTGGGCGGCACAAATCCTAAGTCAATATTCTTTTCCCAAGCAGCAGATAGCCAGTTTTTAGTTGCATCTTCAGCAGCTTGAGATAAATCAAAAAGAATTTTTTCGCTAAGGTTTGAAGCGTTCTCCATGCGCGCCAATGAGAGTAGTTGTTGAACTAAACGGGTGGCACGTGTCGAGCTATCTGCAATTTGCTCTAAGGAGCGCTGTAGTTCATCGGGGCTACTTTCGCGTTGCGCAAGTTCTGCTTGCATTCTTAAGCCGGCAAGAGGTGTTTTTAACTGGTGAGCAGCGTCAGCAATAAATCGTTTTTGAGATTGAACTGAATCTTCTAGTTGATATAGAACATCATTAAAGCTAGAGATAAGAGGCATGATTTCTTGTGGTGCCGCTTTTTCCTCAATTGGGCTTGTGTCATCTACGCGACGATTTCGAATTCTATTTTGTAGTGCATTTAATGGAGCTAAACCTCTAGTTAAACCAAACCAAACTAACACGACCACAATAGGCAAAATAATAAATTGTGGGAGGATGACCCCTTTGATAATTTCATTCGCAAGTTGTGATCTTTTTTCTAGAGTTTCAGCAACTTGTACCAAGATTGGTGGACTATTTTTTGATTGGGATAAGACTATTTGAGTTGCTGCAACCCTAACTTCATTACCAGCAATTCTGCTGTCTCTGTACGTTACAACCCCCACTTGTAGCGCGTCGCCATCGTGGGGCAGTGGTACATCTTTATCCCCAGCAATTAATTGACCATGTTGACCAACTATTTGAAAATAAATTGTGTCGTTGTCATCCGCTCTTAATATCTGCCTTGCTGACATCGGCAGGGTTAAAGAAATATGGCCATTCGTTTCAGAGATTTGTTGTGAAATTGCTAGAACGCTATTTTCAAGACCTCTATCAAATGGAGCATTTGCAATAGATTGCGCCACCAAATAAGTAACAGCAATACTCATAGGCCACAAAAGTAAAAGTGGCGCTAACATCCAATCTAAGATTTCTCCAAAGAGTGATCTTGGCCCCTTACTAATTGGGCGTAGGTCATAAGACTCCGGTGGTAGAAGTTTTTGTAGTTCCGCATCCAATGCGGGCTGAACATCTACCATTTGGGCAATTTATGCTTCTGGAGATTTGGCTACAACTGGAGCTTGAAATTTTTCTAAGCAGTAGCCAAGACCTCTGATTGTTGCAATCCTAATACCGCCTACTTCAATTTTCTTGCGCAAGCGATGAACATAAACCTCGATTGCATTGTTGCTAACTTCTTCGCCCCACTCGCATAGGTGATCAACCAGCTGATCTTTTGAAACAAGTCGGCCAACACGTTTGAGAAGTACTTCAAGAAGTCCTAGCTCACGAGCAGATAACTCAAGCATTTTTTCATCGATGTAAGCGACGCGACCGACTTGATCAAATTGCAAAGGTCCATGTTTAACTACAGTTGGGCCGCCACCAGTGCCGCGACGAGTTAGCGCTCTAACACGGGCTTCTAGTTCTGATAACGCAAAAGGTTTCGCCATGTAATCATCGGCGCCGTGATCTAGACCCTTAACGCGTTCTTCGGTGGAGTCAGCGGCGGTCAAAATTAAGACCGGTAGCATAGAGTTTCTGGACCTTAGGCGTTTGAGAACTTCTAGGCCAGTCATTTTGGGGAGTCCTAAATCCAGAATTAACAAATCAAAAGCCTGCGCTGACAGGGCAAGATCGGCTGATTGACCATCTTTTACATGGTCTACAGCGTAACCAGACTGTCTAAGTGACCTAGTTAGCCCGTCGGCTAACACGCTATCGTCTTCTTCAATCAGTATTCTCATACAACCTTATCAGCAAAATCCTGCTTCAATTTAATCAAATCAGGCTTGGTTTTTAATCGCGTTTGAAATGCCGACTTCAATTGACTCATCGTTGTCCCTACAATATGGGTTGTCGGTGTAAATGTAGTCGTCGGACTCATAT
>JALQYK010000060.1 GCA_023254115.1 Polynucleobacter sp.
ATCAATCATTTGGTTGTTGTGGGGCGCGCACGCTCAGAAGAAAAAATCCTTAATTGAACTGGCAGAGCAAGAAAGTGGGTTACATCAAATCATTTTGACGGCCTCGCATCCATCAGGCTTGAGCGTTTACAAAACTGTTGAGCCATTTATCTATCCAGGTGATCAACAATCATGTGGGCACTTTAAAAAAGTGAACGAGCATCTACTAAATCAGGGCTTGACACCAATTCAGTGGTCTTGAGCTGCTATTGCAGCAATAGTTGTTATTTAGACTTTTGGATTATTTGCCAAATAATTCGGCAAGTGCAACGCCAGGATCAGGTTGGCGCATAAAAGCTTCGCCAACCAAAAATGCATGCACTTGTGCGGCACGCATTAACGCAACATCCTCTTTGGTCAAAATGCCACTTTCTGTGACCACTCGTTTCTCTTTGGGAATATCTTTAAGTAGCGACAATGTTGTTTCTAGACTAACTTCAAAAGTGCGAAGGTTGCGATTATTGATACCTAGTAACGGGGTATTTAGCTTGAGTGCACGCTCCAATTCATGGGCGTCATGCACTTCTACTAAGACATCCATGTTTAATTCGTGAGCAATGCTCTCAAAATCCTTCATTTGTGCATCATCTAATGCAGCTGCAATTAAAAGAATCGCATCAGCTCCCATCGCACGAGCTTCATATACCTGATATGGATCAACTAAAAAATCTTTGCGTAATACTGGGATAGTACAGGCTTGACGAGCTTCTCTTAGGTACCTGGCAGAGCCTTGGAAATAGTCTTTATCAGTCAAAACCGATAAACAGGCTGCACCATTTTTTTCGTAAGACTTAGCGATTTCTGCTGGATTAAAGTCTTCACGAAAGACCCCTTTGCTAGGGCTTGCTTTTTTAATCTCCGTGATGACGCCAGCATAGCCTGCAGCAATCTTCTTCTCAATGTTTGCCGCAAAGCCTCTTGGTTTCAAAAAACTTTCTAGCAAGCTGGCCTCTGCATCAGAGCGCAGAACATGCATTGCTACTTGAGATGAGGCTTTTGCAACCTCATCAAATTTTGTAGCCAAAATACGTTTAAGAATATCGCTCATGAAATTTCAAATATTTAATTACTGACTTAATTAGCAATAGAGGCTAATTGTTGAGTTGTTTGGATAAATTCATCTAACTTGGCTTTAGCTTTGCCTGATGCGATTGAGTTTTTAGCTAACTCAATACCGTGACCGATGTCTTTGGCAATGTCAGCAGCGTAGAGTGCTGCGCCAGCATTAAAACAGACTATATCTCTTGCTGGACCTGGTTCATTGTTTAGTACGCCCAAGACAATTGCCTTGGATTGATTGGCATCAGCTACTTTAAAGGTTTCTGTTTTCGTTGCCTTGAAGCCAAAATCTTCAGGACGTACTTCATATTCTTTCACTTGACCATCTTTGAGCTCACCAACCATCGTTGGAGCTTCTAGAGATATTTCATCTAAACCATCTTTGCCATAAACCACTAAGGCATGCTTCATGCCTAACTTTTGTAGCGCTCTAATTTGTAGCCCTACCAAATCAGGATGGAAAACGCCCATCAGCATATGTGGTGCATTAGCTGGATTAGTTAAGGGCCCCAAAATATTAAAAATAGTTCTGACACCCATTTCTTTGCGAACAGGCGCTACGTTCTTCATGGCTGGATGGTGATTAGGCGCAAACATAAAGCCTATGCCACATGTATCAAGTGATTGAGATACCTGAGGTGCTTGCAAGGTAATTTGCACGCCCATGGCTTCTAAAACATCAGCAGCACCAGATTTGCTGCTAACACTTCGGTTGCCATGCTTTGCCACCTTTGCACCGGCACCAGCTGCCACAAACATCGCTGTCGTCGAAATGTTAAATGTGTGAGCACCATCTCCACCTGTGCCAACAATATCTACAAAGTGGCTGTTGTCAGCCACTTGAACTTTGGTAGCAAATTCACGCATCACCATTGCTGCTGCAGTGATTTCTCCAATAGTCTCTTTCTTTGTGCGTAGACCAGTCAATATGGCCGCAGTTAGCATGGGAGATAGTTCCCCAGACATGATTGAGCGCATGATTTGCATCATGTCGTCATGTGCAATTTCTTTATGCTCAATTAAGCATTGCAAAGCTTCTTGAGGGGTGATGGCCATAATGTTTTAAATAGAGTTAGGTTAAGCCAGTGTTGCTTTAGTTGTTTTTAAGAAATTATGAAGTAATTCATGTCCGTACTCGGACAAAATTGACTCTGGGTGGAATTGCACACCTTCTACTGCAAATTTCTTGTGACGCACGCCCATAATCTCACCATCATCAGTCCAAGCAGTTACTTCTAAATCTGCTGGTAGGCTTTCTTTTTCGATTGCTAATGAGTGGTAGCGAGTAACTGTAAAGTCTTTAGGTAAATCTCTAAAAACACCTTGTTGAGTAGTGTGCACGGTATCTGTTTTGCCATGCATCACTCTTTTTGCACGAATCACCTTGCCGCCAAAAGCTTCGCCTATCGCTTGATGACCTAAGCAAACACCTAAAAGCGGCACTTTGCCTGCAAAGTGCTGTAACGCGGCCACTGATATACCGGCTTCTTTCGGGCTGCAAGGACCTGGTGAAACACAGATGTGATCTGGTTTCATGGCTTCGATTTCAGCGATGGTGATTTCGTCATTACGAAACACCCTAACATCTGCACCTAGTTCGCCAAAATATTGAACAAGGTTATATGTAAAGGAGTCATAGTTATCAATCATGACTAGCATCTAGACCTCCTTGAACCATTTCAGCTGCGCGCAATACGGCACGGGCTTTGGCTTCTGTTTCTTTCCATTCTGATTCTGGGTCGGAGTCAGCTACAACACCTGCGCCTGCCTGAGCGTGAACCATGCCGTCTTTAATAATTCCTGTGCGAATCACAATCGCCACATCCATGTCACCTGAAAAAGATAGATATCCTGCTGCGCCACCATAAACACCGCGTTTCACAATCTCCATCTCATCTATGATTTCCATCGCACGAATTTTTGGTGCGCCAGATAATGTGCCTGCTGGGAAGGTGGCTTTTAATACATCCATATTGCTAGCGTTATCAAGTAGTTCGCCTTCGACAGAGCTCACAATATGTTGTACGTGAGAGTATTTCTCAATCACCATTCTGTCAGTTACTTTAACGCTACCGTTTTTAGCAATTCTGCCAACATCATTGCGTGCTAAATCAATCAACATGACATGTTCTGCGATTTCTTTGGGGTCTGCTAATAGTTCTTTAGCGAGTTCAGCATCATGCTCAGGACTTGTGCCGCGAGGTCTTGTTCCGGCAATAGGGCGAACGATTACAAAACGCTTCTCCTTGCCATCCACTTGACGTTGTTCTTGGCGTACCAAAATTTCTGGTGATGATCCAACCACTTGATGATCGCCAAAATCATACAAATACATGTATGGAGAAGGATTTAAAGAGCGTAACGCTCGATAAAGTGATAAAGGTGATTCTGTATAGGGTTGACTAATACGTTGGCCAATTACCACCTGCATGCAGTCACCTGCCAAGATATATTCTTTGGTGCGCTTGACCGCATCCATAAAATCTTCTTTAGCAAATTTACGAATCGCTTCCGTTTTTTGTGTGGCGCCTGTGCTAGGTTTTTTAACGGATGTATCAAGGCTTGCGTGAAGCTCTTTAAGTCTTGATTGTGCTGCCTCATAAGATTGAGGTTCCTGAGGATTGGCGTAAACAATCAGATACAGTTTGCCTGCCAAGTTATCAATGACTGCTAACTCTTCAGTCAACATTAATTGAATATCAGGCGTATTAATTTCATCTGGCAATTCATGTTTTGCCAATCGTGGCTCGATATAACGAATTGTGTCGTAGCCAAAGTAGCCAGCTAAGCCGCCGCAAAATCTTGGTAGACCTGGTTGAAGCGCTACCTTGAAGCGCGCATGATAGTTGGCAATAAAATCCAATGGGTTGCCATGATCAGTTTCAACAACCTGACCATCTGTAATAACCTGTGTGAGGGTATTGTTAGGTCCGCCAGATACCTTGATCAAGGTCTTGGCATGCAAACCAATAATTGAGTATCTGCCAAATCGCTCACCACCTACTACTGACTCGAGTAAGAAAGTATTGGTGGATCCATGCGCTTGAGTTAGCTTTAAATAAAGAGACAGAGGGGTTTCTAAGTCAGCTAGTGCCTCAGAAACTATAGCAACACGGTTATAGCCTTGTTTTGCCAAGGCATCGAAGTCTTTGCGTTGCATCAGGCTTTTCCTAGTTCCTCGCGCATTTTGTCGATGATGACCTTGTAATCAGGTTTGCCAAAAATAGCAGAGCCTGCAACAAAGGTATCAGCGCCAGCTGCGGCGATTTCTCGAATATTCTCAGCTTTAACTCCGCCATCAACCTCGAGGCGAACCTTGCGACCTGATTGAGCCTCGTATGCCAAAAGCTTGGCTTTGGCCGCGCGCAACTTATCTAGCGTACTTGGGATAAATGATTGACCACCAAATCCAGGATTGACTGACATGAGTAGCACCAAGTCCACTTTATCCAAGACGTAATCAAGGTGGCTTAATGGGGTAGCGGGATTAAAAACCAAGCCAGCTTGGCAGCCGCTGTCTTTAATAAGGCCCAGGGTTCTATCAACATGACTACTGGCTTCAGGGTGAAAGCTAATCAAATTAGCACCTGCTTTAGCGAAGTCAGGCACGATTCGATCCACCGGTTCAACCATCAGGTGTACGTCGATACAAGCTGGTTGACCGTCTTTAACAGCATGAGAGCGAATAGCCTCACAAACCAAAGGGCCAATGGTTAGATTCGGCACGTAGTGGTTATCCATCACATCAAAGTGGATCCAATCGGCTCCTGCAGCCAGGACATTCCTGACTTCTTCGCCTAGGCGAGCAAAGTCCGCCGACAAAATGGATGGGGCAATGAGGTATGAATTTGAGGTATTTGTATTAGCCATAGTGTGATTCTATCGTGGTCTGGCTTGCAGTAGCGTGTTCTATAGCGGAGAATCTCACACATGGAACAACATCAATTCAGCGTACAGGTCAAAGTGGCGTATTTACCGGATGAGTCAGATGCCGAAAATCGCCAGTTTGCCTTTGCCTACACGATTACCATTAAAAATATCGGACAGCTGCCTGCCCAGTTGATTGCCCGTCATTGGATCATCACTGATGGTGATAATGATGTCCAAGAAGTGCGTGGTTTAGGGGTTGTGGGGCAGCAACCGTTATTACGCCCTGGGGAGCAATTCGAGTACACCAGTTGGGCCACTCTACCAACTCCAATGGGTACTATGAGAGGCGACTTTTTTTGCGTCAGTGAAGACGCTCAGTTTTTCCAAACTCCGATTCCTGAATTTGCCTTGGTTATGCCAAGGACTTTGCATTGATCTATCTATTTTTCATGTTGTCAGGAAGTATTATTTGTCTTTTCGACCCATCATGGTCCAAACAACAATAATGACTAGTATGACTAAGGCAACACCCGCTTCTAGGGCAAATAAAAGCATGGGAAATTCATCGAATAAGTCGCTCAATTGGGGATTCCTTTCTGGAAATCATGTTTTATTCAGAAAGCATAGTGCTTTCTCGAAGTTTAATTCTTTCCTTAGTTATGGTTTATTGAGCCTCGCTTTATCTTCTTGTGTCAGCCAACCTTCGTACACACATAAATCCACTCAAAATTCGACTTCGGAAGCTAAATCATCAAGTTATAGCTCAAGTCTTGCGAAATTAACTCCCACCTCTTGGAATAATTTGCCTGGTTGGTATGACGATGATCTGAGTGCAGCATGGCCTGCCTGGAAAAGAAGTTGCGAAGGACTCATGAAGCGCAACCCAAGTGGTTTGGACTGGCGTACTGCATGTCGAGCTGCAGAGAGAGTCAATGGAACTAGCAATCAATCAATTCGTGATTATTTTGAGTCCCACATGAAGGTTATGGAGATTCGCCATCAAACAGGATCTTCTGCTGGTAGTGCACATGGCTTGGTGACTGGTTACTATGAACCGTATTTAAATGGCTCAAGGCAAAGGGGTGGCGCATATCAAACGCCATTGCACCGTTACCCAGATGCATGGAAAAAACGTAAGCCTAGCGAACTGCCGACTCGTGCTGAATTGTTTTCAAGCGGACAGCTAAATGGTCAAGAAATTGTCTGGGTAGATGATGCAGTGGCTGCGGCTTTCATGCAGGTTCAAGGTTCTGGTCGCATTCGTATGACGGATGGTAAGATCATTCGCCTAGGCTTTGCAGGTACCAATGATCAGCCTTTTAAATCTTTTGCGCAGTGGCTCTTAGATCGTGGCGAGATCAATCGCGCCACTGCAACCATGCAGGGCATCCAAGCCTGGGCTAAAAAGAATCCTGGTCGTGTACAAGAAATGCTCAATGCTAATCCGCGGTACGTATTTTTTAGAGAAATGCCAGCAAGCCCAGATGCCAATATTGGACCTATTGGGGCTTTGGGTGTGCCATTAACCTCTGAGCGCAGTATTGCTATCGATACCAAGGCTTTGCCTTTGGGCGCACCCGTTTACATTGCCACAACTTATCCATTGACTCAAAAGCCTTTGCAGCGTTTAGTAATGGCTCAAGATACCGGAACTGCCATTGTCGGTGCTGTGCGAGCTGATTTTTATTGGGGTACTGGTGATCAAGCTGGTGAGCACGCTGGTCGCATGAAGCAACAGGGCAGAATGTGGGTTTTCATGCCACGCTGACACCTTTGTTACGCAAGGTGCTAGCATCTTAGTATTCCTGCTATTTTTACAATTTCTGATTGTTCAAAGAAAGATAAATGATGAGTTACGAAACTATTTTGACTTCAACTGATGGTCGTGTTGGTTTGATTACTTTGAATCGTCCTAAGGCTCTTAATGCACTCAATGATCAATTGATGGATGAGTTAGGAGCAGCTTTGCTGTCTTTTGATGCAGATAACAATATTTCTTGCATCGTGATCACTGGTAGTGAAAAAGCTTTTGCTGCTGGCGCAGACATTGGCATGATGTCTAAATATAACTTTACTGATGTTTATAAATCTGACTACATCACTAAAAACTGGGAAACAATTCGAAAAATTCGCAAACCAGTGATTGCTGCTGTGGCTGGCTATGCTTTGGGTGGTGGTTGTGAGCTGGCCATGATGTGTGACTTCATTATTGCAGCAGACAACGCTAAATTTGGGCAGCCAGAAATTAAGCTTGGCATCATTCCTGGTGCCGGTGGCAGTCAGCGTTTACCAAGAGCGGTGTCTAAATCAAAAGCAATGGATATGTGCTTAACTGCTCGCATGATGGATGCTAATGAAGCTGAGAGAGCTGGCCTAGTTTCAAGGGTGGTGGCTGCTGATAAGTTGCTTGAAGAAACAATGGCCGCTGCAAAAACAATAGGTGAAATGTCTTTGCCAATCGTGATGATGGTGAAAGAAAGTATTAATGCGTCTTTTGAGTCATCGCTGAGTGAAGGTATTCATTTTGAGAGACGTCTTTTCCATTCAACTTTTGCTACTGAAGACCAAAAAGAAGGCATGGCAGCCTTTGTTGAAAAAAGACCTGCTAAGTTCAAACACCAATAAGTCTGATTGATTGTTATTTAGGCAGCAATTGATGTATTCAAGGTTTCGACAATTAGTTGGACTCGGGTATTTGGCACTATTAGCATCTTGTGCCACGATGGAATCAGGGGACACTCAAATTCCCCCTGCTGAAAAAGTCGATAAATTCTCAAATTTAAATGAGGCTGGAAATTTGCCCAAAGCATGGCAAGTTTGGAGAATTACCCCGCAGAAAAATAAAACCGAATACAAGTTAAAGCAGTATGAGGGTAAAACAGTCTTGCATGCGAGTGCCAACGTGGCTGCATCAGGCTTAGTATTGCCTCTAAAGCCAAGATCACCGGATCAGTTATTTCTTAACTGGGAGTGGAAGGCTCTTGGTTACATACCTAATGCAGATAATCATGATTCTTCTGTAGATGACGCCCCATTAAGAATTTTGGTTGCCTTTGATGGGGATAAAACTAAATTACCCGTGAAAGATCAGATGATTTTTGAGATGGCAAAAATTGTGAGCGGTCACGATATGCCTTACGCTAGCTTGATGTATGTTTGGGCCGCTAAAACACCAATTGAAACTATCATTACTAGCCCCAGAAGCTCAAGAATAAAAATGATTGTGGTCAATGCAGGCAAGGATGAGCTTGGTCAATGGCAACGCCATCATCGCGACATATCAAAAGATTTTCGCGCAGCTTTTAATGAGATGCCAGGCAAAGTGATTGGCTTGGGTTTG
This sequence comes from Polynucleobacter sp., assembly GCA_023254115.1. Classification (GTDB taxonomy): domain Bacteria; phylum Pseudomonadota; class Gammaproteobacteria; order Burkholderiales; family Burkholderiaceae; genus Polynucleobacter. The sequence goes on from JALQYK010000060.1 coordinate 8,309, forward strand.
TTAACAGATACAGACAATACGAAGACACAGGTCGATGCCATTTATGGTGATATCGAACTTAGCAAAACACCAAATATGTCAAAGAGCAAATAACGGTTACATCAGGTAACGTTGTACGAGTTTGACCCAATAACTACTACCAAGAGGTAGCAAGTCATCATTAAAGTCATAACAAGGGTTATGAAGTTGGCATGGGCCTAAGCCATGACCCTGTGAGCGATGATCCCCATCACCATTACCAATAAAGACATAGCAGCCTGGCTTTTCTTGCAACATAAAGGCAAAGTCCTCTGCACCCATGGTTGGATCAATTCTTGGGTTGACCTTATGTTCACCAACTAGTTCTTTCATTACCTCAACTGCAAATGCAGTTTCATTGTCATGATTGATTGTTGGAGGATAGTTTCTGGAGAACTCCACTTCGGCAGAACAGTCAAAAGCTTGAGCAACTGCTGCAGCTACTTGATGTAGGCGCATTTCAATCAGATCTAATACTTCGTGAGTGAATGTTCTTACTGTGCCACCAATCCAAGCACTGTTTGGAATGATATTGCTTGCATCACCTGCATGAAATTGAGTAATAGATAAAACGGCTGCATCGATTGGGCGTTTATTACGAGTGATGATGCCTTGTAGTGCGCTAATCATTTGGCTAGCAGCAAATACGGGGTCTGCGCTAGTGTGCGGTAGTGCAGCGTGGCCGCCTTTACCTTTGACTGTAATCACAAATTCATTGCTTGAAGCCATCATTGGGCCTGGTGTAACACCAAACTCACCAACCGCTAGCCCTGGCCAATTGTGCATACCAAAAACAGCATCACAGGGAAATAAATCAAATAGTCCATCACGAATCATTTCTCGCGCGCCACCACCACCTTCTTCAGCTGGTTGAAAAATTAGGTGAACGGTTCCCTTGAAGTCGCGATGTTTTGCTAAATACTCTGCAGCACCTAGAAGCATTGCAACATGACCGTCATGGCCACATGCATGCATTTTTCCTTCATGTTTTGATGCGTGTTCAAAATGATTGTGCTCTTGAAGTGGGAGTGCATCCATATCAGCTCGTAAGCCAATTGATTTGCCTTTGCCTAAAGATCCCTCAATCGTGCCCACTACGCCAGTTTTACCAAGGCCACGATGAGTTTTAATGCCCCAAGCTTCAAGTTGTTTAGCAATTACTTCTGCCGTCCGATTTTCTTGAAAGCACAACTCTGGATGAGCATGAATATCTCTCCTAATAGCCTTGATGGTTGCGGCTGACTCAAGAATTTCTGGTAGAAGTTTCATAGATTAATCTTTAATGCCTAATGCTAAATCATATCTCTTATCAAGGATATTGACAGACAATTTGGTAATCCCTTTACTTTAGTGCAGTATTGAGCATGTGCTTATTTCATTTAATCTTTTAATCTCATTGTATGAGTCAAGATAAACCATGGCTAGATAGTTATCCTGAGGGGGTGCCTCATCAGGTTGATTATTCTCAGTATGAGTCTTTAAACCATATGTTTGAAGATTCTTTCGACCTATATGCCAACAGAGTGGCTTTTACTTGTATGGGTAAAAAGCTCACTTATCAAGAATTAAATACACAGTCTTTGCAATTCGCAGCATATTTGCAATCCACAGGATTAAAACAGGGTGATCGTGTTGCAATCATGATGCCCAATTTATTGCAATATCCTGTGGCAATCATTGGCGCTCTTAGAGCTGGTATGGTGGTAGTCAGTATTAATCCACTTTATACCCCCAGAGAACTTCTCCATCAGCTCAGAGATAGTGGCGCAGATGCACTGATCATCTTAGAAAATTTTGCTCACGTTTTTGAAAAAGTCCAAGATCAAGTTGATGTTAAACATGTGCTTGTGACCAGTATGGGTGAGTTGATGGGAGTCAAAGGAATTCTGGTCAATTGGGTTGTTAGAAGAATTAAGAAGCTTGTTCCTAAATGGGATTTACCGAATCACATCAGTTTTAAGAATGCTTTGGCTATTGGAGCGCACCACTTATTTAGAAAACCTCAAATTGGTCATAACGACATTGCATTTTTGCAATACACAGGCGGCACCACTGGGGTCTCAAAAGGTGCTGTTTTGTTACACCGTAATATTTTGGCAAACCTGATGCAAATTGAGTTGTGGTTAGAGCCTGGCTTGAGAGGTAAAAAAATTGATCAACTGATTTTTATTTGTGCCTTACCCATGTATCACATCTTTGCTTTAACGGCTTGCTGTATGTTTGGTATCAAGGCTGGTGGTTTGAATATCTTGGTGACTAACCCTAGGGATATTTCAGGATTCATCAAATTACTCGCTGGATTAAAAACATTCCATATCTTCCCGGCAGTTAACACCTTGTTTAATGCCTTGATGAATCACCCTCAATTTAAAAAAATTAACTTCTCAAGTTTATTGGTGGCGATTGGTGGCGGGGTGGCTGTACAACGCGTAGTGGCTGATCGTTGGTTGGCATTAACAGGGAAGTCAATCGCTGAGGGTTACGGCCTATCTGAAACTTCTCCAGTATCTTGTTGCAACACACCTCTCATTAATCGCTTCACTGGACATATTGGCTTGCCATTACCAAGTACTGATGTATCGATTCGAGATGATCGAGGGCAGCAATTGCCAATAGATATGCCTGGTGAAATTTGTATCCGTGGACCGCAGGTAATGGCTGGTTATTGGCGTAGTCAAGATGAAACCAACAAAGTCATGACGGTTGATGGTTTCTTAAAAACCGGAGACATAGGCGTGATGGATGCAAACGGTTACGTAAAAATCATTGATCGTAAAAAAGATGTGGTGATTGTTTCTGGATTTAATGTTTATCCCAATGAAGTTGAGGAAGTGGTGGCGATGCTGCCCGGTGTCTTTGAGTGTGCTGTGGTGGGTGTGCCAGATGAGCACTCTGGTGAAGTTGTGAAGATCTACATCGTTAAGGGCGATGCCAATCTAACTGAGCAGCAAGTGATGGCGCATTGCAAAGAGCAGTTGACTAATTACAAGCGACCTAAGTACATTGAATTTATCAACGAATTACCTAAAAACACCGTTGGAAAAACGCTTAGGCGCGAGTTGAGAAATCGCTAGGCAATTGAATAAAGCTAGCCGCTTTTATTAAAGCTTCTTTGCTGTAGGGTGTTTTGATTTCTGATTGATTTAGTTTGGGAATTACACCTAGTAAGGGTGCTTGAATCAATGTTTTTAAAGTAGCAATATTTTCATCAAGTAGCTGCATGTCATTACTGCAGTTAGCCACCCAACCGGCTAATACCAAGCCTCTTTGCTCAATGGCTTCGATGGTCAGTAGGGCATGATTAATGCATCCTAATTTCATCCCAATCACCAAGATGACTGGTAGCTCGATATCTTTAGCAAAATCGGCACTATTCTTGCCATCATGAAAAGGCACCTTAAAGCCACCAACACCTTCAACAATCATGGCGTCGGTTTTTTCAGCCATTTGCTTGTAAGTACTTAGCATCACCTCATAACTTAGATGAATGTTTTGCGCTTGAGAAACAAGATGTGGTGCTGCAGGAGTACTCAACTGATAGGGACATATTTGCTGATTGGCGTTATCAAGGGTGCTTAGATAAGTTGATGCTATTGATAAAGTCACCAAGTCTTCATTTTGAAGTTGCCCATTGATTTCTTGAAGGCCGGCCACCACTGGCTTGTATGCGCCCACAAGAGGGTGTTGCTTTTGTAGTTTCAGAATCAATGCTCCTGAGACTAAGGTTTTACCAACTTCAGTATCTGTACCAGTGATAAAAAATCCAAATTTAGAAGGCATGCTCTACCTCACTGATTGCATTGATTAATTGATCAATTTGTTCTGTGGTGTGCGATGCTGATAACGTAATGCGAAGGCGAGCGGTGCCTGCGGGGACGGTGGGGGGTCTGATAGCTGGTACCCAAATATTTTTCTTATAGAGTGCTTCAGCAACTCGAAGGGCATCTTCATTGCGGCCAATCACTATGGGTTGAATAGCAGTTGATGATTCAATCAATTGCCATTTATGTAACTTTAGGTGTTTTCGCCAGTAAGCAATATTTTGATGCAGAGCATTTCGATGTTGCGCTTGCTGAATCAATTCAAGGCTTTTGAGTAATCCGTGTGCAATTGCTGGGGGACTTGCAGTGGTATAGATGTAAGCACGCCCTTTTTGCAGGATCCATTCCGTCAAATGCTTGTGAGCAGCAATAAATGCACCGCTTAATCCAGCAGCCTTACCAAGAGTACCAATATAAATGATTCTATTAGCTGAGACATTTTGAGCATCAATCTTGAACGATTCCAAAATACCATGGCCATCATCCCCAAGAACGCCAAATCCATGAGCATCATCAATTAATAACAAGGCATCATATTTTTCAGCAAGTGCTAGTAGTTGATCAATGGGGGCGATATTGCCATCCATACTGAAAACACCATCAGTCACAATTAATTTAAATTGACTCTTGTCTTCTGAGAGTAATTTTTGAAGAGCAACTAAATTTTGATGGGCGTATACAAAGACTTTAGCATTATTTTGTTTGCTAGCAAGACGCACGCCATCAATTAACGATGCATGGTTGAGCTCTTCAGAAAAAATGCTCATCGTTTGGTTTTCACCTAACCCTGCTGAAATACCCGTGATGGCTGCCATGTTAGCCATGTAACCAGTGCTAAAAAATAAACCTTTGACGTTAGGGATATATTTGGCTTGGGTCGCTGCTAATGCTTGTTCAAGTTGATCATGAGCTGTGTAATGACCACTGATCATGTGTGAGGCACCGCTGCCACCACCATAGATGTTGATGCCATCAATCATTGCCGATGCAATTTCTGGATGATTGGCTAGACCAAGATAATCGTTGCTGCAAAAAGTAAGTACGTCCTGACCATTGATTTTCATCATGGGCCCACTAGGACTATCGCTAACTTTCAGTTTTCTACGTAGTGATTGATTCTCTAAGTCATTAAGAAGAGATTCGTAGTGTTGAATATAGCGATTGCTCATGTCTTTATTTTAGGCGCTTTGCCACATTAAGCATGATTTATTAAGACTTGCTCAAGTGTTGCTTGAATACCTTTGGATAAGTGGCTTAGTTCACTATCACTTAATACGTAAGGTGGCATGATGTAGATTGTTGAGCCAATTGGTCTTACCAATACTTCATGCGACAAAGCTTCTTTGAAAAAAGCTTTAGCAAAGCCGGTTGTTAGCGCTGAAGCTTTTATATCAAACGCAAAAATCATGCCTTTTTGACGAACGTGCTCAATACGTCCATCTTGCCTAGTCCAATCAAAAGCAGCGGAAATTTTTTGCGCTAATACTGCATTTCTCTCCAGAACTTGGTCATTTTCAAAAATATCAAGAGTGGCAAGAGCTGCTTTGCAGGCCAAAGGATTGCCTGTGTATGAGTGAGAATGTAAGAACCCCTTGGTGATGTCATCGTGATAAAAAGATTGATAAATCTCATCAGTTGTCATGACCAGAGAAAGCGGTAGGTAGCCACCACTGATACCTTTTGATAAGGCCAGGAAGTCGGGCCAAATATTAGCTTGTTCAACAGCAAAAAAAGTTCCGGTTCTGCCACAGCCAACGGCAATTTCATCGGCAATAAGATGCACTTGATATTGATCGCATAGCGCACGTGCACCACTTAGATAGCTAGCATCGTACATTGCCATTCCTGTGGCACATTGAACCAGAGGCTCTAGTATCAATGCTGCAATTTTCCCAAGATGTTGTTGCAGAGTTTTTTCCAAGTCAGCTAAAGCAAGCTTGGCAACATCAGAGGCGGATTCGCCATTTTTAGCATTTCTAGAGTCGGGGCTTGTAACAATGTGTGCTTGTTTAGTGAGAGGGCCATAGGCATCTTTAAAAATAGCTACATCAGTCACTGCAAGTGCACCCAGGGTTTCGCCGTGATAACTATTTTTTAAACAAATAAATTCTTTTTTGTTTTCATAGCCACTATTGCGCCAATAGTGAAAACTCATTTTTAGAGCAATCTCAATGGCTGATGCACCATCGGATGCGTAAAAGGTATGCCCCAGTTGATGTTGTGTGAGAGCGCTTAGGCGCTCAGATAATTCAACCACTGGTGGATGTGTAAAGCCTGCCAGCATGGCATGCTCGAGTTGATCCAATTGATTTTTCAGAGCTGCATTGATGGTTGGATTTGCGTGACCAAATAAATTCACCCACCACGAGCTAACAGCATCTAAGTAGCGATGACCATCTTGGTCATACAGCCATACACCCTGACCATGAGAGAGCGCCACTAAAGGAAACTGTTCATGATGTTTCATTTGTGTGCATGGATGCCACACAGCTTTTAAGCTGCGTTCTACCCATTGGCTAGAGGTGGAAGCTTTTTTAATCATTCAGCTTTTATACCTGTTTCTTCAATTAATTTCGACCATCTTTTTGAGTCAGACTGTATTAATCGATTCAGTGCATCAGGGCCTTGGGGGTTGGCTTCTAAGCCAATCGAAGATAAACGTTCTTTTACTTCGGGAAGATTAAGTATTCGTTTAGTTTCTGCGGCTATTTTTTGTACATCCTCGGGGCGCATACCAGCTGGCCCCATCAAAGAGAACCATGAGGTAACTTGAAAGTTTTTTAGAGCTGGAACACCAGATTCACTAAGAGTTGGAATATCTGGGGCATAACTTGACCGTTGAAGATTGGTTATCCCAATGGCTTTTAAGTCTCCTGACTTAATCAGTGGTAAAGCCGAAGCTAAATTATCAAAACTCATATCAACACGTCCACCTAATAAATCTGGCATTGCTTGGGCTCTTCCCTTATAGGGGATGTGTTTTATTTTTGTCTTAGTGAGTTGTTGAAATAATTCGCCAGATAAATGGATGGAGGTGCCAATGCCGGAAGATGAAAAACTCAATTGATTCGGTTTTGATTTGGCTAGGGCAATTAAACTTTTTGCATCATGAGCTGGCACATGTTTGTTCAATACCAATACATTGGGCGTGCTGGCAAGAAATGTAATGGGCTCTAAATCTTTGTGAGCATCATAGTTAAGATTTTTGTAGAGATACGGATTAATCGTCAGAGTGCCGACCGTACCAATTAATAGACTATGTCCGTTGGGAGTTGCTTTGGCTACTAAATCAGTCCCAATGTTGCCACCAGCCCCTGGTTTATTTTCAACAACTATCTGATTATTAAAGTCTTTTTGCCAGTATTCTGCTAGGATGCGCGCTAGGATATCTGGGGCGCCGCCTGGCGTGAATGTCACAATGATTCGCACTGGTTCGCTGTGGGCATTCGGCCATGATTTCTCGGCCATGGTTGCTGTGGTCAGGAATAGTAAAGAAATGAAAGTTAGGATATAACGCATAGACTCTATTTGAACACTTCGACCTGTATCATTAGCAATTATTACTAAGAATTCCCCTAAAAAGCGTATGTCTACTTCTGTTGAGCAAGTATTAGAACTTTATGAACTACCTATGAACGAGTTGATGGCTCGTGCTGCTGCCGTTCATCGTGAAAATTTTCCAGAGGGTGATATTGAGCTAGCTACTTTGTTATCAATTAAGACAGGTGGCTGCCCTGAAGATTGTGGTTACTGCCCTCAAGCGGCTCGCTATCAAACAGATGTCAAAGCCACCAAAATGATGGATGTGGAAGAAGTTTTAGAGGCGGCGCGTGCTGCTAAAGAGGCTGGCTCTAATCGTTTTTGTATGGGTGCGGCTTGGCGCGAACCCAAAGATCGTGATATTGAAAAAGTAGTTGCCATGATCAAAGGAGTTAAGGATCTTGGTTTAGAAACTTGCGCAACTTTGGGTATGTTAGCTCCTGAGCAAGCTAAAGCATTGGGTGAAGCTGGTTTGGATTACTACAACCATAATCTAGATACCAGTGAAGATTTTTATGGCTCTGTAATCAATACACGTCAGTATCAAGATCGCTTAGATACATTGCAAAGCGTACGCAGTGCCGGTATGTCTGTGTGCTGTGGTGGCATTATCGGTATGGGTGAAACTCGCAAACAGCGTGCAGCATTTATTGCCAAATTAGCAAATCTAAATCCTTATCCAGAGTCAGTACCTATCAATCATCTAGTACCTGTAGCAGGTACTCCATTGGCTGAGCAGAAAGGTGTTGATCCACTGGAGTTTGTGCGCACAATTGCAATTGCTCGTATCACTATGCCTACAGCTCGTGTGCGTTTATCAGCTGGGCGTCAAGAGTTAGGTAGAGCTGTGCAAGCCATGTGCTTCATGGCTGGTGCCAACTCTATTTTCTACGGTGATAAATTGTTAACAACAGATAATCCAGAGGCGGATGCTGATCGTGCATTATTAGCAGAGCTTGGCTTGAAAACAAAAACTGCCTGTAAAGCTGAGGTTCTTGTTTAGTCGAACAATCTTAAAAATGACCTATTTAGACGGCGATTAGTGATCGCCGTTTGATTTTGCGCAATCAGTTTCGCAATAACTCTATTGATCAATTCAAATGATTCAATAAGCGTATAAGATATCGCCATGGGTTCTGATGCCAAACTAAAACATAGTCCGCTTGATGGGTTCATCATCGAATTCGATCGTGCCTTGCGTTCGATCGTGGGTGCGACGCCAATGCGTAGACCCGTTCCTCAATCAGCACCCACTGAGAACCTAACCACTCAAGAAAAACAACATGCGGCTGGCTTGATGCGTGTTAATCATGTGGGTGAGGTATGTGCTCAAGCTTTGTACCAGTCACAAAAACTACATGCGAAAAGCGCTGATTTAAAAAATAAGTTAGAGCATGCTGCCATTGAAGAAGAAGACCATTTGGCATGGTGCGAGCAGCGTTTAAGCGAGTTAGATTCAAGGCCTAGCCTTTTAAATCCATTGTGGTACGCCGGTTCATTTGTATTGGGTAGCGTTGCTGGTTTAGCAGGCGACAAAGTTAGTCTTGGTTTTGTTTCCGAGACTGAAAAACAGGTTGAAAATCATTTAGATGGTCATTTAACGGAGTTGCCAACAAATGACTACCGTTCAAGGGCAATTGTGGCTCAAATGAGAGAAGATGAGATCGCTCATGGCCAAATGGCTAGAGATGAGGGTGGTATTGATCTACCGAATCCAGTGAAATCTGCGATGAAAATGATGGCAAAAGTCATGACAAGCACAGCTTATCGCCTATAACCCTAAGCTAGTTTCTTAAGAGTACTTTCCACCTCTATGTTTTTATTGGAAATTTACCCTTAAAATGTCATCAAGATAAGCTCCTAAGTACTTGTTCTAGCTAAAGAATTTTCAAAAAAAGTACCTAAAACACTTGACCATGAATTACGCATCCTCTACAGTGGGGAAAAGTGTGAAAAAGTGGGGGAAAATACGTGTTTCAAGGTGCTTCTGCATTAACTCTCGATGCTAAGGGTCGCATGTCGATTCCTTCAAGGCATCGTGACGCCTTGCAATTGCAAGGCGAAGGCAGGGTCACGCTCACAAAACACCCCGATGGTTGCTTGTTGTTATTCCCAAGATCTGAGTGGGAAGCATTTAGAAGCCGTATCGCACAACTGCCAATGGATGCTCATTGGTGGCGCCGTATATTTTTAGGTAATGCCTCAGATGTTGACATGGATGGTTCAGGTCGCATCTTGGTAAGTCCTGAATTGCGTGCTGCTGCAAATATAGAACGCGATGTGATGCTTTTAGGTATGGGTAGTCACTTCGAATTATGGGATGCCTCAACCTATGCTCAAAAAGAGCAAGTTGCAATTGCACAAGGCATGCCAGATGCACTCAAGCAATTTACCTTCTGATGTTGGCCGACCATGACATACACCCATCGCCCAGTATTACTGGCCGAGGCAGTCACCTCGGTATTGGGAGATGCGACTTCATCAAATGCCGCGCCAAAAATAATTATCGATGGAACATTTGGACGCGGTGGTCACAGCAGAGAAATACTCAAGCGCTTAGATCAAGCTTCCAAGCTGATTGCCTTCGACAAGGATCTACAAGCGATTGCCGAAGCAAACACGATCACAGATTCACGTTTTCAAATTATTCACGAGAGCTTTGCCTCGATGGGCGAACACGTGCCAGCAGAAACGGCGGATGCCATCTTGATGGACTTGGGGATCAGTTCTCCGCAAATCGACGATCCCAATCGTGGCTTTTCATTTCGTCAAGACGGTCCTTTGGATATGAGGATGGATACAACTCGCGGTCAGAGTGCGGCGGAGTGGTTGGCAACAGCAGAACAAAAAGAAATAGCGAGGGTCATTAAGGACTATGGGGAAGAACGGTTTGCTGTACAGATTGCAAAGGCGATTGTTACTCGCAGAGAGCAAGGCGAGTCACTCACTAGGACAAGAGAACTCGCGTCGCTCGTGGCTAGTGTCGTCCGCACCCGCGAGGCGGGCCAAGATCCGGCCACGCGCACCTTTCAGGCTATACGGATTTATATCAACCAAGAGCTTGCCGACTTGGAGGGTGGGTTGAACGCAGCATTTAACTGCTTGAAACCTGGCGGCTTATTAGCCGTCATTAGTTTTCATTCTTTGGAAGATCGAATTGTTAAGCAATTCATGCAAGGCTTGTCGCAGGTTTCTGTGCCAAGAGGTTTGCCGTTGACTGAAAACCAAATGCCAAAACCATTTGCTGAGCTATTGGGTCGTATTAAACCGAGTGAACAAGAAGTTCAAGAAAATCCGCGCGCACGTTCTGCAATTTTGAGAGTGATGCGCAAAATTAAAAATAAAACTGTGGGAGCTTTGGTATGAACCGCTCCACGATCATTTTGTTAGTCATTTTGATGCTGTGCGCACTGTCTTTGGTGGCGGCACAACAAAAGACCAGGTCTTTGTATGTTGCCTTGGAGCGCGCTCAAACAGAAGAGCGTCGCTTAAATCAAGATTGGTTACGTCTTGAATATGAGCAACGTAATTTATCTAAGGCAGCTAGGATTACCGATATTGCGCGCAAGCAATTGCACATGCAATTAATTAATCCTGGTCGTACGCAATATGTGGTGGTGGATTAATGGCACAAATTTCATTTTCATCCACGCCTAATTTAGTTTTGCGCCTACCTATGTGGCGTTCAAGATTAGTTTTATTTTTAATCTTTGTTGGTTTTACGGCTTTGGTTGTTAGAGCAATCTGGGTTCAAGGTTTTGGCAATTCTTTTTATGAAGAAAAAGGTAATAAGGCCACATTACGTTCTATCGAGATGCCTGCTAGCCGAGGAAAAATTTTGGACCGTAATGGTGAGGTGTTAGCAACAAGTTTGCTCGCCAAAGCCATCATCGCATTCCCAGAAGCTGTTCCTGAAGATTTGCCAAAAGAAAAACTGACTCAATTAGCTAAATTGCTTGAAATCGGAGAAGGCGAATTAAAGAAAAAATTATCGTCAGACCGCACTCAAATATTTTTGAAGCGCCAGGTTGATCTGGATGTGGCAAAACAAATCAAAGAGTTGGGTATACCTGGTATTGCACAAAACAACGAGTACAAACGTCTTTATCCTGAAGGTGAGGCGATGGCGCATATCGTTGGCTTCACGAACGTTGAAGATCGTGGTCAAGAAGGTATGGAGTTGGCAAAAGAGAAAGAACTGGCTGGTCAGCCAGGGCGCCGCCGCGTGATTCAAGATCGCCTTGGTCGATATGTAGAAGGTTTGGGAATTATTCATCCGCCTCGAGACGGAGCAGATTTACAGTTATCGATTGATAGCAAAGTACAGTTCTTAGCGTTTAATGAGTTAAAGGCAATCGCAGAGAAGCATCGTGCTAAAGCTGCGGGTGCGGTAGTTTTGGATGTGCAAACGGGTGAAATCTTGGCGTTAGCTAATTGGCCAACATACAACCCTAACTCTAGAACTCATTTGAGTGGTGAGCAATTAAGAAATCGAGTGCTTACTGATACCTTTGAGCCAGGTTCAACCATGAAACCATTTTCAATTGCTTTGGCTTTAGAAAAAGGAATTGTTCAACCGAATACTTCCATGGCTATTGGTAAATCAATTGTGATTGGTAAAAAAGCCATTACTGACACTCATCCCTATGGTGTTTTAACAGTCTCTGAAGTTATACAAAAATCTAGCAATATTGGTACTGCAAAAATTGCGATGCAACTTCAGCCGCAAGAGATGTGGGAAATGTTTCAGGCAGTTGGTTTGGGTCAAGCGCCAACAATTGGTTTCCCGGGCGCGGTAGCTGGTCGTTTACGTCCTTATAAAAATTGGGTACCAATTGATCAAGCGACCATGTCTTACGGCTATGGTTTGTCTGCATCTTTATTCCAGATGGCGCGTGCCTACAGTATTTTTGCTCGTGATGGTGAGTTAGTCCCAACGACTATCTACAAGACCAATGCAACTCCTAAGGGAACTCAAGTTATTTCTGCCAAGACAGCAATACAAATGCGCGAAATGCTTGAGTTGGTAACTCAAACAGGTGGTACAGCAACAACTGCACAGACTCTAGGTTACAGAGTCGGTGGTAAGACGGGTACTGCTCATAAGGTTGAGGGCAAGGGTTACGCAGGTAATAAATACCGTGGTTTCTTTGTGGGAATGGCTCCAATGAGTGCGCCGCGTATTGTTGTTGCGGTGATGGTTGATGAGCCAAGTGCCGGTGGATATTACGGTGGTGTAGTAGCTGCACCAGCATTTGCAAACATTGTTGCTGGCACTTTAAGAAGTATGAATGTTCTACCTGATGCTGCGGTTAAGCAGATGGTTGATAAAGATTTACAAGGTTTGTCATCCGGGGCAAGCCAAAAGGTGTCATTTAGTCGATGAACGCTATGTTGCCTACTCATTCACTTCCACTTGATATGCTGCTAGCGCAGCATGTAAGTGCTAGCGCGCAATTAACAAGTGATACACGCATGTTGAAAGCGGGTGATGTGATGTTGGCTTATCCGGTGGGTAATGCTCATCAAATCAGTGATAGCAGACTATATATTTCTAAAGCGCTGAATTTAGGGGCTGCTTTGGTCTTGTATGAGCCAAGTGGGTTGACTGGGGAGTTGGTAGAAGTTTGCAAAGATCCTCGCTGTGTACCGGTAGCAGATTTAGCAAAAAAAGCGGGTGGGATTGCGGCTAACTGGTATCAAAATCCAAGCAGTCAAATGAGGGTGATTGGTATCACCGGAACTAATGGGAAAACAACAGTTAGTCAGTGGGTTGCGAATGCATTACATGAAGCTAACCAACCATCGGCAGTAGTAGGAACTTTGGGCGCTGGTTTATTAAATCAAATCAAACCTACAGGATTTACTACGCCTGATGCTGCGCGTTTACAGTCTTTATTAAATGACATCAAAGATCAAGGTGCTGCGAGTGTGGCGATGGAGGTTTCATCACATGCTTTGGACCAGGGGCGCATTAATGGTGTTGAATTTGACACTGTGGTCATAACAAATCTCAGTCAAGATCATTTGGATTACCACGGCACCATGTCTGAATATGCTGCTGCAAAGAAAAAAATAATTAATTTACCTGGCGTTAAACATATAGTTATCAATGCAGATGATGCGTTTGGTCAAGAGTGTCTAAAAGACTTAGCTGATAGGGTTGCTAATACGAGCATCACTGTTTGGGCTTATGCAACGCAGGCGGAAAAGCTATTAGCTTTGCCATGCTTTACTAATAAAAATTACAAAAAAGTGTTGGCCAGTGATATTCATTTAATGAATCAAGGTATGACTTTTAACTTGAATGTCTCTGGTGAGGACTTAGGCCTAGTGCAAACCAACTTTGTTGGTACATTTAATGTGAGCAATGCCTTAGCTGTTTTTGCTTGCATGGTTGCCGGTGGTAAGTCG
>JALQYK010000072.1 GCA_023254115.1 Polynucleobacter sp.
CCCAAACGCCAGAATGCTGCATAGCAAGTGTCATGAAATAGTGAATCGTTGAATGTTTGTCACCATTCATAGTGGCAGAGTTAGTAAACCCGCCAAATACTTTATTTTTCCAAGATTGACTAAACCATGCTTTTGAACTTGCATCAGCAAATTTCTTAAATTGCCATGTCACACTACCCATGTAAGTTGGCGAACCAAAGACAATTGCGTCAGCAGCTTGCAAAATATCCCACTGCGCATCAGTTAACTGCCCTTCTGCATCAATTGCCACCAATGTCCCATTGGCACCCTTGGCGATCGCCTCGGCTTGTTTCACTGTATGACCATACCCACTATGAAATACAACCGCTACTTTTGTCATATTGATTTCTCCTTAATGTATTAGTGATTACTAAATACTGCTCTTAGCTTCTGAAGTGAGCGAGTCAGCTCGTTCAAATCCTGCTTACTTAATTGACCAAAAGCTTTTTCCAGATGCTTTAAATGCTCTGGAAAGACCTTTTCAAATAGTTGCTGACCCTTTTTGGTCAAACCAATCATTTGACTACGTGCATCAGTCTGGTTAACTGATCGATGAATAATTCCTTTATCTTCAAGCCTCTCAAGGACACCCGTCAGAGTTCCTTTTGTAACTAGGGTTTTATCGCCTAAATCTTTACACGTCATGGGTGGCTGATTTCCTAGCGTAGCAATCACGTCAAATTGAGTCATCGTAAGACCCATTGATTTGATGTGGGGAGCCGAGTAATGCTCAAACGACTGATAGGTCAACACCAGGCTTTTAAGAGTTGGTAAAAAATTCATAAATTAACTAGCCAATAACATTTAGTTCGCGTTAGTACCATTTTAGTACTAATGCGAACTAAATGCAAAACCCTTCATAACTCATGGAAATAAAAAAGCCGCTCTAGGCGGCCATATCAAAGAAAGGGATGTGATTGATTAAGGCTTGATATAAGCAGCCTTATCCTTGATTTGAAGACTAGCCACCCTAGCAACTCCGGATGGCGTGAATTCAGCGTCCATAATGAAAACATCTCGTTTGATATTTCTATTTTTAAGCGTGATTTCGCAAACCTCAAAGGTAACACCCCTTGATTTAAGAGCAGAGACTAAGGAGGCATAGTCGATATTAGGATTTTTCTTATCCTTAGCTCCCTCCATTAAGAAATCAATCCCTTCCGCATGCGTTACAACATAAATTTTTGTTTGCGGGGCAATATCCAAATGGTTGCGAATATTTCTTAAACCTTTAGTAGCCTGGTTTTCAGCGTTATCAATGTGATAAACAACCACATCCCGTGCGCTAACTATGGAAGAAAAACCAATCAATCCGATAGTCGCTAATGTTAATAATACTTTTCTCATCAATATCCCCTAATTTTTGATCACTTAAGCAGTGTACAGAAAAACAACCCCTCAAAACACTAAATTTAATTCTTGAATACAATCAATAAATGGTCGCTGATCTACAAACCATTCCCCTATTCCCACTGGGACAAACTTTATTCCCAGGCGGGGCAATTGACTTAAAGATATTTGAGGTTCGCTACCTAGACATGATCAAAGATTGTGTAGCGAACAAAACATCCTTTGGAATCGTGACATTAGACCAAGGTTCAGAGGTCAGAATACCGGGACAAGAAGAAGTGATTTTTATGCCTATTGGCACCATTGCAGAAATCACCTTCTTTGACGCACCCCAACCCAGCCTATTCTTCATCAAATGCAAAGGTGGGCAACGCTTCAAGGTTCATCACAGCCAACGTCAAAAGAGTGGTTTATGGTTGGGTGATGTTGAATATTTGAAAAATGATCCAGAAACAATCATTGAACCAGAACACCAAAAATTAGCTGATGATGTTGGAAAGATCATTGCCTCACTGCAAAAGAAAGGGGTTAGAGAAGATCAGATGCCTTTTGCCAGACCCTACGAACTAGATCAATGCGGTTGGGTAGCCAATCGTTGGTGCGAAATTCTTCCTCTCACCCCAGCGCAGAAGCACCACTTGTTAGGCATTGAAAATCCTCATATCCGACTAGATTTAATTAAAGAACTAATTGAGGAAATGACTGGGCAAAGTCGGTAAGAAAAAGTGACTAGCGTTAATTAGCTTTTCAAAGTACTAATTTGTTAATTTGTAACAGGCATAAAAAAAACCCAGCTCTAAGAGCTGGGTTTTCACTTTTTAATAACTTAGTTATTAATTAGTCGTTCGCGTAGATATCCACGTCTTTTGTTT
>JALQYK010000006.1 GCA_023254115.1 Polynucleobacter sp.
TCAGCCCTGCCTGCATGGCCATTGCAAATGTCCAATTCACCCAAGACTTTGGTATCGCCGTTCTGACACCCCCCTTGCTTACACGGGTTAAAAATAGGGACGCCATTGACTGCAATGCCGATGGGTCCATCGACAGCAGACACAGGATTGACAGCCAATTCGGGTGTCAATGGAATTCGCCACCCATTCGAGCCCCAAAAGTTTTGCTACCGAATATGGCAAAAGAGATTTTCGTTCTGGCGTGCATCACGTAATGGAACTTCACCTTGCCGGCAAATCTGATGCAGCATTTTGGTGTGATCAGTCATCAACAACAGAGATTGAAAGCTGTGAACAAATTATCGACTTAGCTCTCACACGTGCTTTAGATGATTTATCAAAACAATTAGGTGGTAGCCCTCAATCATGGACCTGGGGTAAAGCGCACATTGCCATATCTGAGCATCGTCCAATGAGTAAGGTCTCATGGCTTAAGAGACACTTTGAAGTTAGTCGGCCAATGCCTGGTGATGGGTTCACGATAAACGTGGGTTTTATGGATTTCAGTAACAGCCATAATCCATATACCGTCACGAAAGCCGCAAGTATGCGCGCTATTTATGATTTAGCTGATTTAGATAAATCACAATTTATTTATCAAACTGGTCAATCTGGTTGGATCAACAACAGAAATTACTCTAGCTATGCTAATACGTGGGCCAAACATGAATACCTGCCCCTCACAATGAATCCAAGCAGTATTAGCCACACATCTGTTTTAAAGCCAGACCCTAATCGCGTGGTAGAGCCGATTAAGAAAAAACCTGAAAATAGAGCCCCAGACAAAAGGCGCTAATCCTCAAGGTCAATTATTTAGTTGTCCTTGGGACCATCCTGAAAACCATCACGTCTAAACGTTACGACCAAGGTGTCGCGCCAAGCGTGCGCTGAATTATCTGGGTCAATAGGTTGAATTGGCGTACTCTCATGAATGACTCGTTCATCATCCAAAACCATCAGGCTGAATGATTGATTGAGGGTGAAGCGCTGCCCTTGCGGTCCATTGGCTTCAAAAACTCGCGTTTCACCACCTTTAATTTGATGTCTACCGAGCATTAAGACACCCACAAAATCAACGCCATCTCTGTGAGCACCCTCTGGGGTTGGTCGACCAATACCATCTGTTGTATCAATCCTAAATTGATGAACCTCCACATACCATGTGTCATCAGTTGCAGGCTTAATTTGGTTAAGTTGATTGCCCAAATTAATTAAACAATCTTTCAGGGCAACAGAATGAACAAACTCCTCTTCACATGGCTCAAACCAACGATCAATCCCCCCGTG
Source organism: Polynucleobacter sp. (assembly GCA_023254115.1). Taxonomy (GTDB): domain Bacteria; phylum Pseudomonadota; class Gammaproteobacteria; order Burkholderiales; family Burkholderiaceae; genus Polynucleobacter. Next base: position 1,327 of record JALQYK010000006.1, read on the forward strand.
CAATGCGTTGTAGGCAACTGGTTGCCAATGGGCTCGGTGGGGCGCCAACTGAACAGAGGAGTTATTAATTACAAAGCTGGCATGTCTTCTTTGGCGATAACGACCACCATCTCTTAAATACTCATCAGGCGGCAGATGCTGCCAAGTTTTTGCTAATTGAGTCCAATCATCCTCTTGATGCCCCGTTAAGGCATAAAACTGATCAGGTGCAATCACAACATAGCCATGTTTCTGCAACTGAGCAGGCAAATCTTTCAGAGATGAATACGGTGGTTCTAACAACATAGCAAATTGGTATCAAAGAGCTTTCGTAGGGTTAATCAAACCCCTACTCAGCAAAGTTCACAAAACATAATTATGCTCTTGTATATGCAAAAAGTATTAACAACCCTTATGAAGGTCTTGATCGCTGGCGCCACGATTTGCTCTGGGGTCAATGCCAACCCCTCTCACGACAACCTTCATAGCCATCTCAATGGCGCAAAGCTTTTAGGTCAGGGTCGAATGACGTACTGGGGATTTGATTTGTATGATGCTCAATTATTTATAGCAAGCAATGGTTCTCAAGCAGGCATAGCACTAAAAATTAATTATTTAAGAAATTTCAAGGCAGATGCACTAAGAGAGCAAACCATGAAGGAGATGCGCCAATTGGGGGTATCTGATGAAAATCGACAAAAATGGTCGAATAGCTTAGAAAAAATATTTCCAAATATTGCACCAGGGCATTCTTTAACAGCCATCTATCGCCCTCAACGCGGCACCCTCTTTTTACACAATGGGCAGGTGGTTGGCGAAGTAGCTGGTGACGATTTTTCTAAGTCGTTTTTTGGAATTTGGCTAGACCCTCGCACCAGCGCTCCACAACTACGCACCCAACTGTTGTCACAAGGTTGCACCCCTAGCTTTATTAACCAACAGTGTTAAGACACCATTAATCAAGGCTCCTATGAAACACTCACTTCGTCGCATCATATGCTCAAGCGTAGCCACACTCACAGGTTTAACTCTATGGGGTTGCTCAGGACCACAAGTACAACGATATGCCAATGAATCGCCAAAACTTGACATGGCTGAATACTTCAATGGCACGATTGATGCTTATGGTATTTTCACTGATCGTAAAGGCGAAGTTGTTAAGCGCTTTAAAGTGATCATTGATGCCAAATGGGAAACCAAGGACGGTAAAAAAGTAGGCACACTTGACGAAGATTTCACATACTCAGATGGCACCAAGCAAAGACGTGTATGGACCCTGACTGAAACTGCTCCAGGAGTCTACTCAGGCACCGCTGGTGATGTGATTGGTCAAGCAAAAGGCACCGTGGCTGGTAATGCTCTTAACTGGAGCTATACCCTAGCATTACCAGTCGATGGCACTACTTACCATGTGCAATTTAATGACTGGATGTATTTAATGGATCAGAAGGTCATGCTCAATAAAGCGCAAATGAGTAAATTTGGTATTTACTTGGGTGAAGTGACTCTGAGTTTTTATAAACGTTAATTAAGTACAAATCTTGTCTTACTTAATTAACTTCCTTTTATTCCAAGTTGCTTGGTTTGCTGGCATCTTAGGTGCCTCTCACCAAATGGCAAGCCTTGGTGTAACAGTTATTTTGTTGTGCCTAGGAATTCATTTTTGGCGCTTACCCAAACAACAAATTAGAGCTGAGGCTTTATTGGTGGCCAGATGTCTAGCGCTGGGCTTTGTGATTGATAGTAGCCTCATCCAAACTCAATTAATGAGCTACGCATCAGCAGGATTAATTGAAGGTATCAGCCCTCTTTGGATGTGCCTGTTGTGGGCTGCATTGGCTATTACCTTAAATCACTCTCTAGCTTGGCTAAAAAGAAGTTATTGGCTAGCAGCCATATTAGGTAGCATCACTGGCCCACTATCTTATTTAGCTGGAGTTAAGCTAGGCGCTGGCAGCATGCCTAACCAGGCGATCACATTGATTGCACTCGGATTAATTTGGGCAATCGCAATGCCACTGATGGTGAAGTGGTCAAGAGTTGCCATAGAAAAAATGGATTAAGTTGAATGCCAGTTAATCTTTTAAAAAATTAGCTTTATGTAGTTGTTTGTACTCACAACCAACCCAACCTGAATAATCTAACTCATCTAGCAACATAAAAAATTCTGAATAAAGAATTTCACCTGTGCCTGGCTCATGCCTGCCTGGATGATCCGCAATCTGAATGTGGTCAATAAATGGCATCAACTCTTCAATCTCCAAGATATCCTCACCCATGCGATGCAAGTGATAAGCATCGTATTGCAAATAAAGATTCGAAGATTTGACTGCCATGATTGTTTCAATCGCATGATTAGAACCTGCCAAAAAGAAACCTGGAATATCAAAAGTATTAATTGGCTCAATGAGCAACTTGATATTTTCTTTTTTGAGTTCTTCTGCAGCATAGGTCAGATTTGATACCAAGGTGGCTTGAGCCAACTCTGGAGATACGCCAACTGGCAAGATACCAACAATACAGTTAACCCTTGGCACGTTGAGTGCCTTGGCATATTTAATAGCCAAGGGCACACCAGCCCTGAACTCCTCAACACGACTTGGATCACATGCAATACCACGCTCCCCATTGGCCCAATCTCCTGCCGGAAGATTATGAAGAACCATTGGCAAGTTAAATTTCACCATTGCTTCATGAATACTCTTGATAGTTGTTTGCGCGTACCACTCATAGGGGAATTGGCACTCAATTGCCTCAAAACCATCAGCTTTTGCGGCGGCAAAGCGGTCTAAGAAAGGTAAATCTGTGTAGAGTAAAGAGAGATTGGCTGCAAAACGTGGCATGAATAATGACTCAAGATTCAATAAAGTGATTTAATTATGGCATGCGCATCCTATCTATCTCCACAGGCAAAATTAGCCCCCTCTTTGGCATCGATCATCCAGACCACAAAGTGGTGAATTCAGGGATCAAAAAAGATGTGGTGAGCTCTTTAGAGCAACCCAATGTCGTTTTAGTCAGAAAGATCGGCATTGATGGCGATGAACAAGCTGACTTTAGTGTTCATGGCGGTCTTGAGAAGGCTATCTATGCCTACCCAGCAGAACACTACGGTTTTTGGAATGAATTACTGGCCAGAGAGGCCAAGAGAACTGAACCTATTGGTCATGGCTTTGTTGGTGAAAATTTAAGCGTAGAAGGTTTTATAGAGTCCGAGGTTTGGGTCGGTGATATTTGGCAAATTGGTGAAGTTGAACTAGAGGTTGTAAAACTGCGCGAGCCTTGCTTTAAATTTAATGCTCGCATGGGTTACAAAGGTTCTGCCAAAGCCATGATTCAATCGCGTCGTTCAGGTTGGTATCTGAAAGTTCACCAAGGTGGCTCAATCAAAGCAGGCGATCGCGTTATCGTTACACCAGGCAGACGCGAAATAAATATTGATATGCAAAATGCATTCCTATTGCGTAAAGAGCAACAGAAGGATTTGTTTTAAATGCGCTCGATTAATGCACTGCAATAACAATTTCTCTCATAGGGTTATTGGTGAATTAGCAATAAATTTCATTTGAGAGTAGATTCTCTATAAATCATTCCGAGGAGACAACTCATGAAAAAATGGTTAATTGCTACAACTCTTATTTGCACCTCTAACCTTGCTTTTGCTCATGGTTGCCCAGGTGAAATGAAAAAGATTGATAGTGCTCTGCTAGCAACTCAATTAACGCCGCAAAACATGACCAAAGTTAAAGACTTGCGCGCCAAAGGGGAAGATTTACACAAAGCTGGCAAGCACACAGAATCAATGGCAGCATTAGCAGAAGCAAAGAAGATTATTGGTATTCAGTAAAGATTGTGTAACTCCCTAGTCACGCAAGTGACGTTGGACTGGGGGCAGCATTCGCTGCCACCCAGTTTTTTATATCATTTAATCTTCAAATATCTCCATTTAGCCTGAAAGCATTCATGAAATTTAAAGTTCTGTTTATCTGCATGGGTAACATCTGTCGTAGCCCCACTGCTCATGGAGTATTTAGACAATATGTAGGCGATGCTGGCCTATCTCACCTGATTGAAGTCGATTCAGCAGGCACACATGCTTATCATGTGGGCGAAGAACCAGATGCCAGATCTCAAGCACATGCGATCAAAAGAGGCTATGACTTATCTGACTTGCAGGCACGACAAGTCTGCGATAAAGATTTCAATGATTACGACTTATTGTTAGTGATGGACTGGGATAACTACACCCTGACAGAACAAATGTCGCCTGATAATAAGAAACATAAGATTCGTCGTCTGACAGAATTTTGCAAAACCATGGAAGCTGCTGTTGTTCCAGACCCCTACTATAAAGGTGCAGAGGGCTTTGAAGAAGTCTTAGATATAGTAGAGGATGCCTGTGATGGCTTACTTGAACACATCAAAGCCAGAATATCTGCATAGACATCAATTTAATCGTTTATGGGCATGTGCGGTGGATAGGTTGTGAGAAATTTCTGACAACAAAATAAGTATTTGCTGATATTCATCGGCATCGTTTTAAGGCAAGCTCTTGTTTTTCTGAAGTCAACACCATAGAAAGCAAATCATGCCAGCTCGCTTTGAATCCTTAGCCCCATTAGAAGCATCAGAATTAAATAGCCGCCAAGGAAAATTCATCTTTAATACAGATGATCATCATGTCTTTACGCTCACTTGCCATCAATCATCTGAAAAAAGCGTTGTGAAGGATAGCGGTATCGGCAGTAATCAATATAAGACTAAGCCGATGAAGATGATTGATATGAAATACCTTGATATTAATAAAAAGGAAAATGATCTGAAATCAGCTCTTTTTGAAGATTTGTATAGAAAGATCTCTATGGATCAACTCAGTGATCCACAGAGTCTTTCTGAAAAGACACAACTACCTCTCAAAGAAACCTTAGCTATTTACAAGGGCGACTTAAAGAAACTCAGCACATATATGTTGTTACATGCCCTAACTCAATTTGGCTACGACATTAACATTTGTATGCGCCCCAGAGAAGCCTACACCCCAGGTTCCATATATTTTGAATAATGATCAGCGTCGTATCAGAGTTTCTTTATAAAACCAACGGCGCATCCATGTAGCCAAACCCCCACCAATTAACATGCCAAACGCCATCGGGTTATCTAACAAAAAATACCAAATGCCTTGCCCAGACTCGAGTCCAGTTTGAATAGTTTGGGCCATCTCACCCAATTCTTCAGAGTTAACTAACTTATCAACCAATAGCGCACAAACTTCTTGACTCATGCATCACCTCACAACCTGCCAATCAATATCAAAGTCGCCAACTTACCCAAACCCTTAGCCGCACCAAACATTAGTCTAGTTACTGGGCGAGACCCACGAGTGATGGCTTTACCAAGAGACTGCCGTGATGCTTTAACCTCCCCAACACCTACAGACCTTTTAATCAGACGCTTAGCCCCAAGCTTGGGGTTTGAACGCCTACTTTTTGATGCTGCTTTCTTAACAAACTGATTCAAAATAAACTCCATACATGACCTCCGTAAAAAGGATTCATGATGAATGGAAACTGAACTATTGGGGGCTGATTATTGAGTCAGTTATTTCTGAGTTTGATACGGAAAAATCTGACGTTAGTATCTATGTATGGGTGCGACCATTTTGTAATGGCTTTAATAAATCGCGCAAATTATTGTGGTCAATCTCATGCATGAGTTGTAAGAGCTCACCTATTTCCCCTTTAGGAAAACCCTCCCTTGCAAACCAAGCTAAGTAATTAGCAGGCAACTCACACAATAGCTTGCCAGCATGCTTACCAAAAGGCATTTTCATGCTGACTAGCTTTTTTAATGAATCAGGTGTCATTAAATAATTATTGTGTCAAATCAAAAAAAATGACTTCCGCATCCTCCGGATTAGTGAGCTCTAAATTAGATTCGCCATCCATCAACACAGCATCACCACCTTTAATCGCATGACCGTTCACCGTGATTTTTCCACGCACCAAATGTAGATAACCTTTTCTTTGTGGGTTTAAGTCTTGATGGTAGCTGTCGCCATGATCAAAAAGGCCCGCGTACATCTTAGCATCTGCATATATGGTCACAGAGCCTTTTTCACCAGTAGGTGAAGCCACTAAACGCAATGTTTTCTTCTTTTCTTCAGTGGGTATTGTGATTTGCTCGTAACTAGGGGGAATCTCATCAACACTTGGCTCAATCCAGATTTGCAAGAGATGCGTTTCTTGATCTTTGGCATGATTGAACTCACTATGCATTACACCTGTTCCCGCACTCATACGCTGAATATCCCCAGGTGGAATTCCTTTTACATTACCCATGCTGTCTTGGTGAGCTAACTCACCAGCCAAAACATAACTAATGATTTCCATATTGCGATGCCCATGCTTACCAAAGCCATAACCAGCAGCAATGTAATCGTCATTAATAACCCGCAAGTTACCCCAACCCATGTGCTCTGGGTCGTAGTAACCTGCGAATGAAAATGAATGATGGGTTTTTAACCAACCATGATCGGCATAACCCCGATCCTCAGATTTTCTGATTTTTAACATAAGTTAATTATTTAGCTCTGAACTGCCCTGCAACTTCAGCAATGCGCTGACCATACAATTTGGCTGTTTCTAAGTCACCAGCATTAACCTCATCAACACCAGCATCTGACGGCGTTGTCATCATTGCACCAGCGAATGATCCCACGTAGTTCACATCGTCACGTTTTGCAGACTTAGAGTTAGATGGCATTAAACCAGTACCCACCCAAACGCCAGAATGCTGCATAGCAAGTGTCATGAAATAGTGAATCGTTGAATGTTTGTCACCATTCATAGTGGCAGAGTTAGTAAACCCGCCAAATACTTTATTTTTCCAAGATTGACTAAACCATGCTTTTGAACTTG
>JALQYK010000024.1 GCA_023254115.1 Polynucleobacter sp.
AAAAATGGTTCCATCGGCTAGTGCCAAAACTGCTGGGGGTAAAGAAGGAATTAGTGGCAGCAAAGGTATTCTCCAAAGCCCTGCTGCCATCCGACACATCCCTCATCCGGAAAAGACACCTCCGGTCTGAGAATTTTCGGGAGGTATATGTGTCTTTAAGCGCTAGGGCAAGTATCTAATAATTTAACTAATGAATTATACCTTACCGAGGGCTTTGGCTCGGTAATAACCCTAAATTAGAAATGAATAAATGGGGAAAAATCCCCCTTTATTCAAGTACTTACCTAGCTTTAGCTAGACGATTAGCCGACTCAGATTAGGCGCCAAACAAAGTTTTAATTTGCGCCAATACGCTTTGATCATCCAAAGTGCTCAAATCGCCAGGGTCGCGACCTTCTGCAACTGCCTGTAGCGCACGGCGCACGATCTTGCCAGAGCGAGTCTTTGGCAAAGCCGCCACGATATAAACGCGGGCAGGTCTAGCCACAGCACCCAACTGAGAATCTACTGTTTTTAGAATCTCAGCTTCAAGAGTAGCTGTGTTGTTAGCGTCTTTAGCAATTGCAAAACCTATCGCTACCTGACCTTTCAACTTGTCCTCAATACCAACCACAGCCACTTCAGCCACATTTGGATGACTAGAGATACTTTCCTCAATCTCGCGAGTACCCAAGCGGTGACCCGCCACGTTGATCACGTCATCGGTACGACCCAAGATGAAGAAGTAACCATCTTTGTCTTTAATACCCCAGTCAAATGTTGAGTAAACCATTTTGCCTGGCACTGTTTGCCAATAAGTTTTAACGAAACGCTCGTCATCACCCCAAACTGTCTGCATGCATCCTGGAGGCAATGGACCTTCAATAGCCACCACGCCTTTTTGATCAGCGCCCAACTCAGCACCTGTTGAGTCATCCAATAATTTCATGTTGTAACCATAAACAGGTACACCAGGAGAGCCAAACTTATGAGGCATCACTTCGATGCCACGTTGCAATGCAAGCATTGGCCAACCAGTTTCTGTTTGCCAGTAGTTATCCACGATTGGCTTGTTAATCGCGCCATGCAACCATGTAGCTGTTGGCTCATCCAATGGCTCACCCGCTAAGAATACTGAGCGCAATGTTGATAGGTCATACTTAGTTAAGAAAGCAGGATCTTGTTTTTTCAAAACACGTGCTGCAGTTGGCGCAGAGAACATCACAGATACTTTGTACTTCTCTACTAATTGCCACCAAATACCAGCATCAGGACGCAATGGCGTACCTTCGTACATGATGGTTGCCATACCATTTAGTAATGGGCCATAAATAATGTAGCTGTGACCCACAACCCAACCAATATCAGATGTTGTGAACATTGCTTCACCAGGCTTACCACCATAAATGTGACGCATTGATGCAGCCAATGCCACTGCGTAGCCACCAGTATCACGTTGCACACCTTTTGGCTTACCTGTTGTGCCTGATGTGTACAAGATGTATGAAGGATCCGTTGCGTCTAACCACTCGCATGGCACTTGCGCATCCATTACCTTAGCGCGCTCAGTTGCGTAATCAAGATCACGACCAGCCACCTTGTTGTACTCAACTAGTTTGCGGTCAATCAACAAAACTTTTTCAGGTTTGTGTGCAGACAAAGTAATCGCTTCATCTAGTAATGGCTTGTACGGTACAGGCTTACCACCGCGCGCACCTGCATCAGCCAAAATCACCATCTTAGGTTTAGCATCATCAATACGTGAAGCCAAGCTGTGCGAAGCAAAACCACCAAACACCACTGAGTGAATGGCGCCCAAACGCACACAAGCCAACATTGCAAAACAAGCTTCCGCAATCATCGGCATATAAATTAATACTCGATCACCCTTAACAACACCGTTGGCTTTAAGGATCGCTGCCATTCTGTTCACTTCAGTATGTAGCTCTTTAAACGTGTATGTTTTTTCTTGATCTGTTTCTGTTGAAACAGCAATCAAAGCTTGCTGGTCTGCGCGATCTTTTAGGTGACGATCTACTGCGTTGTGACACAAATTTGTTTTGCCACCAACGAACCACTTAGCAAATGGCGGATTGCTGTAATCCAATACTTGATCAAACGGCTTTTGCCATTCAATTAACTGTGCCTGTTCCGCCCAAAAACCTTGTGGATCTTTCACTGAACGCTCATGAAATGCCTTGTAAGCAGACATACAACTCTCCCTAAATCAACAGATGACGAATTTGTAAACCGATAAATTTGCGACCCAAGGCTGACTTGGGTCTGACACATCAGGGATTCACCCTAGGTGAGCAGTCTAAATTTACCTAAATTCTTGAACTTAATTAGATTTTTTGCTGTTAGAGGCGACCTTTGACTCGGTCTTATTTTTAGGCTTGCTAGCAGCTTTTTTACTAGGGTTGCTATTGGAAGCTGTTTTTTTACTTGCGCTCTTATCCCCTGCGCCTTTTTTCTTGGCGCCCTTTTTCTTAGCTGCCACCTCTTTTTCCAAAAGCAACTGAGTTGTGTTGTTGGCTAAGTGCTCCGGCACATCTTTACTTTTACCCACTTTAGGCACAATAACCGTGGAACCAGCTTTGATACGCATTCCCTTAGGAATGTCATTGATCTCACGAATTTGATGCGCCTCCACATTCAAGCGAGTCGCCAATTGATCAACCGTTTCCCTAGCTCCCAAACGTATTGCAGTCCAAGAGGACAAGCGACCTTTGTAGGCGTTCATATTCTCTTGAAAAGATTGAGCTCGACCATAAGGCAGCAATATCTGCGGCTCACTAGCACCAAGAATCACTGGCTTATTAAATGATGGGTTCATGGCTCGAAACTCTTCTACAGACATACGAGCGAATTGAGCCGCCAAACTAACATCCACATCCTTAGAGGTTGTCACCACGACGAAGTAAGGGTGGTTTTGAAGTTTAGGGAGCGTTAAACCATAAGCTTTTGAATCAAGCACAATTTTTTTTACCGCCAATAACTTCGGCACATAATTACGCGTTTCATCAGGCATCTTCAAGCTTGCATAATCAGTTGGCAAATTCTGCGCTTGATTACGCTTAATAGCCTTGCTGACATTCCCCTCACCCCAGTTGTAGGCTGCCAATACCAACTGCCAGTCACCAAACATTTTATAAAGGCGTTGCAAATAATCTAAGGCCGCATCAGTCGACTGAATCACGTCACGACGCTCATCCCTAAATACGTTTTGCGTTAACTTGAAATCTTTACCAGTAGCGGGCATGAACTGCCACATACCAGAAGCCTTTGCTCTTGAATATGCTCCAGGATTAAATGCACTTTCAATAAATGGCAAAAGTGCTAATTCCATAGGCATCTTGCGACGATCTACTTCTTCAACAATATAAAAGAGATAACGTGAAGACCTAGACATCATGCGATCAACATAATCTGGTCGGTCAGCATACCAACGCACATGCTTGATCACCAATGGGTCATCCGCAACTTCTAATTCAAAACCATCTCGAATTCGATCCCATAAATCACTGTATGGTGCACTTAATGCATCTACAGATTCTTTATCAATGTTGACTCTGGGAGCACGCTTCGCTTTGGCAGACTTATTAATATTCGGAACATCACTGCTCCACTCTTGAGATGTTGTGGCACACCCAGTAAAAACCAATACCAAAAGCATTGGGTGTACGATTTTTAGAGCACGTGCCCACATCACTTAAAGCCATCCTTCCATGCTCTCAAAGCAGCAAAAACGCTAACCGGTTCCTGGTTAGTTAGTGATGCATGAGTTGATACAGAACGAATCACCGATGAATACTCACATCTCAAAAAAGGGTTGACACGTCTTTCGTGCGCAATAGTGGTTGGCAACGTTGGTTTACCAGCTTTTCTTAAAGCTGTTGCTCTTGATTGCCAGTCCAACAAATCCTGATTACCTGGCTCAACAGCCAAGGCAAATTTTATATTAGATAAGGTGTACTCGTGAGCACAATGAACCAAAGTGGTTTCAGGTAGATTTTTTAACTTGATCAGTGACTCAAACATTTGTGTCGCAGTTCCCTCAAACAAGCGTCCACAACCAGAGGCAAATAGGGTGTCACCACAAAACAGGTGTTGTGTTGAGCCATTGTTTAAAAAGTAAGCAATGTGCCCCGCAGTATGCCCCGGTACACCCAAGACCCAAAACTCCGACATAAATGGAGCGATATGCAAAGTGTCACCTTGCATTAAAGGTTCAGTGACCTGAGGTATGTCTTCTAAGGCTGGCCCATACACAACTGGAACTACTGGCTGATTCGCAGTTGCCCAATTCAGTAAATCAGCAATCCCACCCACATGATCAGCATGGTGATGCGTGATTAAAATAGCTTGCAAAACCAGCTGTTGTTCTTTTAAATGAGCAATCACAGGTTGCGCATCGCCTGGATCAACAACTACGGCACAATCACCATCTGACGCTAACCAAATATAGTTATCGTCATATGCTGCAATCGGTTGAACTTGTAATATATTTTTAGCAGGCATCACAATCAAATCATTTATGAGTCAAGCCAAGCCCACTTCAACAGTTAAAGCACCCTGGACATCTTGGGATGCTTGGCTAAGCTCGCCCCCAGGACAATATGTCTTGGAGTGGGAACAAACTCAATTTGACCACATTGTGAGCGATATATTTGGTTACCATGCACTACAAATAGGCCTACCTCAACTGCCGGCGCTCAAAGAAAACAGAATGCCTTTGCAGATGATTTTAAGAGCGCCCCACGATAAACCCGGCGACCAAACGCCTGACTCTTGGCACACCATCAATGGCATCCCCGAAGAACTTCCGTTTGCAAGCCAAAGTATCGACTTGGTAGTTTTGCCTCATGTCCTTGAATTTGCAGAGAATCCTCACGCCGTTCTAAGAGAAGTAAACCGCATTTTGATGCCAGAGGGACGCGTTGTTATCTCAGGCTTTAACCCAGCAAGTCTTTGGGGCTTGAGACAATATTGCAGCCATCTTATTGGTCAACCCTATTTGCCACGCGAGGGCAAGTTCATTGATTTATTAAGAATCAAAGACTGGCTTAAATTGCTCGACTTTGCAGTCGATCGTGGTCGTTTTGGCTGCTATCGTTTACCACTCAGAAGTGCTTCAGGCATGCAAAAGATGGGCTTTTTGGAAAAAGCTGGCGATCGCTGGTGGCCAGTCTTAGGCTCTGTATTTATTGTCTCAGCCATCAAACGCACCTCCACTCTCACCTTGGTGGGTCGAATTGAGAAAACCTCGCCAGCAACACAGGCACAATTAAATCCTGTGGCCAACTTAGGCGGTCACCAACAACAAACCTCCTACAAACCTCCACTGAAAGAAATCAATGACTGAAGTAGTCCCAGCCAAAGGCAAAGTGACCATCTACACAGATGGCGCCTGTAAGGGCAATCCTGGTCCAGGTGGTTGGGGCGTGGTGTTGAAATCCGGCGATAAAGAAAAACATTTGTATGGTGGCGAGACTCTCACCACTAATAACCGCATGGAAATGACCGCAGTGATTCATGCGCTCAAAGCCCTCAAATTGCCGTGTCATGTGAGCCTCTACACAGACTCGAAATATGTCATGCAAGGCGTTACAGAGTGGATGGGCGGTTGGAAAGCCAGGGGGTGGAAAACTGCCGGCAAAGACCCCGTTAAAAATGTCGATTTATGGCAAGAAATTGATCACCTTTTAGGTAAACACGAGATCGATTGGCACTGGGTCAAAGGTCATGCCGGTCACCCGGGCAATGAACTGGCCGATGCCCTTGCTAATAAGGGCGTTGAAGAACACTTAAAAAAATCCTAGAGCCTTGTTCAATCTGAGCTAAAGCACCTCGAATGTGCGAGAATAAACGCATAATTAATAAGGAGATTGGGCTGTCTTAGCCCCGCCCACTAATATGCAATTAATCGATACATTGAAACAAAAAACAATGGGGTTGGCGTGCAAAGGATTTGCGTTGATCCAGTCCACCATTAAAAAGATTAATCTTCCAAAAATATTAGCTTGGGCAGTCAGTCATAAAAAACATCTTGCAGTGGCAATTGCACTTATTTATGGCGCTAACTACGCGATTGATTACTTCTTCCCTAAAAGCAAAAGTGCAGCACCAACTCAATTAGTCACCACCACAGTTGTACAGAAATCAAGCATCCCAATCATCATCGAAGCAACTGGCAACATTGTCGCAGCTAACATCGTTGATATTCGCCCACAGACCACCAATGTGGTGAGCAAGATTCATATTAAAGAAGGTCAAACGGTTAAAGCAGGCGATTTACTTTTCACTTTGGATGATCGAGCCAATAAAGCGAATTACGAAAAAGCTAAAGCCTTGGCAGACGATGCTACCCGTCAATACAAACGCTCACTAGAACTGATTGAAAAGAAATTTATTTCTCAAGCTGCTGCAGACACCTCTAAAGCCAACATGCAATCAGCCGAGGCAAGCGCTCGCGCCGCGCAAGTTGCTCTTAGCTTTGACCACATCCGCTCACCGATTGCTGGTCGCGCTGGCGTGATCAATGTATTCCCTGGCACATTGGTGCAAGCTGGAACAAATATCTCAACCACGAGTAGCGCCACAGCCACAAGCACCACTGCCGCAATGGTGACTATCACGCAACTTGATCCAATCAACGTTCAGTTCACCGTCTCAGAAAAAGAGATACCTTTGATTTTAGGTCAACGTGATGAGGCTGATGAACTCAGTGTCACATTAGATTTGGGTGGCACCAACCCACCAGTTGAAGGCAAGGTTTACGTTGTAGATAACCAAGTAGATCCGTCAATTGGTGCAGTACGTGTCAAAGCTCAAGTGAGCAATAAAGACGGCGCTATGATTCCGGGGCAATTTGTCAGAGTCAAACTTAAAGCAAAAACTCTCAAAGATGCTCTTGTTGTTCCAACGCAAGCTGTTGTCACTAATATCAATGGCAACTTTATGTATGTTGTTCAACCTGGCGACACAGTAGACCTTAAACCAATCAAGGTAATCTACCAATACCAAGGCCAGACGGTTGTCAGTGGCATCAACGAAAACGACAAAATTGTGGTCGAGGGCAAGCAAAACCTACGTCCTGGTGGCAAGATCAAAGAAACAAAAAACGCTGAAAAAGCAAAAGAACAATGAATATTTCAGAACTATGTATACGCCGTCCCGTGATGACGGCTTTGCTATCTATGGCAGTGGTCCTAGCTGGCACAGTTGCGTATTTGAAAATTCCGGTTGCTGCCCTACCTAGCTTTAATACCCCAGTCATACAAATCACCGCCAATCTTCCTGGTGCTAGTCCAGAAAATATGGCTTCATCAGTGGCACTACCACTTGAGAAAGAATTCTCAACCATTGATGGCATCACAGTTATTAGCTCCACTAACTCTTTGAGCTCTACGCGCATCACACTGGAGTTCAACAATGACCGAGATATTGATAAAGCTGCTGTAGACGTACAAGCTGCATTATTGCGCGCACAAAAACGCCTACCCATTGAAATGACAACACCACCTTCCTACAGAAAGGTGAATCCTGCTGACGCTCCCGTTTTAATTATGACCATGACATCTCCATCCATGGATTTGTCAGAACTTAGCGACTATGCAGAGAATTTAATCTCTCCCACCCTATCGACCATCGATGGCGTGGCTCAAGTAATTGTTTATGGTGAAAAGCGTTACGCCGTTCGCGTACAAGTTAATCCATCACTATTAGCGACCAAGAATCTCACCATTGATGACGTGGCCAGCGCCATCAATGCCGCCAACTCTAATACACCTGTGGGTGTATTAGATGGTCCAAGACAACAATTAACCATTTATGCGAATCCACAAATTGTGCGCGCAAGCGACTATGGCAATTTAGTTATTTCGCAAAAGAGCGGCTTACCGATTCGGTTAAAAGACGTCGCTAATGTTCAAGAAAGTTATGAATCAGTCAAAACCTTGGCTGCGTATAACGGTGAAAGGTCTATCGCAATTGCGATTCTCAGACAACCCACAGCCAACTCAGTGAGCGTAGTGGATGCCATCAGAAAGATGGTTCCACAATTTCAGCAACAAATGCCGTCTTCTGTCGAAATCAATTTATTGATTGATCGCTCCGCATCGATTCGCGAATCAATCCATGACGTGAACTTCACCCTACTACTGACAATCGCTTTGGTAGTGATGGTGATTTTCTTATTCTTAAAACACCTTGCGGCAACCATCATCCCAGCGCTCAGCTTGCCAATCTCATTGATTGGCGCTTTTTCCATCATGTACTGGATGGGTTACAGCCTAGACAACGTTTCTTTACTGGGCATCACCATTGCAGTTGGCTTGGTGGTTGATGATGCGATTGTGGTTTTAGAAAATATCATGCGCCATATTGAAAATGGCATGGCGCCACTCAAGGCGGCTCTCAAAGGTAGTCGAGAAGTCAGCTTCACCATTGTCTCCATCTCAATCTCTTTGGTGGCAGTGTTCATTCCAATCTTCTTCATGCCTGGTCCAATTGGTTTGCTGTTTAGAGAGTTTGCCGTTGTGGTGTCCTTGTCTATTTTGGTATCAGCAGTGATGTCACTCACACTAGTACCCATGTTGTGCAGCAAATTTCTAAAGACACATAACAGCCAAGACAAAGTTCACGATTACCCAATCATCATTAAATTTGATGAGTACTTCAGTCTAATCACCTCTCATTATGAAAAAGCCTTAGATTGGGCTCTAGCCAATCAAAAGAAAGTGCTACAAGGTGCTCTTGCCACATTTGCGCTAACGATTGCCTTGTTTATTTGGAGCCCTAAAGGATTTTTCCCAGAAGAAGATACTGGTCAGCTATTTATCACCACAGAAGCAGCAGAGGACATCTCATTTGCCGGCATGCTTGAATTACAAGATCAAGCAGCAGCTATTGTTAGAGCTAATCCTAATATCGATAGCTTGGTTTCAATTCTGGGTGGTGGAGCAAGTACCGGTAGCAACACAGGCAGGATGTTTATCAACTTAAAGGCTCGCAGCGATAGAAAGAACATGAAAAATGTTCTAGAAAGTCTGCGCAAAGATTTGGCTGTAATTCCAGGTCTTGCTGTATACATGCGCCCGATTCAGAATTTGCAATTGGGTGGCAAAGTAACCAAGAGTCGCTATCAGTACATCTTGCAAAGTGTTGGTTTTGAAGGTGTGAATGAGTGGTCCAATAAAGTTGTCGAAAAAATGCGCTCTGATGCCATATTCCGCGATGTCACCACCGACTCACAACTCAAAGGCCTACAAGCCAAAATCGATATTGATAGAGACAAGGCAGCCAGTGCTGGCGTCACCATTGCCAACATTCGAAACGCTTTATATTCCGCCTACGGTGAGCGCCAAGTTTCAACCATTTACACAAGTGTTAACACCTATCAAGTGATCTTAGAAGCTGGTGCCGAATACAAGCGCTATGAAAGTGATTTGAATGGCATTTATGTGCGTGGCAGAAATAGCGATAGATTAGTTCCTCTATCTAGTATTGCCACTGTCACTCGCGCCATTGGTCCGACATCTGTTAACCACCAAGGGCAAGTTCCTGCCGTAACAATCTCATTTAACTTAGCTCCTGATGCAGCCTTGGGTGATGCCACTAAAAAACTAGAACAGTTCGTAAAAGACATTCAACTGCCCCCAACAATTATTACTAGCTACGGTGGTGATGCCGCCGTATTCCAAAGCGGACAATCCAGTCAAATTATTTTGCTTTTGGCAGCCGTGTTAGTCATCTATGTGCTGTTGGGCATCTTGTATGAGAGCTACATTCACCCCATCACTATTTTGGCTGGCTTACCATCGGCTGCCATTGGGGCATTAGTATTTTTACGGATCTTCAACCTAGAGTTAACAATCATCGCGATTATTGGTATTTTGTTATTAATTGGCATTGTGAAAAAGAATGCTATTTTGATGATTGACTTTGCCTTGGATGTGCAACGCCAACACAATCAATCTCCTCGCGAAGCAATACGAACTGCATGCTTAATGCGCTTTAGACCAATCATGATGACGACCATGGCTGCTTTGATGGGCGCACTGCCTATTGCCTTAGGCATGGGGGCGGGCGCTGAACTTAGACAGCCGTTGGGTGTTGCTGTAGTAGGCGGCTTACTGGTGTCTCAAGTAGTGACGCTATTAATTACCCCTGTAATTTATTTATACCTTGATAAATACAGCGGTACGGGTCCTATGGACATCCCTGCCGAGATGCTAAAAGACTAATTGAGATTTTAGAAAGTATTCATGCGCCAAATTATTCTTGATACGGAAACGACTGGTTTAAACCCCCTCACAGGCGATCGAATCATTGAGATCGGTTGCCTAGAGATGGTTGATCGTCGCCTTACTGGCAATAAGTTACATCACTACATCAACCCCCAAAGAGATATTGACCCAGGTGCTGTGGCTGTACATGGCTTAACAGTTGAGTTTCTATCAGATAAACCTGTATTTGCAGATGTAGCAGATGAAATCATCACGTTTTTAAAAGATGCTGAAATCATTATTCATAACGCCCCCTTTGACGTGGGCTTTTTGGACGCTGAATTTGGTCTTCTTAAGCTAGGCAAGATAAATGACTATGTTGCTAAAGTGATTGACACCCTTAAAAATGCGCGAGACATGTTCCCCGGCAAAAGAAACTCTCTTGACGCATTGTGCGAAAGATTTCAAATCAGTAATGAACATCGCACACTACATGGCGCTTTACTTGATGCTGAATTATTAGCTGAAGTTTACTTAGCCATGACCCGAGGTCAGGAAGACTTGATGATTGACTTAAATGGTCTTGAAGCTGATGGTTCAAATACCAAACGCAAACCACTGCCGACTAATTTAGTGATTCAACTTGCCAGCATTGAAGAACAAGAGGCTCATGAAGCCTACCTAGAAGGCGTTGCTAAAGCCGCCAAAAAACCACCTGTCTGGAATACATAAATCCTACAGCGAATATTAAAAATGCCGCAATTGCGGCATTTTTTATTTTTAGGTAATTAGTTATTGTGGCGGAAATAATTTATACCAGTAGCCATAAGACCAACAAGCCACGCAAAATGAAAATGCCCATTCCAGTGTTGAAAAAACAACCAATATGCTTGTTGGCACCTTCCATAAATCAATGTCCATAAAAAATAAAACACTGGCAACTGTTGCAGCAATGAATAAGAGCTTATTGGCAAACATTTTTGCGCCAGCATTTTCTTTTTTACCGGCGATATTCAGGGCAGTCATGATTTTTGTGAAAAGACGATGAGATGGGCATTTGTAATGGCCAAAGAAACCCCTGATAAAACCCATTAGAGCTAAGACCGGCAATAAATATGGAAAGCCTAGCAAAGCAATAAGGCAGAAAGAAAAGGTAATAAAAGCCTCTAGCCTTGCAACGTTGGCGCTCACTGGCGGTATATCAAAACGTAACACTTCAACCTCATTCAGTAGTTATTTTTTAAATTATGAGCTGATTTTTCTAAAAATTCCCTGAAGAATTGATCTGTATTTGATCTTGAATAAGATTAAAGAAAAATGGCTAACCAAACACCAATTAGCTGAATCAAGCCAAGAAGCACTGCGGCACTACCAATATCTTTGACAATTTTTGAAAGCTCATGGCGCTCGCTAGAAATACGATCAATGGTTTTTTCTAAACCAGTATTGAGTAGCTCAATAATAATTACCAAGGTAGCGCTACCAATTAATAGAATTTTTTCAATTTTGCCGGGCCCAAAATAAAGTGCGCAGACGACCAAAATTGGAAAGATAGTTAATTCAACCTTAATTGCTTCTTCAGACTTCCAAGCAGCTATTAATCCATCAATAGAGTACTTAAATGCCCCCAACAAACGGCGCTGCAACAAACCTAGAAGAGATTTCAACATATCAAGATCCTTTATGACGCCTTGCATCTGGCAAAGCATTCAAGCAATAAGCTAGGATGATACCAATTGCCCAGGCAAACCAAGCCGTCCACAAAACATGTGAAAAGAAGTGGGCTCCTTGAGCCATGCGCGCAATACCCATGAGTAAGCCAAAGAAAATCGCAACATAGAAGAAGAACTTTGCCAATTTAGGCTGAATACCCCACAAAGCAATTGCCCAGGTGAACCACATAAAACCGCCCGCCGCATGCCCTGCTGGGAAACACTGTCCACGGGGATATTGAGGATCTAGCATCTCAAAAAGACCCGTGTACGGAATAGCGCCTCCAAACATATCCAAACTCCATGGGCAATGTTTGTTAGTGAGATGTTTTAAAAGTGCCACAATCGCCGGAATCAAAATAACCCCCAGGATCCCTACCAAGGCATGCCGTAGAGTAAAAGCGTTTTTTGATTTTTTTAAAAACCAAAGTGACACCACGATAGATGCAACACCTGTGATGTACATGGCAGTCTTTAGACCATGATGCAAAACATTGGTAAAAAAAGCCTGATCTTTAAATGGGAATTTTCCTAGTTTAGGGCTAAAGAAATATTGCACTAGCCAAATATCTAATGATGTCAGCTCAAAGACTCCAAGCAATAGCAAACCTGAAATCGACAAAATCAATAACTGACGATTAAACCAAGTCATGATTACTTTCTGCACTTAGCCGTCAGATCCCATGCTGGGTCATAAACACTGGTACTAATGTTCATAAATCCCAATACAGTATGGAAAAGATTGTCATGGTGTGCAGGTTCTTTGGCTCGCTGCATCAAACACTCTTTAGAAAACTGGTTTTGCTTGATGTACTGCTCAGAAACCCACCAAGTCATTGGTGGACGTGTTTGCTCTTTAGGTGCAATTGAGTAAGGCAAACCATGCAAATAGAAACCGCCCTCGCCCAAAGATTCGCCATGATCAGAAACATAAATAAAAACTACATTTCTGGTTTCTTTAGCTTTTAACAAATCAATAGCTTTAGACAAAATATAATCGGTATATAAAATCGCATTGTCATAAGCATTAAAAATCTCCTGTTGGGTACAGCGACCCAAATCAGAACTTGCGCATACCGGCTTAAATTTTTCAAATGCTTGTGGATAGCGTGCGTAATACGCTGGGCCATGATTACCCAATTGGTGCAACACGACTACTTGATCGCCACTTACCTTTTTCATGGTGGCTTCAAGACCTCTCAATAGGGTCTCGTCATAACATCCAGTTGCAGGACAAATATCAGGCGTTCCCAGAGTTTTAGCATCAATGCTTTCCAATCCTTTGCAAACACCTTTACAACCTGACTGATTATCAATCCAGGTAACTGGCACCCCTGCGCGAGAAATCAAGTGCAATAAAGACTCTGTGGAACGAATTTTCTTTTCATCATATTGTTTTCTACCTAAAGCAGAGAACATGCAAGGCACAGAAACTTCTGTATTGGTGCCACAACTAACCACATAAGGAAAGTTAATCACATCTTGTTTAGCAAGATTGGGCGTAGTTTGTCTTTCGTAACCTGAAAGACCCCAATTGGCTGCTCGAACAGTTTCACCCACCACCAATACCAATAAAGTCGATTTAACACCCGCTTTATTGTTCTTCACGGCATCTTCACCCAATGGCAGCAACTCTTTTTGCGCTTCAACACCTGTATCAAATACCACGCGAGGTGTTGAGATTAAATAACTCATTGGCAATACCAAGTGGCGAATTTCTTTGTTGTTCCTCATCGTTGCTGAGAAATTCTTAAACAACGTGGATGGGATAATTTTGTCGATGTTAGGGGTGGATTTGCTGCTATCTCAAAAACTGAAGTTCCTAAAACAGCTTACGTTTGTCCAAGCACACTTTTGTAGTTGATAAATAAATATAATAAGACATAGCTCGCACTATCTGTGCGGGCTCTTCTTTTTTATTCGTTTTTCTATTACTTACCAAATCTAAGCAACATCGC
>JALQYK010000067.1 GCA_023254115.1 Polynucleobacter sp.
TCTTTTGAGGCTTCGCGTTTATCGTGTTGCTTCTTACCGCAACGCATGGTGATCTTAAATTTACGGCACCTTTAACTGCTATTACAGCAGCGGTAGTAGGCGTCATCTTAAATTTAACCTTGTTCTTTGCCTACCATGTATTGTGGCCAAAAGGATTTGAGGGGAATTTTGATGGTATTTCAGCCATCATCACCATCTTGGTAGCTATCGCTTTATTTAAACGCAACGTAATGGAAGTTATTTTTACTTCTGCGGCTATTGGTTTAATTCTTAAGCTATTGCAGTAATTGCATCAAATGTCGGTTTTCCCGACATTTCTCCATTGATCTAGATATAACCGCTAATGTTTGCCATTAAGTCATATGTTGATGCCATATGACTTGCATTCGACACCATTAGATGCCAGTAAATTGACTGCCAAAACTACACCTGATTTGGCCAGGTCTAAACTATTGAAAATACTGTTGAAATCATCGAAATTATGAGCTTCTAAGGCGTAGGTCGCACGTTCGAATCGTGCTGGGCAGGCCAAATCAAATCATGAAGGGCTTGCCGGTTTTGAATGTTATGACTCATACGGATCCTATTTAGAATTTTTTTAAATAGCTTGTGGCGATGAAGATTTCCAGACCTCTGCATTTGTCTCCACCCCTCCCTCCCCCTGAATCCGTTGTACATCTAAATGTAGGGAAATCTTGAGATTCAGTATGTTCTGATTGATGCAAAATTTGAGTCTCTAAAAGCTACATTAAATCTGTTGATTTCACACTAGTGAAAATCATGATTGAATCCTACTCTTGCTATAGGTCAATTGCTGTTACTAGATTAATCAATGATTCTTTAGTACATTTCCCTAGTGGTGGGGCGAGAGTATAGGAAAAATAATGTTTAAAAAATTAGCCTTGGTCGTGTGCGTAGCTGTATTTTCTTCTATTGTGATGGCGACAGAGTCATCGAAATGGAAAAGCGATCTAACTCCAATAGCTAATTCTGACTGGAATTCTAGGGCTGCTGCTCATCTATTAGAGCGTGCAGGTTTTGGCGGAACCCCAGAAGAGGTGGCAAAGCTTGCTAGCATGGGTCCCCAGGCAGCTGTTAGTTATTTGGTTAATTACAAGCGCATCCCCAATCAGTTAAAAGCATTTGATCAATCTGGCATTTACGAGCCAGGCTTTGAAAGTTTCCCTAGCTCAAGACCCGCCGCCACTGATATGGCAAAAAAGACGGGTGAAGCATTGGGTGTTAAGGTCAAGCCCTCTGGAAATAGACCGCTTCAACAGGTGGCTGATAAATATCTTTATTGGTTAAGAGCTAGTATGTTGGAGACGCAACGTATTAGCTATTGGTGGGCAAATAGAATGTTGCAAACAAATCGCCCGTTAGAAGAAAAAATGACATTGTTTTGGCATGGGCATTTTGCCACTACAGAAGATAAGGTCCGCGACTACAGAAAGATGCTTAAACAAAATGAATTGTTTAGGCAAAAAGCAACAGGTAATTTTAGAGATTTATTAGTTGCTGCCGCTAAAGATCCAGCCATGTTGGCTTTTTTAGATGCTGCTGTGAATGTAAAGGGTGCGCCTAACGAAAATTTTGCTCGTGAAATTATGGAGTTATTCACGATGGGGGTTGGTAACTATACTGAGAGAGACATCCAAGAAGCCGCAAGAGCTTTTACTGGTTGGAACTATAAAAACTTAACTTTTATAAAAGTTGCAAATCAACATGATGAAGGATCAAAGCAGGTTCTTGGAAAGACCGGAAATTTCAGTGGTGAGCAGGTAATTGACATTATTTTGTCAAAAGAAGCTACATCTGAATATATGGCAAGCAAAATATACAAATATTTTGTACGCGAAGATCTTAGTCTTGAATTTAGAAAACAGTTGGGGGCGGAGCTAAGAAAAGTAAATTACGAAATTGCTCCATTTTTGACAATAATTTTTAGATCTAAAGATTTTTACTCAGAAGCCTCGATGTCAAACCAAGTGAAGTCACCAGTTGAGTTTGTGATTTCGACATACAAAAAATTAGGTTTGAAAGAAGTTCCTGGAATTGTTGACTTTAATGAGGCAACTGATGCAATGGGTCAAAAACTTTTCTTTCCTCCTAACGTGGCAGGTTGGCCAGAGGGTAAAAGTTGGATTACACCTGGGTTGTTAATGGTTCGTAGTAATTTCGTTTATGACACCCTTTTCCCGCCGATTAACTTTGTTGCACATGACCGCGTTCCAGATCGTTTCTATCAGAATATGCTGGTTGCTGAAAAAATTTCAATGGGTAAAGATGTCACCACTGCCACAAGACCAGATGGTAAAGATACTGTGTCGATGTCAATGCAAGGTGATCGTGAAGAAGACTTTAATACTGGTCTAGCTAGTTATGTGGCATGGCGTAATGCAATTGAAAAAGTTAAACCTATTAGTCGCGCTACTGCTCAAGTAGATTTATCAGCAATGGTTAGAAAAGCAAAATGTAAAACTACTGGAGACGCAGTAGACCATTTATTGGGAAGATTTTTAACTGCGCCAATTTCTACAGATCTAAAAAATAAGATTACACAAATGCTAAGTGATGATCTTGGAACGGAAGATTTAATGCTGGCTGATACATACATGGAAGAAGCTCTAAGAAATGCCTTGCATGTAATTTTGTCTTTACCAATGTATCAATTGAGCTAAGCGGATCATCATATGAATAACCATGTAAATACAAGGCGGCAGTTCCTTCAGGCATGCGCAGGTAGTGCAGTAGTCGGTGCGTTAATGCCTAGTTTAGCTTTTTCAAAAAATGCCCCATCAGATAAGATTTTGGTTGTTATTGAATTATCAGGCGCTAATGATGGACTAAATACATTGGTGCCATATTCCAATGATGCTTATTACAAGTTAAGACCTCAAATTGGTATTCCTGCTCATAAGGTTCTTAGGGTTGATGATCAATATGGATTTAACCCTGGTATGGTGGCTTTTAAGAATTTATACAAAGAAGGGCGCATTGCCGTAGTTCATGGTTGTGGTTATGCGCAACCTTCACTGTCACACTTTACTTCTATGGCTTATTGGCATACAGGTGCACCTAATACTGGTGAAAGATATGGATGGCTAGGTCGTTTAGCAGATGCGGTTGACCCAGACCTTCAAGCTAATTACTTAGTGAATATCGATGAGCGCCAGTCTTTAGCTGTAACAGCTAAGAATCACATGCCTCTTGTTTATGATGATCCTGATAAATTTGTTAGAAAAGGTATGCATCATGCAAGAGAAATTCTAGATATTAGACATCCTGCTAATCAATCATCTGATATAAAGAATTATCTGAATTTGGCTGACCAACATGCCAAGAATGCTTCTCAGCTAATTAAGTCTACTTGGGACAACTATAAAACACCCGTTGATTATGGCATTAACCCAATGGGTTTGAATAAGGTTGCTGCGATGATTTCTGCTGGTGTCAATTCAAGAATTTTCCATACATCTTATAGGCATAATGCATTTGACACTCATGTTCAGCAGGTAAATTTGCATCAACGTCTACTGATGTATGTTTCAGATGCAATTGATGCATTCATGAAGGATATTAAGCGCATGGGTAGGCAGAATGATGTCACCGTGGTTGTCTTTTCTGAATTTGGAAGACGTGCAGCGGAAAATACCAGTATGGGTACCGATCACGGTACTGCCAATCATATGTACGTAATTGGCCATACTGTAAAAGGTGGTCATTACGGTAAGGCCCCATCTTTAACTGACTTGGATGACGGTGGAAATCTTAAGTACACAGTTGACTTCAGATCAGTGTATGCAAGTGTTATTGAGAACTGGATGGGTTATAAAAATAGTCCGGCCATCTTGCATAAGGACTTTGATAAGTTTGCTTTGTGGATTTAAGTTATTTATTAGTTCACAGCATCAGGTGGCTTATTGTTCCATAAACCAATATTATGTTTTGGTAGTTTTGTATTAATTTATGTCGGCAAATTATCCTTTAATTAGAACAATATCCCATACTACTAATTTAGAATTAGGCTCTTGATTAGTATCTGGCGGCATAACCTTTGCAATAAGACTATCCTTGGCCCAAGATTGTTGAAGTAAAGGATCAACATCATTTAGTGGCTCATTAGGAAAATACATTTGAGTAATTAAACGATTTATTTTGCCAGTAATATCAAAATGAATATGTGGTGGGCGAACATAATTCCCAGCAACTGGGTATGCACCAGGCTTAATAGTTTTGAAATAAAACCTTCCTTTTGCATCACTGAGAATAGTGGCGTATCCATCAAAATTTGGATCAATAGGACTGTCCGTGCGGTCACTTGGGTGTTTGTACTTGCCGTTGGAGTTGGCTTGCCAAATTTCCAATTTAACGCCTGGACAAGGCTTGCCCTGAACATTCAAAATTTGTCCTGTGACATATATAACTTCACCAGCTGCTTTCCCAGCACGACCTTTTAGCTTCGTCAAATCATTTTTACCATCCAATGGTTTTTCTACGGGATAGAAAGGGCCTAAGATTTGATCGGGTGTCGGCATGACGGTGCTTTTTAAATCAAACCCTGGCTCATCATTAGCAAAACCTTTAGAAGCGAATGATAAAGTGGCTATGCTAAATGCCATTTTTATCATTTCGCGACGATTGAGTTTGGCTAAAGCAGATGATCGTAATAAGTTATCGGGAGGGGTAGGTACTAATATTTTTGTATTGAGAGACATTATTTTCTGTGAATTAAATGATTGGTTACGGCAGTCTATTAACTAAAAGTACTCAATTCGGGAAGTTAATTATTGTTTAAATTCTTGAATTGAAAAATTGTTAACTTTCTGAGCTTTTTCATCTAATAAAGAATCTAATCTGCCGTTAAGTACAAAAATAGAGTTTTTAACTTTTATGCCAGTCGTTGGAAATGATTGAGATGTTTTCTTTTTTGATTTGATTTCTGCTTTACGCCAGCCATCAGTTGATATTAATTCAATGACCGAATCATTTCCCTGGTTCTGAACGACGAACAGTTGGTTGTTGGAGGTTAGTATTAATCCGTCTCCACCTTTTATAGTCTCATTGAGTTGAATCTTAGAAATTTTCTTTGGATTTTTAATGTTAATCCGAAAAAGTTCTCCGCTGTTATATTTTATTGTTAATAAATATCCATCGGGGTGGTAAGTAATACCATTAAGGTTTACACCTTCGCCTTTGAACAATTCGCTTGAAGCGAATATCGTACTATTACCTTTAGTATCTATTTTATAGATTGCTGGCGAGAAGCTATCAGTTACATAGACATTTCCATCAGAATCCATTGTCAAATCATTGGCAAGGTGCATGCCTTTAATTAAGTTGCTTAAATCATAATAAGCTTTTCTTTTGCCTGTTGTGGCATCGTACATAGCAACGGCTGCCAGCTTTGTTTTTGTTGCTTCTGATGAATGAGTTGAAAGACCTAAATCACAAATTACCACCCATAAATTATTACGTTTTTCATCTAACAGTAAACCAAGGCTTGAAATTAATTTTTCATCATTGATAAAGGGTTGATATTTTCCGCTTTTAGTTACTTTTCCTATTGTGCCTTTACGAATTGAGCTTACCAAGAAAGCATCATCTTTACTTAAATAAGCAATACCTTCGGGATAGGCTTCTTTGGCTGAAAAATTTATGTCAGCAGCTAGAGTCGTTTTTCCAAAAGTTAATAATAAGGTCAATGTAACTGCAAATTTAGTGTAAATATTCATTTAATATTTTCTTTCTTTACATATTCAATGCGCGTTTATCGGTTGCCAAAGCAGCTTCTCTAATTGCTTCGGATAAGCTTGGATGTGGATGGCATGCTTCAGCAATATTTTTAGCTGTGGCTTTTAATTCCATGGCAACCGCAGCTTCAGCGATCAAGTCAGAAGCAGCATTACCAACAATGTGTACACCCAAGATTTCATCAGTTTGAGCATCAGCCAACACTTTGACAAAACCATCGGCAGCACCCATACCTAATGCGCGACCATTCGCAGCAAATGGGAACTGACCAGGCTTGTAAGCACGACCTTCTGCTTTTAACTGTTGCTCTGTTTTACCTACCCA
>JALQYK010000071.1 GCA_023254115.1 Polynucleobacter sp.
AGGTCTGTAAACCAAGTTTCTGCTATGACGCTCCACCAAAATGAGATTTGCCTGATATAACTCTTTTAGATGAAACGACAGGGTGGCTGCAGGAATACCCAGAGTCTCTTTGATTTCCGAGGGAGTCATGCCCTGCCCGCCTTTTTGAACTATGAGGCGAAAGACATTGAGCCTTGATTCTTGACCAAGGGCTAGAAAAGATTGAACAGCGTCTATATTTTTCATATTTCCATGATAATGGAAATATATGACATTCTGATGACAGCTTGATCTACTAAGGCAGTTTCATGAAATTTCGATGAATTGACTTATTTGTCTTGAAAGCGTCACATCGAATCAGCAAACTCTACTTAGAACAAGGGAGTGACTATGTATACATACGAAGATGCTGTTAAACAATTACAAGAGACTGGCTCAATAGGACTAATCAATTTGAAAGAGTTGCCATACGAAGATCTCGATGAATTACTGGAGGAGATAAAAAAATGGTGTGTTTATGCCAATGGTGACAATAAAAAACTAAAAAAAGAGTCAAAGAAAAATAAAAAGAAAGATAAGAAAAAGAAATGATCGCTTCGTAGCGATCACCGATACCCACTGAGTTAAGTGGGTATCACACTCGCAATTTTTTGCGCTTGCTCTTTAGCCATTTGCGCATCTTGTGCTTCAACCATCACTCTCAATACTGGTTCGGTTCCTGAAGCTCTGATCAGTACCCTACCACTGCCAGCCAATTGCTGTTCTGCTTGCGTAATAGCACTCTGCATCTTGGCATCAGATTGCCATTGATAGCCTTGCTTGTAACGCACATTGATTAATATCTGTGGAAATAATGTTACTTTTTGCAAAAGTTGCGCAAGCGTCTGATTACTTTGCTTTATGGCGGTTAACACTTGAAGGGCTGCCACAATGCCATCACCAGTGGTGTGCTTATCAAGACAAATCAAATGGCCAGAACCTTCGCCGCCAAGTAACCAGTTCTTTTCTTTTAATTGCTCAAGCACATAACGGTCACCCACCTTGGCTCTTGCAAAATGAATACCCTCAGCTTCAATGGCTTTCTCCACAGCCATGTTGGTCATCAATGTGCCAACCACGCCATCTACTTTCTCACCGGCATCTTTTCTGGATTTGGCGATTAAGTAAAGCAGTTCATCACCGTTAAAAAGTCTGCCAGTAGCATCAACCAATTGCAAACGATCAGCATCACCATCCAAAGCAATGCCTAAGTCAGCTTTTTCTTGTTTGACTTTATCAATCAGAGCTTGAGGTGCAGTAGCTCCCACCCCATCATTGATGTTTTTGCCATTTGGGTGAACACCAATAGAGATAACTTCAGCTCCTAACTCGTGGAAAACATGTGGGGCAATGTGATAAGCAGCACCATGGGCGCAATCTAACACCAACTTCAAACCATGTAGGTTCAAATGAGTAGGGAATGTGCTTTTACAAAACTCAATATAACGACCTGCTGCATCATCCAAACGCTTGGCTTTGCCTAAGTGCGCAGAATCAACACAATTCATTGACTCGTTCAGAGCTGCTTCGATTTGTAGTTCGATAGCATCGTCTAATTTATCGCCGTTGGCTGAGAAAAATTTAATGCCGTTGTCATGATAGGGATTGTGTGAAGCAGAAATGACTACGCCAGCAGACAATCTGAGTGCTCTCGTGAGATAAGCAACTGCGGGGGTTGGCATCGGGCCACACAACATCACATCCACACCTGCCGCTGAGAAACCAGCCTCTAAAGCAGCCTCCAGTAAATAGCCAGACACACGTGTGTCTTTACCAATCAATACCGTAGGCTTACCATGTGTTGGAGCGTTCTTTGCCAATACCTGACCCGCTGCGTAACCCAAGCGCATCACAAAATCAGGAACAATCGGAAACTTGCCGACTTCCCCGCGAATTCCATCGGTACCAAAATATTGACGTGTCATATCTGTATTTTATAAGCAATCTTGGGTGGCAACCCAGATTTTGACTGCATCGATAGTCTCATTGACATCATGAACACGCAAAATCTTAGCACCCCGCTCTAAAGCCATTAGAGCTGCTGCCACACTGGCAGTCTGACGATGTTGGATATCCTTACCTGTGATTGCACCCAAACTAGATTTTCTAGAGAGTCCAGCAACAACTGGTATGTCATGCATGCAAAACTTATGAAAATGAGCCAACATGGTCATGTTGTGCTCTACAGTTTTGCCAAATCCAAAACCTGGATCAATCGCTAAACGTTCCCTAGCAATCCCCTCATCCTCTAACGCAACACAACGCTCTATCAAAAAGCCATTGACCTCAGCCACCACGTCTTGGTAATGCGGGTCAAATTGCATGGATGTTGGATCTTTTTGCATGTGCATGAACATCACACCACACTGACTATTAGCCACAGCTTCAATCGCATGAGGTTGTCTAAAAGCCCAAATGTCATTCACGCAATCAATGCCTAAATCAACAGCCGCTTTCATAACTTTGGCTTTGTAGGTATCAATCGAAATAGCCACCGGCGCGTCTTTTAGAACCTCCAGAATTGGCATAACTCGATCAAGCTCTTCTTGCAATGCCAAGGGCTCAGAACCAGGGCGACTAGACTCACCGCCCACATCAATCATCTCTGCGCCTTGCGCAATCATCTCATCCGCATGTCTTAACGCAGCATCACGATGCGCAAATTGCCCGCCATCAGAAAATGAATCGGGCGTCACGTTCAATATACCCATGACAATCGGAGCACGCCTTTGGCTCCAGTCAAAAAGAAAACGCCCGCAGCGCCATGCCACGGGCGTTATGTTCTGCTTACTCATTAAGCCGCCGCTGGGGCGCCTCCTTCGGCAACCACTGGTGTACCACCTGTGCCACCACCACTCTTAGGCGCACTAGGAGGATACTTCGGCGGACGAGGTTCTTTGCCAGCCATGATGTCGTTCACCTGGTCTGCATCAATGGTTTCCCATTCAAGCAAGGCTTTCACCATCACCTCAACCTTGTCACGATTCTCTTCAAGAATCTTCTTAGCCACAGCGTATTGTTTATCAAGAATTGCTCGAATCTCAATATCTACTTTTTGTTGTGTAGCCTCAGAAACAGATTTTGAGCTCACTGGACCAAACATGCTTTGCTGATCAGGATCAACATAAACCATCGTACCCAATACTTCACTCATACCGTAACGAGTCACCATGTCACGTGCCATTTTTGTAGCACGCTCAAAGTCATTCGATGCACCGGTGCTGCTTGAGTTCAAGAAAATCTCTTCAGCCAAACGACCGCCAAACAAGATAGAAATTTCTTCAAGCATCTTATCTTTGTACATGTTCACACGATCATGCTCAGGCAACTGCCATGTCACACCCAATGCCCAACCACGCGGCATGATGCTGACCTTGTGCACGGGATCTGCTTTAGGCAACATTTTTGCCACCACTGCATGACCTGACTCGTGATAAGCCGTATTACGACGCTCTTCTTCACGCATCACTGCAGACTTACGCTCAGGACCCATGTAGATCTTATCTTTGGCATCTTCAAAATCC
>JALQYK010000104.1 GCA_023254115.1 Polynucleobacter sp.
AATCACAATTAATGCAAGCATCGGAAAGACCAACATACCTGCAATCGCCACCAATGCACCAGACAAACCAAAATGCCTAGCACCAAAGATGATCGCCAAATTAATCACATTCGGCCCGGGTAAAACTTGAGCTACCGCCCACTCTTCCAAAAACTCTTCTTTGCTATACCAACGCTTTTTTTCCACTAACTCCCGTTGCGCGACTGGTAAGACACCACCAAAACCTTGCAGCGCCAACCAAGTGAAAGCCCAGAATATTTCGGTTTTGGATTGAGGATGTTGCTTCATGAGCTTATTTTATCTTGTGACATTTCACATATTTGAAATGCCTATACAAGAATGGGGGCTAGCGCCTCCATTTTTTATTAGCGGTGTAATTTACTTATTGGGTGGAGTTACTGGCACTTGAGCAGGCTGCACAGGTTGAGCCGACTGTGCAGTAGATGCTTCTGGTTTTACTTCTTCAGCAACTTGCTCCTGAACTGCTTCGACTTTAGGAGGTTCTGGAGTTGGTCTGATTAGCTCAATAATATTATCTTTAGTGACATACAAACCAACTAGTACCAATCCCACCAATACAAATGCACCAACACGCTTACCTGACTGCACATTGATTTGCGGCACTACGCTAGTGATGCCAGATTTAATATTTTCTAAATTAACTTTTTCTTCAATCGGTAAATTATTTTGTGTAGATAACGAATCATTACCTAATGAGACCTCTTCGACATCAAGAGCCAATGATGTTTGTGCGATCGAGTCACCATCTGGATGAATCAGCACTCGCGACTCGTCCAAATCGAGTAATTTAGCAATTTTTTTTGCTACAGTAATTTTGTGAGCTTCAGAATAAAAACTGCTGATACCACCTTCTTCTAGCTCAATAATGTGTTTCTTGGATAAGCATGCTTTGTGTGCCAAATCTTCGGGTTTGATTTGCTTCTTTTCGCGCACGGCTTTAAACAACTTCCCCTGAATTTCAGGAAGAATTTGTGCTTTATTTTTTGAACCTAACACCATCATGCCTCCGTGGCGATTTTTCTAGTAGTAACGCTACTTTAGCATTATTCTAATTTGTTATAAAACATGTATTTACATGCAAGAGACTTGACAGGTGCAGGAGCTCAATCAATGCCCATCTGGCGTGACCTCTAATGCCACCAAAAACCTAGAAACCATGTTGTATGTGGCAATAACACCGACCAACTCCACCAATCGTGTGTTACCCAATTGGTCTTGCAAACGCTTCATGAGAGACCGATCAACTTCAATCGACTTCGTCATTTGAATGGTGAGATCTAAAGCATCTTGCTCAAGAGCTGTAAACAGCCCTTGGGGCATTACTTGTTTGCCTAGCGTACGTAAAGCGTTCACTTGCGCCTCAGTACCACCCGCTTTAATAAATATAGGCGAATGGTGCAAGAACTCATAATCAGCACGATTGAGCACTGCTACGCCACACATGGCTAATTCCCGCAACTTTAGGTCCAAGCTGAGATGACTTCTTACCTCACCTAAGAATGCATTCCACCCTCTTGAAAATGGTGTGCTGTGCAAAAGCATGCGGTCTAGATTAATGAGTTCGCCACCGCGTCTTTGACGGATCGCTGCTACCAAATCCGCTGGCTCTTGCAAGTCCAGCGGTTGGTATGGCACAAGACGTTCAGTCATGACTTAGTTAGTCGCTTTGATGTTATTCGCTTTAACAAAGACTCCCCATGAATCAATTTGCTTGTTCACAAATTCTTGAGCAGGCTTTGGACCCAAGCTCAAGATTTCAATACCTTGTGATTTCAAACGAGTTGATACATCTGGGTTTTTCAAAGCTTTTGCAACTTCTTCATGCATGCGATTGATGATGGCCGGTGGCGTTTTCGCTGGCGCAATCACCGCCCACCAAGCTGGTGCATCAAAGTTAGGATAGCCATTCTCTGCCACCGTTGGCACATTTGGCATATCTGATGAACGTTTTTTAGTTGTAACCGCCAAAGGCACTATGCCGCCAGCATCAACGTGTGGTTTCAGCAAGAATAGTGAACCAACTGCGAGGGGCACATGCCCAGCTAGAGCGTCTTGCATCAGTGGACCACCGCCACGGTAAGGTACATGGGTCCAATCAAATTTAGCTTCTTTGGCTAACATCGCGATCGCCAAGTGCCCTAAGCTACCTGTACCAATGGATCCATAGCTATTTGGTTTTTTAGCTTTTGCCTCATCAATTAATTGCTTAAAGCTGGTGATGCCAGAAGCTTTGCTGGCAGTTAACACCATCGGCGCTGTGCCAATCATGGTAACGGTCGCTAAATCAGTTTTGGTGTTGTACGCCAATTTTTCAATGAGGCTTTCGTTCACGCCGTGCGTATCAAACACTACGCCAAATGTATAACCATCTGGTTGTGCTCTAGCAATTGCTGCGGTACCAATGGATCCTGAAGCACCCCCAATGTTTTCAACAATCACACTTTGTTTTAACTGATTTTGTAATGTTGGCGCCAAGATACGTGCAACTTGGTCAACAGATCCCCCAGGCGGGAATACTGCAATCAATTTAATAACTTTTTGAGTTGGCCAATCGTTGTTTTGAGCTTGAACCGCTCCAGAAATACACAAGGCTGAAATGAGCCCTGCTAATAGCTTAGCTTTCATACTGTCTCCTTTTATAGTGCCCGGCCTTTTTGGCTCTGTGACGACATAAATATCCCACACTCCTATAATGAATGCAATTAGAAAATCTACAAATATATATATGGAGACTGCGCCATGCGCAAAAAGATCATTGTTCTCGATGACTACGAAAACTCTTACGAAAAGCTATCCAATTGGTCGAACATCAAGGCTTTGGCAGATGTAGAGATTTTTAACGCGCCCATGTATGGTGAGGAACTCCTGCAAACCCTCAAAAAAGCTCACGCCCTCGTCCTAATGCGTGACCGCACACCGCTGCCAGCCAATCTGATTGCTCAGCTATCCCATCTTGAGTATGTGGTTTTTACAGGCACTCGCAATCTAGCTTTAGATGCTGTTGCACTCAAGGAAAGAAATATTCCCATTAGTCACACTGAATGGGGCCCATCTAAAGACAGTACCGCAGAACTCACTTGGGCACTCATTTTGGGCTTACACAAACGTCTGGTAGAACAAAATCAATTGCTCACTCAGCACACTTGGCGCAATGAGCATTCACTATTGCCCGTATTAAAAGGTCGTACTTTGGGTTTGATTGGTCTTGGTGAAATCGGCAGTCGTGTTGCTAAAGTCGCTTTGGCTTTTGGCATGAAAGTCATTACTTGGAGTCCTAATATGACTAATGAGAGAGCTCAGGCAGCTGGTGCCCATGCGACCTCTTTAGAGGAGTTACTTCAAGCATCAGACATTGTTTCTTTACATATTGTTGCCAGTGCCACAACCAAAGGAATCCTTAATCAAGAAAAATTAGCGCTGATGAAAAAAGATGCTTTATTGATTAATACATCGCGCTCAACCTTGGTTGATACACCAGCACTTGTAGCAGCCCTCAATGATCGATTGATTGGTGGAGCTGCCATTGATGTATTTGATGCTGAACCATTGGCTGAGAATCATCCTTTACGCACCACCCCCAATACATTACTAACACCACACTTAGGTTTTGTGGCTCAACCTGTGTTTGAGAGCTTTACGCAAGGCGTGGTTGAATGCTTAGAGGCTTGGTTAAATGGCCAACCAGTTATCCGCCCTTTGCCTTGATTGCGGCAACCCCAGAAGAGCACTTGAAAAGGTGTGCCCTTTTTGTGGCTCGTCAGAAATGCCTGAAGTACCCAAGAAACTTGCAGGCATTTACACCCTCAATCTAGAACATCAGCTCCCAACCGTTGATCAAGCAATCGAAAAATTTGATCGCACATTAGAAGAGTTATCCGACACAGCGATGCGCGTCGTAAAAGTGATCCATGGTTATGGCTCAGGTGGGAAAGGTGGTCGCATTAAAGAAGCAGTTCGCCAAGAATTGCTTTATCAACGCCGCAGTCATTTGATTGACTCTTATTACGCAGGTGAGGATTTAATGCCTGGTAAAGAAACGTATCAAGAACTGATGAAACGTCACCCGACTTTAAAGAGCATTTTGACCAAAGATATTTTTGATAATGCTGGTATTACATTAATTGTTTTAAAACGATGAGCACAGTACAAACTTGCCCAAAATGCAGGACCACTTTTACATGTGGCATTGCAAAAGGTCAGAGTCATTGTTTGTGTATGGATTTACCAATCATTCCGAAAGCAATCATCAGTCAAGAAATCTCCAAAACTGGCGGAGATTCTGAGGGTTGTTTGTGCCCTGCTTGTCTTAAAGAACTAGCTAAAGCTGCCAAACTAATCACTGACTGACATAATCAATCAGTTACTCAGAACGGCTGCATACCCACTCTCTGCGTTGCCACTCACCTGGTTTTTCAGCAAAAACCATCCAAATCACCAAACCGCTAATAACTGACCAAACTGGGTTAGAAATCAATGTTTTCATCGTTATGCTCCTTTAGACTCTATTAAATACAAGGCTTAAGCCATATACTGTATAAATATACAGTATTTTAGAAATAAGTCAAATAATTTAATAAAAAGATGAAAAAAGCCTAGAAATAGCCAAATCATGGTTCGGTCAAACAATGGGTTTATCCTATCGCCTATAGGGGAAAAGAACATATGACAACAGCAGAAATGATCTTTGATGGGCTGGTCTGGTTGATCGGTGGTTTGGTGGTGATTTATATGAGCAAACGCTATTGGGTGATGTTTCGCCATCGCAATAACCCCTCTTCTGACACTTGCAATAACCAAAGTTCATGCTCATCTTGCCCCAGCAAAAAGCAATCAGCAGAGGAATCACGATGAACGTATTTTTAATTAATCAAAAATCTTGGCTCAAACTGTCACAAGTTTTGCTGGCGCTGGTATTTTTTATTGGCATGAATACGTCATTTGCACAAGCCGATGTGCCAGAAAGTAAAAACTATCAAGGTATTCAATACATCACTGGCGGTATTGGCAGCGAAGAATCCGAAGCGATGTTGGAACTCGGCAAAAAATGGCCATTGGTATTGGAGTTTTCTCAAGCACACCCTCAAAGACCTTTGTGGGTCGCGGATGTGACAGTCAAAATCATCGACCAAAAGAAAAAAGTGGTGTTTGATGCCATCAGTGATGGCCCAATCTTATTGATAGATTTAGTCCCAGGTAACTATGAGCTACAACTGTCATTCGAAGGCAAACCACTCAAGCGCACAGTGAAGCTAGAAGAGAACAAACCCGTCAAGCTGTCAATTACCTGGCCTATCTAAATCTTAAGACTTGGCATGCGATCAGCCTTCATAGATAACCTCAAAGGAGTCTCGTGCATCCTGATCATGCTCCATCACTTGGCTTTCTATGGCCCGATGTCTGATGTGGCAATGGCGGTGATACCGGGAGTGATTGATTTTTTCTTTGTTTATGGCCGCATGGCTGTGGCAGTATTTTTAGTGATTGGTGGATTTTTAACGGGCCAAAAACTGTTTGAACAAAATGTCTTTGCTCATAAGAGCGTGTTCCAGTTAATTTGGCATAAGTACCAGCGCTTGGTCATTCCTTACCTAGCAGCCATCATCCTCGCAATCATTTGTTCGTTCGTAGCAAGCCGATGGATGACACATCCTTCAATTTCTGCCATGCCAGAGCCAGAACAACTCATCAGTCATTTATTCTTTCTACAAAATTTGCTTGGCTACGAATCACTCTCAGCAGGTCTTTGGTATGTGGCGATGGATTTTCAGTTATTTGCCGTAACAGCTTTGGCACTTTTCTTGATCGATACCATCCTACCGACTCATTGGTCTTATCAGCGCACACAATTAATTGGTGTATTGATCGTTACGTTGATAACGCTGGCTTCATTGTTTATTTTTAACTTAGACGATAGTTACGACGCCACATTTTTGTATTTCTATGTGGCATATGGTCT
Source organism: Polynucleobacter sp. (assembly GCA_023254115.1). Lineage (GTDB taxonomy): Bacteria > Pseudomonadota > Gammaproteobacteria > Burkholderiales > Burkholderiaceae > Polynucleobacter. The sequence continues at coordinate 5,978 of JALQYK010000104.1, forward strand.
AGGTATTTTGGCAGCTCGTATTGCACAGGCACAATCCAAAATGTTTTTGTTGTTTTTGTTATTAGACTTTTTGCTATTTGCCTTGTACCTCGACTTTAGAGGGCGTGTATTAATTGCTGGCATGACTGCTACAGTACTTTTCTTAAGCTACCAAAGCTGGTGGGGCAACTCTAAAATTTGGATGAATCCACTCGCCAAACTGGGTCGCATGTCGTATTCGATTTTCTTAGTGCACTTCCCCATTTCTTTAGTGGTGAGCAGTATTTGGGTGAAGTTTTATCCAGATAATCCTTGGCTCAATGTGGCAGGAATGATCACATCAGCTCTACTTAGTTTGCTAGTAGCTATTCCCTTTTATCAATTTATAGAGAAGCGTTAACCACAGTGCTGTTGTGGCAATTATTTTTTCTGGTCATTTACTTATAAAAACTATAAACTCTTTCTTTAGTAACGAGAGGAGTAGAAATGACCAGCATGATGTTTAGCAGCGCCGAATATATCCGTGAACTTAGAACAAGTGGCTTTAGCCAAGAGCAGTCAGAAACAATATCAAAAGGTTTTGAGAACATAAGGAAAGATATGAATCAACTTGCCACCAAAGAGGACCTAAGAGAACTCAAAGATGATGTCAAAGAACTCAAGAAAGAAACTCAAAATTTACGAAAAGAGTTGCATGAAGGCATTAACGGAGTTCGCACAGAACTGAATGGAAACATCAATGGATTGCGCACCGAGTTACGTGAAAGCATCAATGGATTGCGCACCGAGTTCAAAAACGACTTAAAAAATATCAAAGATGAAATCTTTGCCAAAATGGACGAATACAGTGAAAATATTCTTAATCGCTGGATCGCCAAATCATCTGTATTAATCATGACAGCAACTGCAGCAATCATTGGCACGATTGCATTTATGCATCGATAACTAAGTCACCCAACCTCGTTTCCAATCCAATCCACTGGTGAGCAATCGCCAGTGGATTGTTTTTTGTCTTTTTGTCATAACTGCCTCAAGCACTACCTGCTCAACCGGCAAACCCTCTTCTTCAGGTTCAATGACCTTCACCACCATAAAGTGCTTTTCTTTGTTAATGGGATGAACTGCCGTCCATTTACTCAATAACAATTTTTTAGGATGAAGTGGATTTTTCACTGTAGCTAATAAAGTACTTTAATTTTTTTGTGGCTCATAAGATACTGCGGTCATGAAATCATTATTACAAGAAACCAAAATCATTGCAGTGGTAGGTCTTTCTGATAAACCATCGCGCCCATCTTATGATGTGTCACGCTACATGCAAGCCCATGGATATCAGATCATTCCAGTGAATCCTTCTTGTAAAGAGATATTGGGTGAAAAGTGCTACCCAGACTCAAAGAGTATTCCCGTGCCAGTTGATATGGTGAATGTCTTCAGAAAATCTGAAGATTGCTTGCCTGTTGCAAAAGACGCTGTCGCCATTGGTACCAAGTCACTATGGCTGCAGCTAGGCATGATCAATGATGAGGCTCATGACTTTGCCCAAGCGCATGGCTTAATCGTTGTGATGGATAAGTGCTTAAAGATTGAACACATGATCAACAGTCGCTAAAGCCCCTCTCAGCAAAAAAATTCGTTCTAGATTAAGCTAGGCAGCATGACAAAGAACTATGGCATTACTGCCAGCGAAATCACTCCTCAAGAGGTTTTTGAAAAGCGCCGCCAATTAATCAAATTGGCCGCTGCTGGGGCATTTGGCTTAGCCAATGCAGGGCAGCGCTTTGCGCTGCGGCTGCGGGCGCGCTTTGCGCGCCAGAGAAATTGGGGTCAGAGCCCGAATTTCTCTGCGCGAAATCGGGATCCGACCCCAATTTCTCCACCACCACACGCCGTGGCTGCAGCGGGTGTTTCATCGCGTGCAGCAGGTAGCGGCCGGTCTGCGAATCTTCGGCGCGTGTGATGTCTGCGGCCGTGCCCTCGGCCACCAGTCGGCCACCACGCTTGCCGGCGCTGGGGCCAATGTCGATGATGTGGTCAGCCCGGCGGATGGTGTCTTCGTCGTGCTCGACCACCACCAGCGTGTTGCCCT
>JALQYK010000109.1 GCA_023254115.1 Polynucleobacter sp.
TGCCTCATAGCAAGAGTACATGTAAGCAGTATTGGTTGAGAACTCCGCAGCACAAGTGTCCACACGCTTGTAAACAGGTCTTACTTTTAATGCATGGCGCGCTTCACGCACAGCTTTTGCATCAGTCTTTAATAATTTCGCCAAACGACGGTCTGAGAAACCTTTTTGTTTTACAAAACGCAACTCTTGCGCGCTTAGGTCTTTTAATTGACGATCTTGTAATTTTTTCTCAATCTGAATTAGTTCAGAGATTTGAGCCAAGAACCAAGGATCAATGGCTGTATGAGCAAATGCTTCTTGCTCTGTCATGCCTAAACGGAATGCATCTCCCAAATACCAAATACGATCTGGGCCAGGCTCACGAATTTCTTGAGTGATCTCATCAAGGTCTGTTGATTTTTCGTCAAGACCATCAACACCCACCTCTAAACCACGTAACGCTTTTTGGAATGACTCTTGGAATGTTCTACCAATAGCCATCACCTCACCCACAGACTTCATTTGCGTTGTTAAACGCTTGTCAGCCGCTGGGAACTTCTCAAAAGCAAAGCGAGGAATCTTAGTAACAACATAGTCAATAGATGGCTCAAACGACGCAGGTGTTTTGCCACCAGTAATGTCATTTTGTAACTCATCTAAAGTGAAACCAACTGCCAATTTCGCGGCAATTTTTGCAATTGGGAAACCAGTTGCCTTAGATGCTAACGCCGATGAACGAGATACACGCGGGTTCATCTCAATCACAATCATGCGACCATCCACAGGATTGATTGAGAACTGAACGTTCGAACCACCCGTATCAACACCAATCTCACGCAACACCGCCAAAGAGGCATTACGCAAAATTTGATACTCACGATCAGTCAATGTTTGAGCTGGCGCCACTGTGATTGAATCACCGGTGTGAACACCCATTGGATCTAAGTTTTCAATCGAACAAACGATGATGCAGTTGTCCTTGCGGTCACGCACCACTTCCATCTCATATTCTTTCCAACCCAACAAAGACTCTTCAATTAAGAGCTCACGAGTAGGCGAAAGATCTAGACCACGTTTACAAATCTCTTCAAATTCTTCACGGTTATAAGCAATACCACCGCCTGATCCACCCATCGTGAATGATGGACGAATGATCACTGGATAACCTGCACCACCAGTTTCAGTGGCAATCTGTTGCTGAACTGCATGAGCCTCTTCCAAAGAGTGGGCAATGCCAGACTTAGCCGAACCCAAACCGATTTTGGTCATCGCCTCTTTAAATTTCTGACGATCTTCTGCCTTATCAATCGCCTCAGGAGAAGCGCCAATCAGTTCGCAACCGTACTTCTTCAAAACACCGTTTCTATGCAAATCCAAAGCACAGTTCAAAGCAGTTTGACCGCCCATGGTTGGCAAAATGGCATCTGGTTTTTCTTTAGCAATGATGCGCTCTACAACTTCCCATGTAATTGGCTCGATGTATGTCACATCCGCCATTTCTGGGTCAGTCATGATCGTCGCAGGATTGC
>JALQYK010000117.1 GCA_023254115.1 Polynucleobacter sp.
TCAGCTATCAACCACATGCTGGACATTGGGCGTGACTGTGACGTTGTGATTGGCATAGCAGTTGTGTTTGAAAACGGCACTCAGCTACACGTGTTTACAAACAACTTCAAACAAGCAGAGCAAGTCAATCGCAAGGGCGCAATCGTTAGCTACAAGCTGATTGCGTGTGCTGACGATGCAAAAACTTGGCTGTTCAAGTTAGTGGAAGAGAATTTAAATGGCAATAGACACAAACGTTCTTGAGCAAGAGCTGCGAAACTTTATTGGCACAGAGCATTACTACCGCATCAGTCCAAGTGCTGTGCTGACTGATGGCACCAAGCATTTGGCAGACACAGTTGGTGCGTATTGGCTAATGGATGCCATTGCTAGTTACTTGCCTCAATTTAGTGGGCGTGAAGAATTCATTGTTGCCAAGCTCAGCGTTGCAGCTAGCAAAGCTGACTTAGTGCTGGATAACGGCAATGGGCATGTGCTTGATACACAGCACATTGAGTACACGGACTTTCCACTTGCCAGCATCCAGCTCTACGCATGTTGGGGTGGTGAGTTTTGGGTGCTGATGCTACCGAGCGAGTACTGAAATGGCACGTGTTCGCAAACGCCTAACCAAAAAGACTGTGCTGAAGATGACTGGCTTTAATGAAGCAGCTTTAGATGCAGCAGTTGAGCAGGGCAGATTTCCAGCGCCTGTGTACGTGGGCAAGCAATCGCTTTGGCTTGCATTTGATGTTGTGGACTGGCTGATGGACAACGTTATTTCGCCTGCGTACTTGCGGAAACGGCTAATGAGCAAGTGATGGCTGCAAATCCAAAAATCAAAATCGTTTTTGCTGCCGTGCTGTTGCCAATAGCTTGCTTGGCGCAGGACTGGCGTGATGGTGATGCTCCGTTTAATCCATTACGCAAACATGCAAGCCAACTAGCTGTTAGCTGGGTAATTGCACCAAACGTCCAAGCTACGTGTGAAGCAGAAAGCAAGCGGCGTGGGCTAGGTGGCTTTGGCTATGGCGTTGCTGCTTGCAGCTTTTGGACTGCAACTACATGCACCATCGTTACCAGCAAAACGCCAACGCAGCACGAACTTGGGCATGAGTTGAGGCATTGTTTTGAGCATGAATTTCATAAGTAAACGTCAAATAATTTGACGCTTCAATTCAGTTGGCAATTTTTTTAAACTGAGCTCTTATCGTTATTCAAGGGGTTCAAAATGTCTGTTGATTTAACTAGGCAAGAGCTTTATGACTTAGTGTGGTCGATGCCTATGACTCATGCAGCTAAGAAATTTGGAATTTCCGATGTGATGCTGGGTCGGATTTGTGCTGAGCGTCATATCCCAAAGCCGCAACGAGGTTATTGGGCAAGTATCCAGTCGCAGTCAAAAAAAGGGCGTGATAAGTTCATCAAGCCCCCTTTGCCAAACATGCCTGAGCCTGATAAGAGTTTTGATAGCTTTATGAGTCAAGAGTACAAAGCTAGAGAGGCCTCCCGTACTGATGTGTTTGATCCTTCTGATCTCAATGACCCAGTTCGTCCACCCCCTCCTGCATTTACTGAGACCTTAGAAGAGTTTAGGACGCGAATTGAAGCAGTCTTTCCAAAATTAACTGAACCTAGCGAGTTAATTAATCTGCATCCAATAGTGCAGAAGGTCTTGGATCAGGATTTGATTGTTGCGGCTAAACGCAAGCGGGATCGGTATGCCCCTGATCCTCGTTATCAGGACGAAAAAGGAAAAATGTACCTGCAGTTGCTGAATCTTTTCATTCATAACTTTGAGTTGTTGGGTTTTGATGTGCGGCTGCAAGGGCGAATTCATTTTGTCTTTCATGCTTCATTGCTAAAGCATCACAGGGAGTTTCATGTGTTTGTTAGAGACCATGATCCATCTGCCTTTATGCGTAAAAGATTTAATGAAAAAAAACGCAGAACGTATTGCTTTGCTTGGTCAAGGGAATATGAAATGAATAGCAGGGGCAACATGTATGAAGAATTTGAGGAGTTGAATGCTGATTGCGTTAAACAGGTAGTTATGGACTTGGTGATGAAGGATGAAGCTGACTACAGGCGCTATGTATTTAGGGATTACGAAAGCAATGTTGAGTCACGTAAAAGAGCGATTGAGTACCGTGATCTTCAAATTCAACGAGCAGCTGAGAAGAAGAGAAAGGCGCTTGCTCAGCTTTTAGAAAATAGGGAGCAGCTTATGCATGAAGCTGTAGCCAGCATGATCCATGCTGACAAGATTCGGGAGCTGATAGCAACGATGCAAGCGAAGGCAGATGCAACGGGTAGCAAGATAAAAGGCATGAAGCGTTGGGTTGGTTGGGCAACACATCATGCGAACACGATTGATCCACGAAGCAGGAGCTTGGAAGGCTTTGAAGTTTGGCTGGATAAATTCAAGTTGAAGCATTAACAAGTTTGACTTCTAATTTCTTAATTTATGGCTGACCAAACTCTCTTCATCAATTAAACTAGTGGCATTGATGACAAGGCTTGTCTTGGCAGTATCAAAACTAATTGGAGTTGTTTTACAAATGTTGCACAGTCAAAAAATGGCTAAAAAAACCTATATAAAACAACATAGTTACAGTACGCTGTGGCAATACAAGCAGTGCCATGGCCAGCTTAACTAAATAGTGAACCCATATGTCAGTTAATTCCCCTTTACCAATTGCCAGTGATTTAAAACCCGTCAACGGTTTGCGTTTGGGTCACGCTGAGGCAGGCATTAAGCGACCAGGCCGTAAAGATGTATTAGTGATTGAATTGCCTGCTGGTTCTAGTGTTGCTGGCGTATTTACCAAAAATCGTTTTTGTGCAGCCCCAGTACAAATTTGTAGGGAACATTTGGCTGCAACAAAAAAAGCAGCTTTAGAGGTTCGAGCTTTGGTAGTGAACACTGGTAACGCGAACGCTGGCACTGGTGAACCTGGTTATCAAAATGCAATTAAGACATGTGATGAATTAGCAAAACTAATGGGCTTAAAGCGCGAACAGGTTTTACCTTTTTCAACTGGTGTGATTCTTGAGCCTTTGCCTGTTGAAAAAGTAGTAGCTGCAATGCCACAAGCAATAAGTCGTTTAGAGGCTGATAATTGGTTCAATGCCGCTGAATCAATCATGACCACCGATACTCAGCCCAAAGCAGCGTCTAAACAAATACAAATTGGTAGTCAAACAATTACCCTGACTGGTATTAGTAAGGGTGCTGGGATGATTCACCCCAATATGGCGACCATGTTGGGATATGTTGGTACCGATGCAAAAGTTTCTCAAGAGTTACTGCAACAGTTAACCACTGAGGCAGCAGATTTATCATTTAATGCAATCACTATCGATGGTGATACTTCTACGAATGATTCATTCATTGTGATGGCAACAGGTGCTAGTGGTGTTGAGATTCCATCAAGTGGCCCAGCATTTGATTCTTTCCGCGAAGCTTTGATTGAAATTAGTCAGCAATTAGCTCAAATGGTTGTGCGTGATGGCGAGGGTGCAACTAAATTTATCACTATTCAAATTGATGGTGGCAAAACAGTAGCTGAGTGCAAACAAGTTGCAGAAGCTATTGCTCATTCTCCGCTCGTTAAAACAGCATTTTTTGCTAGTGACCCTAACTTAGGGCGTATTTTGGCTGCAATTGGTTATGCCGGTATTGTTGATTTAGATGTTAATGGTGTTCAGCTTTGGTTAGATGATGTGTGGGTTGCCAAAAATGGTGGACGTCATCCTGACTATAAAGAAGAAGACGGTCAGCGAGTCATGAAAAAAGCAGAAATCAAGGTTAGGGCTGATTTAGGTAGGGGCGCAGCTACTCAAACAGTTTGGACTTGTGATTTATCTCACGAGTATGTTTCTATTAATGCAGATTATCGTTCTTAAGTCGGTCTGAATATGTCTAATCAATTAGAGCGTCTTGATCAGTTGTTGCAACGACTTGATGAGTGGATGCCTAGGCAATTAACAGAAGATGATTGGAAGTCTTCTGTTGCTTTCCGGTGGCGTCGCAAAGATACTCTTTTTGGTAAGTTGGGTTACTTACAGGCTGTTAAGCACACGTCGAATATTTCATTTGACGACTTGCAGCACATTGATCGTCAGAAAGATCAAATCTATTCCAATACCAAACACTTTGTGAATGGCAAGCCCGCTAATAACGTTTTATTAACTGGTGCGAGGGGTACTGGTAAGTCATCTTTGATCAAAGCATCCTTGAATGAATTTTCAGGTAAAGGGCTAAGGCTAGTAGAAGTTGATAAAGAACATTTAACAGATTTAGGCGACTTGACAGATATTTTGGCTAATCGTCCTGAGCGATTCATTATTTTTTGCGACGACTTATCTTTTGAAGATGGTGAGTCAGGATACAAATCGTTAAAGTCGGCTTTGGATGGTTCTGTAGCTGCTCAAGTAGATAACATCTTGATTTATGCCACCTCGAATCGTCGCCACTTATTGCCTGAGTATATGAAAGATAACGAGTCTTATCGTCATACTTCTGATGGTGAGATACATCCAGGTGAAGTAGTGGAAGAGAAAATTTCTTTGTCAGAGCGTTTTGGTTTGTGGATTTCATTTTATCCACCTAAACAGGACGAGTACCTGGATATGGTTGCTCATTGGTTAAAGCACTTTGGCTTAACTAACCAAAAGATTGATGCAGCAAAACCAGAAGCTCTAATTTGGGCTTTGGAGAGAGGTTCAAGATCGGGTCGAGTTGCATGGCAATTTGCCCGCCACTGGGCTGGTCAAGAATCCTAGGCCATATGCCTTCCTCGTCCTATTCAGAAAAAAGTACTAGCGGCAGACCAATTGTTGAGGTGGCTGTAGGGGTCTTGATAAAGCCGGATCAGTCAATTTTGCTCGGTCAAAGACCAGAGGGTAAGCCTTATGCAGGTTATTGGGAGTTTCCTGGTGGCAAGATAGAAGCAGATGAAACCTTGTTGCAAGCCCTACAACGAGAACTTCAGGAAGAGATCGATGTGTCCATCAATGATGCGAGTGAATTCTTAGTCATTGAACATGATTACCCTCATGCATATGTGCGCTTACACATTTGTTTGGTGACGTCTTGGGTGGGTGAGCCAAAGGGTATAGAAAATCAAGCGTTGGCTTGGGTTTTGAAAAATGAGATTACTAAGCCTAAGCTTGAGCCAATCTTGCCTGCCACCCTACCAATTTTAGAAAAGTTAAGTGCTTTTTTAGAAGTTGCAAAGTGATAGCTGAAAGCTAACATCTTCACCAATAGGGCGTGGCTTAGTTTCGCCATCACATGTCATGAAGCGGGTCCAGAGCATATATTTATTTGCGCTAATTTCCGGAATCAAAGCAGGGTTCTCAATACCAACACGCATCAGCTGATATGTTTTGCCAGATAACATTTGTTGATATGCTCCACTGGTAGCTACCATGCTCTCAGCCTTGCCAGAGCTTCTTAAAAGCTTTAAGAACATTTGACTGGCATCTTTCCATGCTAGTAATGGTGCAACGTAATTTTTAAGACTTTGGCGACGCTGATCAGCGGGTGTGTATTGCCATGCAAAATAGGCTGGCAAATCTACGGGGCTTGTACCACCTGGAATACTTAAGCGTGAGCGAATGAGATTAAGCCATTCACTTTCAAGAATTTGTGCGTTTGTTTTACCAGTTTGATTAATCTTTCCCCAAATACCATCCATGTCATTCAGAGTTTTAGATAAAACATCTTGATTAATTTGGGCGGCAGTTTTTAAAGACATCAAACTATTTCTTTGACGATCAAGTTCTTTCATCAAGCTTGACTTCAAATCTGCGCGGGCTGTGATTTCACCTAAATCGAAAAGGATGGCAATTGCTTGATGCTGATCACGAGCATCATCCTTTTCGACAAAGTAATCAAAACGGTCGAACAAATACTCGAGTCTTAATAGACTGCGGACAAGTTCGTTGAAGGGGTATTCATAAATAATCACAGAGTCATATTCTAGACTGAAAATCTGTGATTTTTGGCAAAAAAAGTATGTTTTTAGTGACTTTTCTGTCTTAAAAGTATTTGGTGTAAGCGCTTAGACTCGACCTCAAGTTCTTCGAGCGTGCCGTTGTTTTCGATGACATAGTCAGCGATGCTGATTCGTTCGTGACGGCTTGCCTGACTAGCAATGATCTTCTGGATAGTCTCTTTGGGGAGTTGATTTCTGGCTTGAACCCTGGAAATCTGTAATTCTTCGCTACAGTCGACCACGACCACATAGTCAATTTTTGCCGGGGTCTGATTGATCCACTGCCCAGACTCAATCAATAGCGGAACCATAAAAACAACATAAGGGGGTTGTCGTTTTATACCCTCTGATGCCATATCTTGTGTTTTTTGATGAATCAATGGGTGGGTAATTTGCTCTAGAGCTAATTTGGCTTTGGGGTCATTAAACACCAAGGTACGCATTTTTTCTCTATTTAAGGATCCATCAGAATGCAAAAATTCCTCGCCAAATGAGGATTTGATGGCTGGCATAGCTAGACCATTCTGACCAGTTATTTGATGAGCAATTAAATCTGTATCAATAACCAGTGCTCCCATACTTTCTAGGTGTGCAGCAACAGCATTTTTCCCACAACCAATGCCGCCGGTTAAGCCAACTCTTAGTATGTGCTTGGGTGGTTTAGAGGTGTGTTGAATATTAGCCATATCAATGTGATGATGCCACCAAGTGCAATAAATGGTCCAAATGGAAATGCATGTGATGAGTTCTGTTGATGAACTTTAAGCCAAATATAGCCGCCTAGCAAACCAGTTGTAGATGCAATCATCAAAATATATGGCAGACTTTGCCAGCCAAGACATGCACCTAGGCCAGCGAGTAGTTTTGCATCACCCATGCCGATACCATTTATTTTTCTAATTTTGAAATAAGCCAGATTGAGTAAATATAGGCTTAGGTAGCCGCTGACACAACCTATTAGGGCAGATAGCGTATCTGTCCAACCTAAACCCAATAAACCATTAGCTATTAATCCATAGACGGCAAGAGAAATAGTCAGTCCATCAGGTAACTGAAATGTCTTCAAATCTATCCATGCTAGTGTTGCTAGGGAAATGACGACAACAATGATTGAGATGATTTCTATCAAAGAATTTGCCCCATTTGAAAGATGGGTAAGTATAGAGAGATTACCAAAATACCTATGATCAGACCCATGACAATCATTAGTAGTGGTTCTAGGTTTTGAGTTAAATCATCCACTGACTCATCTAATTGAGTGGATGCCTGATTTGATATGAGGTCTAGCATAGAACTTAGTTCGCCTGAAGATTCACCAACACTAATTAGTTGTAACTGTGCCTCATTCAAAAACTGGCTTGTAACTTTGAGTCTGGCTAGAGAGTCGCTAAGAGGCCATCCCTGACTTAATAAGCCATCAATATCTGAGCATAATTTAAATATCACCCAGTCATTTGATATCAAAGCAGTCTGTCTGATTGAATCCAGGATAGGTGTGCCACTGGTCAATAACGTTGAGATATTTCTGCTCCATTGTGCTAACAATGAAGCTCTTCTGATTGGGCCAATAATTGGTAGACGACATAGTAAGAAATCAGTTTTCTTTTGTACGTGTATACATCTTTGCCATATTTGAAAAAATGCTAATAGTAAAAAAATCACTATCAATCCAATCATCATCCAAAATTCTTTGAACCAATGAGATACGGTAATCAAAAGCAAGGTTGGCTTTGGTAGTTCGGCTTGAAAATTGGCGAACATTTGTTCAAAACTTGGTATGACCCATATGAGTATTGCCCAAAGTATGGTGCATGAGGTCAATAAAACAATTGTGGGGTAATGAAGTGCTTTTTTAACTTTGCGATTTATCTCAATTTTTTTATTGAGGTAGGTCTCAATTTGTTTAAAGCTGTTGGTTAATGATCCACTGATTTCACCTGTATGTATAAGCCCAATACAAAACATGTCAAAACCTAGCTTCTTAAATGATGCCGATAATGTGTATCCTTGTTTTAGTTGATTGGCTACATCACTCATCTTCATTAGATTGATGGTGTCAAGTAGCGGTAAGCCCGCCCCAAGAAGTGTGGAAAACTGCTTGATGATAATTAGCTGCTCTGCTGGGTTTAATTGTTTCATGCGGCATATCTCATGGCTTCTGCCGCACTAGTAATACCTCTTTCAACTAATATCTGAGCGCTATCTTGCAGGCTAATAATTTGATTTGACTGACAGTAGTTATTGATGGCTGTTAGTGTGGCACCTGATTCAATCATGGTGCGAAGATCATGATTGATTGGAAGCACTTGGTGTATACCAGTTCGACCTTTATAGCCGGTGCCGTCGCAAATTGGGCATGACTGATTACTTTCAATGATTGATTTTCCTGCACAGTGATGGCAAAACAATCTAACCAGTCGTTGTGCAGTAATACAAATTAAATTGTTGGCTAGTTGATCAAGACCAATTCCTAATTGCTTCAAACGCCAGAAAGCGCTGGGTGCATCATTAGCATGCAAGGTTGCTAATACCAAATGACCAGTTTCAGCTGCCTGGAATGCTACTTCTGCTGTTTTTAAATCGCGAATTTCTCCAACCATAATCACATCGGGATCCTGTCGCAAAAGAGCTCTGAGTGCCGTATCAAACCTTAAGCCCGCTTTTTCATTGATGTGAACTTGGTTCACACCTTTTAATTGAACCTCGATTGGGTCCTCAATGCTGGTGAGGTTTTTGGTGTTATCCATCAATTGTTTTAAGCAGCTATATAAGGTGTGTGTCTTGCCGCTGCCAGTAGGGCCGGTTACCAATATAAAACCTTGAGGGCGCGATAACGCATGCTTTAAATCTAATAACTGCTTATCCGTAAAGCCAAGCATATTTAGATTTAAATCATCATCTGATTTATTCAAAATTCTAAGAACAATTTTTTCGCCATGCAAAGTTGGTAATGTGGAAATACGACAGTCAATAGTCGGGGTTTCTTGCTGATAGCCAATTAACATTTGACCGTCTTGTGGCAGTCGTTTTTCAGCAATATCTAGACGCGCAAGAATTTTTATGCGGCTAGCAATTCTTTCGTGCCAGTTGCTAGGTGAGCTAGTGAGGTATTTTAGGTGACCATCAATGCGCAGGCGTATGTGACTTACGCCATTCTCTGGTTCAACATGAATGTCACTAGCTCTGATTTGTAGAGCTTGATTAACAACCTTCTGCCAGAAATGAATAATGACATCATCTTGTTCAAACATTCGGTTGATAAATTCGAACGGTTTTTATAATTTGATCGTCCACCTGAATGATTTCCATTACAACTCCATCAATCTTGATGCTAACGTTGTTGTCTGGGATATCTTCAAGAGTTTCAATTAATAAGCCGTTTAATGTTTTGGGGCCGTCAGTCGGCAGATTTAAGTCGAGTAGTCGATTTAAATCTCGCAAGCTAGATGAACCATCAGCAATGTATGTGCCGTCGGCTAACCATTTTGTTTTGATGGCTAAGTCAGGAAGTGATGTGGTGAACTCGCCAATCAACTCCTCAAGAATATCTTCAATTGTTACTAATCCTTGAACAATCCCATATTCATCAACAACTAAACCAATGCGCTCTTGATTTTCTTGGAAGAATTGAAGTTGTTGTAATACAGGTGTTCCACTTGGAATGAAGTACGGCTCACTCAATAAATCTCGGAAATTCTGATGCTCAAGTTCCTCATCACCTAATAAGCTAAGGGCTTTACGGACAGCAAGAATGCCTATGATTTTGTCAGAATCCTCATCGCATACTGGTAACTTATTGTGATAACAAGTTTCTAGCTGATGAATCACATCATCAATTGGTTTGGAAAAGTCTAGAACTTCCATTCTGGATCTTGGTGTCATCACATCGTCAACTTGAATACTTTCTAAGTTAAATAGATTGACCAAAATACTGCGATGTTTATTAGGTATGAAGTGAGTTGACTCAAGCACAACTGAGCGTAGCTCCTCTGGTGTCATTTGTTGGTTGCTATTGGATTTGGTATCAACCCTAAAAATCTTTAATAAGCCAGTGACAAATAGATTAATCAACAGCATCGCTGGCTTTAAGATCACAATTAAAGGTTTGATAATCCAGCTTGTGAAGATAGAAATTTTTTCGGGATAGGTGGCGCCTATGACCTTGGGTGTGATTTCGCAAAAAATGATGATGAGTACGGCAGTTATACCGGTGCTAATGGATAACACCGAGCCATTATTACCAAATGCATGAATGGCAATGGCTGTTAGTAATACTGGAACAATTGTATTGACAACGTTATTACCAATCAAGATGACAGATAACAGCTCTTCAGTTTTGCCGAGTAGGTCTTGTGTATTCTTGGCGCCACGATGACCTCGATTAGCTAAATGTCTAATTCTGTGACGGTTGGCTGCCATCATGCTTGTCTCTGTGATAGAGAAAAATGCAGAGATAGCAAGTAACAAAATAACTACAGCTAACTGTGCCCACCACGGCCAATCATTGAGCCAAGAATCCATGAATGCTTTCCAAAGCAAAGAACCTGAGAGTGACTATAGCAAACTCATATGA
>JALQYK010000065.1 GCA_023254115.1 Polynucleobacter sp.
AATTTAGATGGTTGTACTGATGTTGCTTGTCACCCATGGCCAAGCACAGATTTTGGAAATGTTAACACCATCAATACTTGGTGGTATGTAAATGTTGTTAGAGACACTATATTAACATTAGGTATTCCAAAACCTAATCCATCAATTATCGGAGCTTCTAAGTATTGCAAAATAGATAGCACTGTTACATTCTCTACAAACAATGTATCTGGGAATACTTACACTTGGGCTTCATCAAAAAATGCTATCACAAGTAATCCATTAACATCTAGTATAAGCTATAAAACTACAATAGGAATAGACACTTTGAGAGTTTTAGAAGTAAGTCCTATTTCTTGTTTCGAAGACACTATTTTCATTTATAGTTATGCAAAACCTACACCATTAATTTCTGGCGATAGTATTGCATGCGATGTAAATACAATTGATGTTTATACCATTACAAACAACCCAATGAATACCTATACATGGTCAGTAAGTAAGGGACAAATTATTGCCGGAGCTGGAACTAGTACCGTACAAGTAAAATGGAACACTTTAGGATTAGGGTATATAGAAGTTACAGAAAACAACCCTAATAATTGTGCTACTACTTATAGAAGAAATGTACAAGTAGTAGCAAAACCAGTTATTTCAGGAATTAACCACTAATTGGTTTTAATCCCTAATTCTTTCAATTGATCGTTTGAAATTGTAGATGGAGAATCAATCATCACATCTCTTCCAGAATTGTTTTTTGGGAAAGCGATAACATCGCGAATTGAATCTAATTCCGCAAACAGAGAACACCATCTGTCGAAACCAAATGCGATACCACCATGTGGAGGCGCGCCGTACTGCAATGCGTCTAACAAGAAACCAAATTTAGCTTGAGCTTCTTCAGGTCCAATCTTCAAAGCTCTGAAAACTTGGCTCTGCACAGATTCCTTATGAATACGAACTGAACCGCCACCAATTTCCCAACCATTAAGAACCATGTCATAGGCTTTTGCCAAGCACTTACCTGGATCTGTTTCCAAGTAATTTAAATGCTCATCTTTAGGGCTTGTGAATGGATGGTGACAAGCAACCCAACGAGCCGCATCTTCGTCGTAATCAAACATTGGGAAATCAACAACCCACATTGGTTTCCAAACCTGCTCCATCAAGCCATTCTCATTTGCCCAAGCAGAATGACCAATCTTTAAACGCAATGCGCCAATTGCATCATTAACAACTTTTTCCTTATCAGCGCCAAAGAAAATAATGTCGCCATCTTTTGCATTAGTACGCTTTAGAATCTCAGCAATTGCGGCGTCATGTAGATTTTTAACAATCGGTGATTGCAAGCCATCACGACCCTTAGCAATCTCATTAACCTTAATCCAAGCCAAACCTTTAGCACCATAGATGCCAACAAATTGGGTGTAATCATCAATATCGCTACGGCTAATTACTGAGCCACCTGGTATGCACAAACCAACAACACGGCCATTAGCTTGATTAGCTGGGCCAGAGAAAACCTTGAAATCAACATCCTTCATAACGTCTGTTAATTCTGTGAACTCTAACTTCACACGTAAATCAGGCTTATCTGAACCAAAGCGAGCCATTGCTTCAGAGTAAGGCATCACCGGGAATGGGTTGGCTAACTCAACATTCATGACTGTTTTGAAAATGTGGCGAACCATATTTTCAAAAAGATCTCTGATTTCATATTCGTCTAAGAATGCCGTTTCACAGTCTATCTGTGTGAATTCAGGCTGACGATCAGCACGCAAATCTTCATCGCGGAAACACTTGGTAATTTGATAGTAACGATCAAAGCCAGCAACCATCAATAACTGCTTAAATAATTGTGGTGATTGAGGCAATGCAAAGAATTGACCATCATGTACACGTGATGGCACCAAATAGTCACGCGCACCCTCTGGGGTACTCTTGGTCAACATTGGTGTTTCAATATCGATGAAGCCAGCTTGATCAAGATATTTTCTTGTCTCAATAGCAACGTTATAGCGTAAACGTAAATTCTTTTGCATCTGCGGACGACGCAAATCCAAAACACGATGAGTCAAGCGAGTAGTCTCTGATAGATTGTCATCCTCCAATTGGAACGGAGGAGTAATAGATGCGTTCAGAATATTTAACTCATGGCACAACAATTCCACTTTGCCACTAACCAAATCATTATTTTCGGTACCTGCTGGACGCGCACGAACCAAACCCTTGATCTGTACACAGAACTCATTACGCACTTGCTCAGCCATTGCAAACATATCGGCACGATCTGGGTCGCAAACAACTTGAACAAAACCATCTCGGTCTCTTAAATCAATAAAAATAACGCCACCATGATCGCGACGACGATTGACCCAACCTGCTAATGTAACTTCTTGTCCAATTAAGGCTTCTGTGACTTGGCCACACTGATGGCTACGCATTGACATAAAACTTCCTACTTTGCTGATGGTACTGATTGACTTAAAGGGGGAACCGAGCCCATTGAAACAATGTGCTTAAGCGCTTCCTCAACACTCATTTCTAACTCAATGATGTCCGCGCGCGGAACAATCATAAAAAACCCAGAAGTTGGATTGGGTGTTGTTGGTAAAAAAACATTGACGTGCTCGCCACCTAATTTTGTGGCAACTTCTTCCGCAGGGGTGCCCGTTACAAATGCTATCGTCCAAGATCCGTTTCTAGGATATGGAATAAGCACTGCTTTTCTAAATGCATTACCGTTACTTGAAAATAACGTACCCGATACCTGCTTCACACTTGAATAAATTGATTTAACAATTGGTATATGGGTAATGATTCGATCCCAAAGCTTGATCCACCATTGCCCAGCGAAATTAGCTGCAAACACACCGGTGGCCAAAATGATTGCCAAAACAATCAAAATGCCAACGCCTGGTAAATCTCTGAACGACTGCAGAGCCGGTTTTAGAGCAGATGGCAATATCGCCATAAGGGCGCTCATTACTGAGCCAAAGACCCCATCCAACACAGATAGCCCCCAAGTCATCACCCAAATAGTGATGGCCAAAGGAGCCCAAACCAGCATGCCAGCAATAAAATATTTTTTCATGAAGCTTGAAATTATAGGGCTTAGCTAAGCCAAGTGAGCGTAAATAAGGTTCCGCCTAGTAAACCACTCAAGAAAAGAATACTTCCCCAGATCAATTTTCTAGTTTGCTTTTGCTCTAAAAGAAGCTTAAGCATCAACTCTTGGGTAGCATCTTTATCCTGCTTTTGACTCTTATCCAACCACTGAGCAAGCAATCTAGGAATAGTAGGCACTAACTTAGCCCAGTGTGGCGCCTCGTCTTTAATGCGCTCCAAAAATCCTCGAATGCCAATTTGCTGATCAACCCAACGCTCTAGAACTGGTTTGGCTGTTTTCCATAAATCCATATCTGGATCTAATTGGCGCCCCAAACCTTCAACATTCAATAAAGTTTTTTGCAATAAAGTTAACTGGGGCTGAATTTCAACATTGAATCTTCTAGAAGCCTGAAATAACCTCATCAACACAATACCTAACGAAATTTCTTTCAACGGACGATCAAAATAAGGCTCACATACCGCTCTGACTGCACCTTCTAATTCTTCTACCCTAGTTTCTTTTGGCACCCAACCAGATTCAATATGTAGCTCAGCTACTCGTCTGTAATTGCGATTAAAGAAAGCTAAAAAATTCTGGGCCAAATAATTCTTATCAGAATCAGATAACGCCCCCACAATTCCAAAATCTAGCGCGATATACCTACCAAAAGATTCTGGAGCAACGCTCACAAAAATATTTCCAGGATGCATATCGGCATGGAAAAACCCATCATGGAATACTTGCGTAAAGAATATTTCAACTCCATCAGACGCCAACTTCTTCAGATCAACACCTGCAGCCTTTAACTCTTCTAATCTTGAGATAGGAATGCCATGCATTCTCTCCATGACCATCACATTAAGACCACACAAATCCCAATACATTTCAGGAATCATGAGTTTTTTAGAACCTTCAAAATTGCGGCGCAACTGACTTGCGTTGGCAGCCTCTCGCATTAGGTCTAATTCATCATGTAAATAAGTGTCAAATTCATCAACGTTTTCTTTTGGCTTCAATCGCTTGCCATCACGCCATAATTTTTCCACTAAGCCCGCAAGCATTCTTAGTAATGCCAAGTCACTCTCAATAACTGGCAGTATCCCCGGGCGCAAAACTTTCACGGCAACTTGCTTGCCTTCCCACTCTGGATATTTATCCGTACCTCTTAAAACGGCAAAGTGCACTTGCGCTACCGATGCGCTGGCAACTGGCTTCTCATCAAATGAGCTAAATACCTCTGATATTTTTTTGCCCAATGAAGCCTCAATCAAAGACATCGCTTTTACTTGGGAGAATGGTGGCACTTGATCTTGTAACTTTGCCAATTCATCAGCAATATCAGTGGGCAATAAGTCACGTCGTGTAGATAGCACTTGACCAAATTTAACGAATATCGGCCCCAGCGCCTCTAGCGCCAAGCGCAAACTCTCACCACGGGTATATGATCCTGGCGTCAACCATGATGCGACAGTCAAAACAACCTTGATAAGACCTGGCTTAAGGCTATCTCTAATAACTTTTAGAACACCGAATCTCCAAATCGTATAGAGAATTTTAAATAACCTTAAAAACTGCCTCACGAAGACTTCTCCAATAAACGCTCTATACGTTTTTCAATCCTATCCACGTCATCTCGAAGTCGACGCAAATCTTCTTTATAACGAACCAATTCGTCTGCCTTAACAAGAGTTGGCTTTTCATGCACTAAATATTCCAGAACGCTGGCACCAAAATCTTTAATAGCTGACTCACCAAATGATCGACCTTTTTTAGCCGACTGAACAATTCTATGAGCTAAGGCATCACCGACCAACTTAGATAAATCTTCCTCAAACTCCCAACGAAGTTGGCTAGCCAACTTCGACATTGCTTGCGCCAAATCGACATCACCAGAGACTTTAACGTGTTGAGCTGCAGCATCCTTGCCGCCAGCAATATACGCATTTAAAACATCTGCTGAAATGATTAAGGTGACATTAGGATCTTCGTCATCCTCTTTTGCCAATGAAAACTCAGCTTGGTCATTAATAAGTAGTGAAACTTGAGTAATTGGAAGAATAAATTTAACTTTTTTACCAATATGCTTACGCAAAAGGTCACTGGCCCAAGAATCTTGGGCCAGTAAGTAATTTAGAGTTTTAACTATTGCGTTCAGATTAAACCAACTGTTGTATACCCGCTAACACCCATCCACCTTGGCCATTAACAGGCTTAATTAAATTCCATACTTCTACAAATGATTCTGCGGGACCATCAGACTGCTCACGAATCATCCCTGAGAAACGCACACTCGCCATGTAAACATCAGAGCTCGATTCAATACCTAATAAATCAGCTTCTAATGTTAATACCTCTGTGCGGTTTTGTAACGTAGCTCTGGCTTCTAAATCCTGCCTCAACTCCTCAAACATCTCAGCGGTGGCAAATTCTTTTAATTTTGCTAAATCACCTTGATCCCAAGCATCTTGTAAATGAACAAAATGTTTCTTTGCATTAATCAAGAAGGACTCTTGATCAAAGTTTTTAATAGCAGGATCGATTTCAGGAGATGCTGAAGGAGCACTCACGGTAGCTGAACCAGACGATGTAGGTTCTTGTCGATCAAAACGATTATCAGCATCCCATGCTGGCCCTCCAGCAGGGCTTGTCTTATAAGTCGCTTGATTGCCAGAAAAACGTCTAAACAACCACGCACCCACCATCACCACAAGCAAAACAACCAATAAACCCATGAAGAATGAAGCCGCGGCTTCACCCAAACCAAAGTGTGACAATAACCAACCAAGTCCAAGGCCAGCCGCTAAACCGCCCAAAATACCAGCCATACCAAAACCTTTTTTAGGTTGCGCTGCAGGCGCGGCAGGAGCTGGCTTTGCTGCTGGTGCAGGCGCTACTGCTGGAGCTGCCGGTTGGGCTGGGGCAGCCTGTTGCTTCTGGGTCACGCTTTGAGACTGCTTACCCATGCTCTTTGAGCCGCCCAAGCGTTTAGCATCAGCATTGAATGATGTACCAGCTAAAACAAAAGAAGAAAGAACTAAACACACAAAACTTTTCTTCAAAACCATCTTTAACCTCTTTATTGAAATGAAGCAAATAATCAATTAATACTTATAACCAATGTGAAGAGCAACAATACCACCTGTTAATGAATGATATTCAACCTTATCAAAACCCACACTTTCCATCATGGTTTTTAAAGTCTCTTGATCTGGATGCATACGGATTGACTCAGCAAGATATCGATAACTATCTGCATCACCCGCAACCTTCTCACCAAGCCACGGCAAAATCTTGAACGAATATGCATCATAAATTGGCTTAAGAGCCTCAACTGGTTTTGAGAACTCCAAAACCATGACTTTCCCACCAGGCTTAATCACACGCAACATTTCCTTAAGCGCCACATCTTTGTGGGTCATGTTGCGAAGCCCAAACGCTACTGTTGTTAAGTCAAAGTAGTTCGATGGAAAAGGAATTTGTTCTGCATCCACCTGAACGCAGGGCAAATGGTAGCCCTTGTCTAAAAGACGATTACGACCAAACCCTAGCATTGACGCGTTGATATCAGTCAACCACACTTGACCGCCAGTTTCGCGCTCCAATCCAACTTGTTTAGCAAAACTCAAGGACAGGTCGCCTGTGCCACCAGCAATATCTAAAACTTTTTGCCCTAATTTAACTGCAGCCTTACTAATTGTGAAATGCTTCCAGACTCGATGCAAACCACCCGACATCAAGTCATTCATGATGTCGTACTTGTTAGCTACAGAATGAAAAACTTCGGCAACCTTGCTAGCTTTTTCAGTTTCATCAACTGTTTTATATCCAAAATGTGTTTGAGCCATATCTAATTAGTGTCCACATGAGTGACCAGCATCTTTAGCCATAGGTGCATCTCTATCAACACCTTCTTTTTCTAATCGACCGAGATAGTCTTGCCACATAGCCTCATAGTTTTGGCACATCTCATAAAGGTATTCCCACGAGTAAATGCCAGAATCATGTCCGTCAGAAAAGACGGGCTTAATTGCATAGTGCCCCACCTGCTCAATGTTATTAATCAACACATCTCTTTTGCCAGTTTGCAAAGTCTCTTGCCCAACGCCATGCCCACGAACCTCAGCAGATGGCGACCACACTCTCAAGAACTCAAATGGCAACTTATAAACATCTGTGCCATACACCAACTCTAGAACCTTCGATTGTTGATGAACCACAATATTTTGTGGCAATGGGGCTCTATTTGACATAACTTTTAAACCAATACCCTTTCGATACCACCTTGATTAGCACTCTTCACGTAATTAGCCATCCAATCCTCACCCAACAAGTGGTTAGCCATTTCCACAACAATGTAATCAGCCTTGGTTTCAGAGTCATCGTTATATCGAGACAGGCCCTGCAAACATGAAGGGCAACTTGTTAAGACCTTTACTTCTCCGTCAAAGTTGCTTCTTAAATCAGCGGCACCCTTACGCATCTCAATTTCTTTGCGGAAACGAATTTGCGTAGATATGTCTGATCGAGTAACTGCCAACGTGCCAGACTCACCGCAGCATCGATCATTTTTTGAAATAACCGTACCATCTTCAGTTGTCACTAGACTATTCACTGTTTTGAGCGGGTCTTGCAATTTCATTGGGCTATGGCAAGGGTCGTGATACATGTATCTAACACCTTTAGCACCCTCTAACTTAATGCCCTTTTCTAGCAAGAACTCATGAATGTCAACAATTCTGCAACCAGGGAAGATCTTGTCAAATTCATAACCAGATAACTGGTCGTAACATGTGCCACAAGAAACCACAACGGTTTTTATATCCAAATAATTTAGAGTGTTAGCCATGCGATGGAAAAGCACTCGATTATCAGTAATAATTTTGTCGGCTTTATCAAAATCACCAGAACCGCGCTGAGGGTAACCACAACACAAGTAACCCGGTGGTAATACTGTTTGAACGCCCGCATGCCACAACATCGCTTGCGTTGCTAAACCAACCTGCGAAAATAATCTCTCAGATCCACAGCCTGGGAAATAAAAAACTGCTTCCGTATCTACTGAAGTAGTTTGAGGATTCCGAATAATCGGAACAATGTCAGAGTTCTCAATATCTAATAAAGCACGAGCCGTTTTCTTAGGCAAGTTACCAGGCATCTTTTTATTTACAAAATGTATGACCTGTTCTTGTACCGGTGGCTTACCCACTGTTGCACGTGGCTTAGCAGTTTGAGCTTTAGCAAACTTTTTCAAGAAATCATGAGCCAATCTTTGAGCCTTGTAACCCCAGTCGATCATTAACTTACGCGTTAATTGAATCGTCTCTGGATTTGTTGCATTCAGGAAGAACATGGCTGCAGACGCACCTGGATTAAAACGCTTTTGACCCATCTTGCGCAGCAAGTTGCGCATATTCATGGTGACGTCACCAAAATCAATTTTGACTGGGCATGGTGTAACGCACTTATGACAAACCGTGCAATGTGCGGCGACATCATCAAACGCCTCCCAATGTTTCACGGAAACGCCACGTCTTGTTTGCTCCTCATACAAGAAAGCCTCTACCAATAATGATGTAGCCAAAATCTTGTTGCGCGGACTGTAAAGCAAATTAGCACGCGGGACATGTGTTGCACATACCGGCTTACATTTACCACAGCGCAAACAATCTTTAACGCTAGATGCAATATTGCCAATGTCACTTTGCTGCATGATCAATGACTCATGACCCATCAAGCCAAAGCTTGGCGTGTAGGCATTTCTTAAGTCAGCGCCGGGCATTAACTTACCCTTATTGAAGCGGCCTTCCGGGTCCACTTTCAATTTATAAGATCTAAAGTCTTTGATTTCTGATTCAGTTAAGTACTCAAGCTTAGTAATACCAATACCATGTTCACCAGAAATTACGCCATTTAAAGATCTAGCCAACTTCATGATGCGATCAACTGCTTGATGCGCATCTTGCAACATATCGTAGTTATCAGAGTTCACTGGAATATTGGTGTGCACGTTTCCATCACCAGCATGCATATGTAATGCAACAAAAACTCGGCTACGTAAAACTCGTTTATGAATTGCTTCACATTCTTTTAGGATGGGTTCAAATGAAGCACCGCTAAAAATTTTTCTCAGCTCAGCTCGAACCTCTAGTTTCCATGAGGCCCGCAAGCTTCTGTCTTGCAAACCAGAAAAATGCTGATTGATATTTCCTGCCCACTCAGACCATTCATCACGAACCGTGTCAATTAATTGCAATGCTTGCGAAACACGCCCCTCAAGCATTTCAGCCTCGGGTATGTCGTGACCATCATCAGACTTTCCTAAAGGCAAATTACCCTGTCTAAAAAAGCTTTCAAGCTCATCTAACAGTTGTAGCTTATTTTTTAACGACAACTCGATATTAATTAACTCAATACCATCGGTGTATTCACCCATGCGATCCAAAGGAATCACAACGTCTTCGTTCACTTTGAATGCGTTTGTATGCTTAGCAATGGCAGCAGTTCTTGATCGATCTAACCAGAATTTTTTGCGCGCCTCCGGACTGACTGCAACAAAACCTTCACCAACTCTGGTATTAGCCAAACGAATCACTTCGCTTGCAGCCGTTGCCACGGCATTTTCATCATCGCCAACAATGTCGCCAATTAAAACCATCTTTGGCAAGACATTACGTTTTGATTTTGTGGCGTAACCAACAGCCTTTAGATAACGCTCATCTAAGTGCTCTAGTCCCGCAAGAATTGCTCCGCCCTGCTTAGTTTGTTGATCTAAATAAGCCTTTACCTCGACAATGCTAGGAATTGCATCACGAGCTTGACCAAAAAACTCTAAGCAAACTGTTCGTATTTGCTTAGGCATGCGATGTAGCACCCACCTTGCACTTGTAATTAGGCCGTCACAACCTTCTTTTTGAACGCCAGGCAGCCCAGCCAAGAACTTATCTGTAACGTCTTTACCTAAACCTTCCTTACGGAAACGTTTACCCTCAATCTTTAATTCCTCTGTTTTAATAACTCGAAGACCTGGGGCATAAAGACCATCTGACCAAGTTAATTTAAATGTTGCAAAGTCAACATCATGGATCTTGCCCATGTTGTGGCCAATGCGCTCTACATCTAACCAATTGCCCTCTGGATCAACCATTCTCCATGAAGCAAGATTATCAAGTGCAGTACCCCACAACACAGCTTTTTTACCGCCAGCATTCATAGCAATGTTGCCGCCGATGCAACTTGCTTCAGCAGAGGTTGGATCTACAGCAAACACATTGCCAGACTTGTCAGCTGCATCTGAAACTCGTTTTGTAACAACACCTGCACCAGAATAAATCGTTGCAACTTCATGATCCAAACCTGGTAAACGCAACATCTCAACAGCGCCCAGTGTTTCTAGCTTTTCAGTATTGATGACCGCTGACATTGGTGAGAGTGGAACAGCGCCACCCGTATAACCAGTACCACCTCCACGAGGAATAATCGTCAAACCTAATTCGATACACCCCTTAACCAAGCCAGGTATTTCACCCTCTGAGTCTGGTGTTAAAACTACAAATGGATACTCAACGCGCCAGTCTGTAGCGTCTGTCACATGAGAAACACGCGCCAAACCGTCATAGGCAATGTTGTCTGCGGCAGTGTATTTGCCTAATACTTTTTTCACTCGCTTGCGTAAAACAGCAACACGATCAAATTCAGCATTGAAAAATTCAACAGCATCTTTTGCACTACTTACCAACTTGCCAACTTTGTCAGCCAAGTCAGTTGTCATACGCTTTTGAACTTCTCTTAAGCGATGATGCAAAGCTTCAATCAATTGCTTACGACGATGCGGGTTATCCAATAAGTCATCTTGTAAATAAGGATTGCGTTGCACAACCCAAATATCACCCAAAACTTCGTAAAGCATTCTGGCTGATCGACCTGTTTTACGACCAGACCTTAATTCATCCAAGATTTGCCATGCTTGCTCGCCCAACAAACGAATGACAATCTCTCTGTCTGAGAAAGATGTGTAGTTATAGGGAATTTCACGCAAACGCGGAGCATTTTGGACATGCTCAGCAAAGCTATTGAGGGGCAAAGGTGCGTTCATATCACTGGCTTTAACTAAAACGCTATTTTAAAGGACTATGAGCCTAGCCGTCTCATTCTTGAATAACCCTTTAAAACATGTCCATATTGCGGCGATTAAATTAGGCCCAGCCATTGCCCAATAGCACTCCAAAAGCCATCTGGCACCATCAATAATGCATATGTCATGGTGAGATAACGTAAAAACTTACCAATAGCCATGTACATTAGACAAGGTAGCCATGGCAACCGCAGCCAACCTGCCACAGCGCACAATGGATCACCCACTATCGGCAACCACGACAAGAGTAGGGCTTGAGGACCTAATTTTTCGAACCATTTCAATAACTTATGCTCTTTAGGACCCAATAACTTCTCATGAGCTTTACTAGCACCAAAGCCCATCAACCAGTCCAGCATCCCCCCCAAAGTATTACCAATTGTGGCAACTAATATTGCCACCCAAAACATATCGGGATTGAGCTTTAAATAGCCGAACAAAACCGGTTCAGACCCCATTGGCAACAAGGTGGCTGATACAAATGAAACCGTAAATACTGCCGGCAACCCAACAATAGGTAACGAGAGCCAAACTAAAAAATTATGTAAATTGCTTTCCATGTTTGGTCATTTTAGGCTGATGACGTGATACGCTCACAGGATGCCAAAAGATTATTTAAGAAAAATTCTAACCGCTAAGGTATATGACGTTGCTCGAGAAACCGAGCTTGAGCTTGCCTCACACTTATCAGCTCGAATCAAAAATAAGGTCTTACTCAAGCGCGAAGATAACCAACCAGTATTTTCATTCAAGCTCAGAGGCGCCTATAACAAAATGGCGCACCTTAATTCAGCTGATTTAAAACGTGGGGTAATTGCAGCCTCAGCAGGTAATCACGCTCAAGGTGTAGCTCTTTCAGCTGCCAAATTGGGTTGCAAGGCAATCATTGTGATGCCTACGACCACGCCACAAGTAAAAATTGATGCCGTAAGATCCAGAGGTGGTAACTCTGTAGAAATCGTGCTTCACGGCGAGTCTTATAGCGATGCCTATCAACATGCTTTAGCACTAGAGAAAAAACATCACCTTACATTTGTTCACCCATTTGATGATCCAGATGTCATCGCAGGTCAAGGCACGATTGCGATGGAAGTATTGCAACAACATCAAGAACCTATTGATGCCATCTTCCTTGCAATAGGAGGGGGTGGTCTTGTTGCTGGTGTTGGCGCCTACATCAAAGCTGTTCGCCCTGACATTAAAGTTATTGGCGTGCAAACCGTTGACTCTGATGCGATGAAAAAATCTTTAGAGGCAGGTAAAAGAGTTGAACTAAAAGATGTTGGCCTATTCTCTGACGGTACAGCAGTCAAACTTGTTGGAAAAGAGACCTTCAGGTTATGTCAAGAGGTTGTTGATGAAATAATCACGGTAGATACCGATGCGATATGCGCAGCAATCAATGATGTATTCACTGACACAAGAAGCATTCTTGAACCCGCCGGCGCTCTTGCGCTAGCCGGTCTGAAATCATATGTAGAACGCGAGAAATGCAAAGATAAAACCTTGGTAGCGGTTGCTTGTGGTGCAAATATTAACTTCAACCGCTTGCGATTCGTTGCTGAGCGCGCAGAAGTTGGTGAGGCTAAGGAAGCTGTTTTTGCTGTGACCATTCCAGAACAAAGAGGTTCTTTTAGACGCTTTTGCGAATTGTTAGGCGACAGAAACGTCACAGAATTTAACTACCGCATTGCTGACTCTGATAAAGCCCACATCTTTGTAGGCATTGCTACACAAAAAGCGACTGACAGCACCCAAATAGCAAAGTCTTTCAAAAAGTCTGGTTTTGACACAATTGATTTGACGCACGATGAATTGGCCAAATCTCACCTGCGCCACATGGTAGGCGGGCGATCAACTCTTGCAAAAAATGAATTGCTTTACCGCTTTGAATTCCCAGAAAAACCTGGGGCGCTAATGAAGTTCTTAACGAGCATGGCTCCAAACTGGAATATCAGCTTGTTTCATTACCGAAATCATGGCGCCGACTATGGCCGAATTTTGGTGGGCATTCAAGTTCCAAGTAGCGATAAAAAAGAGCTGAAAAAATTCTTAGCAGGTCTTGGTTATCCTCACTGGGATGAAAGTGATAACCCTGCCTACAAACTTTTCCTAGCTTAAAAATGGCTTTCTCATTAGATGGAAAACTTGTTGTAGCCATCTCATCAAGGGCTCTTTTTAACTTCGAAGAAGAAAATCAAATTTTTGAAGCCACAGATGACAGTGCATACATGCAATTGCAACTTGAGCGTATCGATCAAGCTGCCAAACCAGGTGTTGCATATCCGCTAGTAAAAAAGTTACTTGGCTTTAACCAAGGTAAACAGCAAATGGTTGAAGTGGTCATTCTTTCAAGAAATGACCCAGTGAGCGGCTTAAGAGTTTTTAGATCTGCAAAAAGTGTTGGGTTAGCTATTGAGCGTGGAGTATTCACTCGCGGCAGACCTCCCTATCACTACCTCAAATCATTGCAAGCCAATCTATTCTTGTCTGCAAATGCAGATGATGTGCGAGCAACCCTTGATGCCGGCTTTCCTGCAGCGATGGTTTTTCCTCAAAGTAAGCAAATTGCAGAGTCCAATCCTGATGAGATTCGTATTGCCTTTGACGGAGATGCTGTGTTGTTTTCTGATGAAGCTGAGCAAGTCTTTCAAAGTAAAGGACTAGATGCTTTTGTGGCACATGAAAGCAAAAAGGTTGAAATACCTCTTCCGCCAGGTCCATTCAAGCCATTACTGGAAGCTTTACATCGCCTCCAGAACGCAACGAAACAAGATAATCACCCTATGCGAATTAGAACGGCACTGGTAACTGCACGATCTGCACCTGCGCACGAAAGAGCAATCAGAACTCTGATGGCGTGGGGCGTGACAGTGGATGAGGCCATGTTTCTAGGCGGCTTAGCGAAAAAAGATTTTTTAAAAGAATTTCAACCTGACTTCTTTTTTGATGATCAATTAGGGCATTGCGAATTAGCTTCAGATGTTGCTCCAACAGGTCAAGTTCTATCTGGCATTGCCAATCAAATTAAAAAATAATCATGAGTCATTTAGAGCACGCTCCACTGGGTAAAAACTCGGAAAATCCGAATCAATACAGCCCAGATTTACTGTTTCCAATTAGTAGAGATGAAAATCGAGCCAAATTAGGCATCCAGTCTCAATCATTACCTTTTTTTGGTGTTGATATTTGGAATGCTTATGAGTTGAGTTGGTTAAATGCTAAAGGCAAACCTCAGCTGGCGATTGCCACATTTATGGTGCCAGCCAACTCCCCCAACATCATCGAATCAAAATCTTGGAAACTTTATCTAAATAGCTTAAATAATCATCGCTTTCACTCTAACGATGAACTAATTGATACTCTTAAAAAAGATTTATCAAAGGCAGCTGGCGCCACAGTTACAGTGCAACTCCACAGCCCAGAATCACAGAGCGCCTGCGGAATGAAAGAGGTTCCAGGAAAACTTTTAGATCGATTAGATCTTGAGATTAATCCTTCGCAAAAACCAACATCAGATTTACTTAGTTCCGACTCAAGCCTGGGCTTAGTAGAAGAAACTTTAGTAACCCACCTACTTCGCTCAAACTGTCCAGTCACTGGACAACCAGACTGGGCCAGCGTACAAATCAACTACGCAGGTCCCACGATTAATGAAGAGGGTTTGCTACGTTACTTGATTGCCTTCAGAGAGCATCAAGAGTTTCATGAGCATTGCGTAGAAAAAATATTCATCGATATTAAAAATAAATGCCACCCTAGCAAACTATCGGTTTATGCCCGATACACTCGCAGAGGCGGCATTGACATCAACCCATTCAGAGCTGATTACAACGCAGAGTGGCCTGATAACAAGCGCCACTCACGTCAATAGAAATTAAAACGGAATATCGTCGTCTATATCGCCAAGACTAGGGCTACTCATTGGCGCAGATGATTTAGGCGCTGCCATTGATGGTGAG
This sequence comes from Polynucleobacter sp., assembly GCA_023254115.1. Taxonomy (GTDB): domain Bacteria; phylum Pseudomonadota; class Gammaproteobacteria; order Burkholderiales; family Burkholderiaceae; genus Polynucleobacter. The sequence continues at coordinate 15,185 of JALQYK010000065.1, forward strand.
CCACCATCTGAAGAGCCTGGTGCACGACCACCCAACATTTGCATTGTTTCGGCAACGATTTCAGTAGAGTATTTTTCTTGACCACTTTGATCCGTCCACTTGCGTGTACGTAAACGGCCTTCAACATATACCTGAGAACCTTTTTTCAAATACTTCTCTGCAACTTCGGCTACTTTGCCAAAGAATGCAACCCTGTGCCATTCTGTGTTTTCACGCATCTCGCCAGATTGCTTATCGCGATAACGATCTGTAGTTGCAATTGAAATATTTGTTACTGCATCGCCACTAGGTAGGCGACGAGTTTCTGGATCACGGCCAACATTACCCACAATAATTACTTTATTTACTGATGCCATCTTTGTCTCCCGAAGAAAAAATTTGTTGTACCGAAATTAAATGATTCATATCTATGTTAAAGCCTCAAACTCAACCTTCGACAGGTTTTTGAGGCAACTCTCTCATAGATAAAGCAATTATAAGCCAGGCAAATATCATGGCTGAGCAGGCATAAAAAACTGATGCCTCACCCCAATTCTGTAATAGCCAACCACCCAAGAGACCACCCAAAAACAAACCAGTTGATTGAGTGGTGTTGTAAATACCCAAAGCCGTACCTTTTGCATGGCTAGCCCATCTAGAAACTAGTGACGGCTGCATAGCCTCAAGAATATTAAATCCAATGAAGTAAACCAATACCGCTAAAGCTAAACCAGGTAGACCAATAAAATTAGCCATCATTAGTTGAGCTATCAACATGGCAGTAATGCCCAAAATAAATGCTGGCTTCATACGTTTTCGCTTCTCACTCATCATGATGATAGGAGCCATGAATGCAAAAGAGATTAAAACAGCTGGCAAATAGAGCTGCCAATGCGCAGATAAAGGCAAATCAGCTCGAGCCAACAACCTTGGCAAAGTTAAAAATAGAGCAATTTGGGCAGCGTGCAAAACTAGCACGCCCACATTAAGGCGAAAAAGATCTTTATTAAAAAAAACTTCTGAAAATTTTGCTGTAAACGGGGTTTGGCTTGACTTGCTTTGCTCTGGCACCACAAATAGGGCTATTAACAAGGCTCCGATACCTAAAAAAGCCATGACATTGAACATCCCATCCAAACCAATTGATTGATGCAAAGGGGAGGCGACAACCAAAGATAGCGCGAAAGTAAGCGCAATACTGCCCCCCACCATCGCCATAGCTCGAGTTCTAGTCTCTTCCCTGGTTAAATCAGCTAACCATGCTGTTACAGCAGCAGAAATTGCACCCGCCCCTTGAATCGCCCTACCGGTTGTTATCCAAACTAAGTCGTCATGACTGGCTGCAATAAAAGCTCCCAAGACAAACAATGCCAAACCAAGAACCACAACAGGGCGACGACCGTATTTATCTGACAGCATTCCAAGAGGTATGTGTAAGCAAGCCTGCACAAAACCATAGATGCCTAAAGCCAAACCTACTAAAAGGGCCTGATCCCCGCCAGACAAGGATTTGGCGTGAATACTAAATACCGGCAAGATTAAAAAAAGACCCAACATGCGTAGGGCAAAAATACCGGCTAAAGCCAAAGATGCGCGAAGTTCTGATTTTTCCATAAAGAAGAGCTATATTAACTGGTTACGCAAAGAAAAATCATGGATACGATAAAAATTAGGGGTGCACGCACCCACAACTTAAAAAGCATCAACTTAGATATCCCTAGAGACCAGTTGGTGGTCATTACTGGGCTATCTGGATCAGGCAAAAGCTCTTTAGCTTTTGATACCTTGTACGCGGAAGGTCAACGTCGCTACGTTGAGTCACTTTCCGCCTACGCCAGACAGTTTTTACAACTTATGGAAAAACCTGATGTTGACTCTATTGAAGGTTTGTCGCCCGCAATATCTATTGAACAAAAAGCAACAAGTCACAATCCACGATCAACAGTGGGTACTGTGACAGAAATCCATGACTACCTAAGATTGCTCTTTGCCCGCGCTGGCACACCTCACTGCCCAGAGCACCATTTACCTCTAGAAGCACAAAGCGTATCTCAAATGGTAGATACCGTTATGGCAAAACCAGAAGATACAAAGCTGATGATTTTGGCACCCGTGGTAAGTGAGCGTAAAGGTGAGCACGTTGACCTATTTGAAGATCTACAAGCCCAGGGATTTGTTCGCTTTAGAGTTCGCTCAGGCGGCGGTACTGCACAACATGCCACCGCAAAAATATATGAAGTAGATGATTTGCCAAAATTAAAAAAGAATGAAAAACATTCCATTGATGTTGTGATTGATCGCATCAAAGTTAAAGCCGATATTCAACAACGCTTGGCGGAATCATTTGAAACTGCACTAAGACTGGCAGATGGTCGAGCGATTGCATTAGAGATGGATTCAAACGAAGAACAACTCTTCTCCAGTAAATTTGCATGCCCTGTTTGCTCATACTCACTGCAAGAACTTGAGCCAAGATTGTTTTCATTTAACAACCCAATGGGCGCCTGCCCAAGTTGTGATGGCTTAGGTCACATTACTTTCTTTGATCCAAAACGAGTTGTTGCACACCCAGAACTATCTCTAGCATCAGGTGCAATCAAGGGATGGGATCGTCGTAATCAGTTTTACTTTAGGCTTCTACAAAATTTAGCAAAACATGCCAACTTTGATTTAGAAGCGCCTTTTGAAGAACTACCCAAGAAAGCTCAAGACTTAATTCTTTTTGGCTCAGGAAATCAAGATATTCCATTCGAATATCTCAATGAAAAGGGTAAAGTCATTGTGCGCGAGCATGCCTTTGAAGGCATTGTTGCAAATTTTGAAAGACGCTACAAAGAGACAGATTCAGCAACCGTTAGAGAAGAGTTAGCCAAATATCAAAACAATAAACCTTGTCCAACATGTAAAGGTACACGCCTGAGAACAGAGGCAAGAAACGTCAAAGTGGGTGATGGCTCTCAATCTCGTGCTATTTATGAAATTAGTAATCTCCCGTTAGGCAAAGCCCTTACCTATTTCAAGACACTAGAACTAAAAGGTGCAAAAAAGGAAATTGCTGGAAAAATTATTTCAGAAATCAGTTCCCGCCTAAGCTTCTTAAATGACGTTGGTCTTGATTATTTATCCTTGGACAGAAGTGCGGATACGTTGTCAGGCGGCGAGGCCCAGCGTATTAGATTGGCATCACAAATTGGTTCAGGATTAACTGGCGTCATGTATGTTCTTGATGAACCTTCTATTGGCCTACATCAACGCGATAATGATCGCCTCATTGGCACACTCAAGCATTTGAGAGATTTGGGTAACTCTGTCTTAGTTGTTGAACATGACGAAGACATGATTCGCGCCTCAGATCACGTGATTGATATTGGCCCAGGCGCTGGCGAGCATGGTGGAAAAATTATTGCTCAGGGCACGCCAAAAGAAATTCAGGAACACCCGACATCACTAACGGGCGCATATCTATCTGGCAAGGAATCAATCGCAGTACCTAAAAATCGTACCGCCGTTAGCAATAAAAACTTAAAAATTATTGGCGCCACTGGCAACAATTTAAAAAATGTTGACGTTGAAATTCCTCTAGGTTTGTTGACCTGCGTTACGGGTGTCTCAGGTTCAGGCAAGTCAACCTTAATCAACGACACACTTCATCATGCTGTTGCTCAACATCTTTATGGTTCGAATGCAGAGCCTGCTGAACACAAAGAAATTCAGGGCTTAGAACATTTTGATAAGGTGATTAACGTTGATCAATCACCAATCGGTAGAACACCAAGATCCAATCCTGCAACATACACTGGTTTATTTACTCCAATTAGAGAGTTATTTGCCGGTGTACCTGCTGCAAGAGAAAGAGGCTATGAGGCTGGTCGATTCTCGTTTAACGTTCGTGGTGGCAGATGCGAAACCTGTGAAGGTGATGGTGTTCTAAAAGTTGAGATGCACTTTTTACCCGATGTCTATGTTCCTTGTGATGTATGCCATGGCAAACGATACAACCGTGAAACATTAGATATTCGCTACAAAGGCAAAAATATTCACGAAGTTTTATCCATGACAATCGAACAGGCTCACGAGTTTTTTGATGCCGTTCCTACTGTCAAGAGAAAACTAAAAACACTTCTTGATGTTGGTCTTGGTTATGTCAAGCTAGGCCAGAGTGCAACCACTTTATCTGGCGGAGAGGCCCAACGCGTCAAGCTATCTCTTGAACTATCTAAACGTGATACAGGTAGGACCCTATATATTCTTGACGAGCCCACTACTGGACTGCATTTCCACGATATTCAACTGCTTTTAAAAGTAATACATACCCTAAAAAAGCATGGGAATACAATTGTCATCATTGAGCACAACCTCGATGTCATTAAGACGGCTGACTGGATTATTGATTTAGGCCCAGAAGGTGGTGGCGGTGGCGGTGAAATTATTGCCGTAGGAACCCCCGAAAATGTTGCTAAAGTAGCAAAAAGTTATACCGGCAAGTACTTAGCCCCCTTATTGAAATAAGGCTAAAGACATATACTTCTGTTATGAACAAACAAACCGACCTGCAAAGACAAAGAGCCATTGACCTTGCTAGAGAAACTTTAGCTATTGAAGGCGAGGCCATACTAACCCTGCAGAAAAACCTAACAAATCAGAATGCTGAGCAATTTGCTCACGCGATTGAGATTTTATTAGCCTGCACTGGTCGCGTAGTGGTTTCAGGAATTGGTAAATCTGGTCACATTGGCAGAAAAATTGCTGCAACTTTTGCATCTACTGGGTCACCGGCATTTTTTGTGCATCCAGCAGAAGCAAGTCATGGCGATTTGGGCATGGTTACACAACATGATGTATTTGTAGCCTTCTCAAACTCTGGTGAAACAAGTGAGCTAACAGCCATTGTTCCAATCATTAAACGCACTGGAGCCAAACTAATTGCTTTAACAGGTAATCCAAATTCATCTTTGGCAGTGCTAGCTGACTCGCACCTCAATGTAGCCGTAGAAAAAGAAGCGTGCCCATTTAACTTGGCACCCACAGCCAGCACAACTGCTGCGCTGGCTATGGGAGATGCATTAGCTGTGGCTCTTCTTGATGCCAGAGGATTCAAACCAGAAGACTTTGCAAGATCCCACCCTGGCGGCAGCTTAGGCAGAAAATTGCTCACTCATGTCAGAGATGTCATGAGAAGCGGCTCTGAGGCTCCTAAAATTAATATCAATGCCAGCATCACAGATGCCCTATTAGAAATCACAGCAAAACGAATGGGCATGACTGTTGTGACAGATGATGAAAATAAAGTTTTAGGTATTTTTACAGATGGTGACTTACGTCGCTTGATCGAGAAAAATATTCAGTTCCAGAATATTTCTCTTAAATCTGCCATGACAGCAAACCCCAGAACAATTTCCCCTGATTTATTAGCAGCTGAAGCTGTTGAAATGATGGAGCGCCACCGCATCAATCAATTAGTTGTCGTTGATGGTCAACATCGTCTACTAGGCGCGCTTAACTTGCATGATCTTTTTGCAGCCCAGGTTATTTAATATGACAAATGCATTTAATCCAATGGTAACCAATCCTCTTGCAAATCATCCGCAAGCTATTGAGAGAGCTGCCAATATCAAATTACTTGTTCTAGATGTTGATGGTGTACTTACAGATGGAAGCCTACTAGTTGGGTCAGATGGGAAAGAATTCCTAAAAACATTTGATAGCTTGGATGGACATGGCATCAAATTACTGCAATCAACAGGTGTCACTGTTGCGATTATCACTGGCAGATCGTCTGGCATGGTCGAAGGTAGAGCCAAAGAACTCGGTATCAAAGAAGTACAAATGGGTGTTAGCAATAAATATGAAGCCCTAGAACTTTTATTAAAGAAAACTGGTCACAAGTTATCAGAAACTGCTGCTATGGGGGATGATTGGCCAGATTTATCGATCCTGCCAAAAGTTCATCTAGCCGTTTGCCCAAATCAAGCACACGACGAAGTAAAAAAACGTACTCACTACATCACACAAAAAATTGGCGGTCACGGAGCCGTTAGAGAGTTATGTGACCTAATCTTGAAGGCGCAAAACAATTACGAGCGGTTACTTCAAGAGTCTTTATAAATATGGGATTGATGGCATCAGCGCTTAAGTTTTTACCCATTTTCTTAATGGGCTTGCTAACGCTCGGTACATACTGGCTAGTTCAAACCAACACCCCAGATATTGAAATCATCAAAGGGAAAAGACATGTGCCTGATTACATCATGGATGGCATTGTTGTAACTACTCTTGGCCCACAGGGTAACGCCCTATATCGCGTCGTCGGACAACGTCTCATTCATTATGAAGATGACGCAAGCTCAGAAATCTTTCAACCCATCGCAAGACGTTTTCATGCCACCAAACCACCTATCACTGTTCGCTCTGATAAAGGTTTTTTGAATGGCGATATGACGGTATTGGATATGGTTGGCAACGCAAATCTAACAAGACCGGCACAAGTCGCCACTGCAACTCAAGCAGGCAGTGCTCGCTTATTAATGAGCTCTAATAAATTTACAGTTCTAATGAACGAGGACATTGTTAAAACAACGTTACCTGTGGTCTTAGAGCAAGGTTTATCAGTGATGACCTCACAAGAAGGTGCAATCTTTGACAATGTTCAACAAAAGCTCACCATGATCGGCCAAGTAAAGGGACGTATTGAATCTGAGAATACTGGCGGTACTAGATGAAATTTTTATTCCCGCTAAAAACTTTAATCATGCTGGTAGCAATCACCAGCATTGCGCATGTCCATGCCGAAAAGGCTGATAAAGATAAGCCCATAGCGCTTAGCTCTGACAAAGCTCAATTTGATGACGTCAATCAAATTTACCACTTAGAGAATAATGTTCTGCTCATCAAAGGCACCCTTATTATTAGGGGCGAAAAAGCACACGTCAAAATTGACCCAGAAGGTTATCAACTAGCCACTATTTTTGCTAAACCAGGCGGCATAGCTACGCTAAGACAAAGGCGTGACACTGGCTTAGATGAGTACATTGAGGGTCAAGCTGACTGGATCCAGTATGACGCCAAATCCGAAACAGCTGTTTTAGTGGGTAAAGCCAAAATGAGTCAACTAAGTGGCACAAAAATATCAGACCGAGTGAATGGAGACCGCATTCATTACGATGGTCAAACAGAAAAATATAATGCCCTCTCTGAGAAACTAGTTAAATCAACTTTATCTCCGCGCAGAAAAGAATCTTCAAGGAACATCTCACAATGAGCTCACAATCCGTTTTAACAGCTTTTGGCTTGCAAAAAAAATATGGTGCTCGCACTGTTGTTATAGATGTTGGTATTGAGGTTAAAAGTGGTGAAGTGGTTGGACTACTCGGGCCCAATGGTGCAGGTAAGACAACTTCTTTTTACATGATTGTTGGCCTTGTTCCTTTAGATGGTGGCGAGATCACACTGAATAGCCAAACTATTACCCACCTGCCGATTCATGAAAGAGCCAAGCTAGGCTTGTCGTACTTGCCACAAGAAGCATCGGTATTTAGAAAGCTAAACGTTGAGGAAAACATTCAAGCAGTTTTAGAGCTACAAGAAGAGAATGGCCAACCTCTCTCTAAGAATGAAATTCAAAGACGCTTAGATTCTTTATTACAAGAACTACAAATAGGTCATCTACGTAGCAACCCAGCCATGTCTTTATCTGGCGGCGAACGTCGACGCGTTGAAATTGCTAGAGCACTTGCATCTGAGCCAAAATTTATTCTGCTTGATGAGCCATTTGCAGGCGTTGACCCAATTGCAGTTGGTGAAATTCAAAGAATTGTTCGTTTTCTTAAAGATCGTCAAATTGGCGTTTTAATTACAGACCATAACGTACGAGAAACTCTGGGCATTTGTGATCACGCATACATCATTAGCGAAGGCAAAGTTTTAGCATCAGGCAAACCCGAATCAATTATTGGAAATGAGGCTGTTCGAAAAGTGTATTTAGGCGAAAACTTCAGAATGTAATTTCGATCAACAACTTAATAAGCAAAATTCATACCAATCTATGTTAGGCAGTCTAAAATGACTGCATCATGAAGACTTCTCTCAATCTAAGGTTCTCGCAGAACCTAACACTGACCCCACAACTGCAGCAATCCATCAAGTTGTTGCAACTGTCAGCGATTGAGTTAGAACAGGAGTTAATACAAGCAGCTGAGCAAAACCCCTTGATTGAATACCAATCAGAATCATCAATCGCACCCACAGAGCCCATATCTCAGTTATCACACTTGAGCATTAGCTCACCCAAAAATCATGCCGAATGGGATGAAGAGGATGATCGCTTTGCAAAAATAAAAGCGCCAGAAACATTGTTAGACCACTTGCTTGGACAAATAAGAGTCCTAAGAATTTCTGATCAAGAGAAGGCGTTGGTAGGCTTACTTGCTGGGAATCTAGATGACAGGGGTTATCTCAGCTCAAGCTTAGAGGAATTAGCCGAGGAATTTTCTCCATATATAGACTTGGAGGATGGTGGCGAGCTAGAACAAACCAAGCGCGCACTATCTCGACTTCAGCATCTTGACCCACCAGGTGTCGGCGCAAGAGACTTAGCAGAATGCCTAAAACTTCAATTAGAAAATTGCAAAGATGCCGACCGATTAAACAAGCCTTGGCAAATCGCGCATGCCATTTGCCAAGGCTACTTAGAAATCATGGCAACCAGAGACTGGTCCAGACTAAAGAAAATTCTCAAAATTTCTGACGCAGAGCTTGAATCTGCAGTCTCTTTAATTAAAAGCTTAAGACATAACCCCATTGAAGAATTCAATGAAGCAGTCGATAGCACACTGATTCCAGATGTCATTATTAAAAAAAATAATGGGGTTTGGGTGGCAGTGAGCAACCCTGATGCAACACCTCGAATCAGCATTCACGAAGAATACGCAAAAGTCATTAGAGAAAATAAAGGTCGAGACGGCATAGAGGGTATTAACCAAAAACTACAAGAGGCTAGATGGTTGGTTAAAAATGTGCTACAAAGAAGTGAAACCATCTTAAAAGTGGCAAGAGCTATCGTGGATAGGCAGCAAAATTTCCTCAATCATGGCGAAATAGCCATGCGACCCTTGGTTTTGCGAGAAATTGCAGACACCATTGGCATGCATGAATCTACAGTCTCGCGAGTCACCACTCAAAAATACATGGCAACTCCAATGGGGTGCTTCGAGTTTAAATATTTCTTCGGCAGTCAAGTAAGTACAGACAGCGGTGGGTCAGTTTCCTCAACTGCCATTCGAGCGCTTATTAAGCAATTAGTTGAAGAAGAAAATCCTCTTAAACCTTTATCAGACACACAAATTGTTGATCTTTTGGCACAAAAAAGTTTTGTTGTTGCTAGAAGAACAATCGCCAAATACAGGGAATCCCTACGCATCCCTGCTGTTCATTTGCGTAGGAAATAAAAAAGGGAAAAACATGAATTTAAAAATCACAAGTCATCATGTAGAAATCACCCCAGCCATGCGCTCACACCTTGAAGATAAGCTTGCGCGCGTACTAAGCCATTTTGATCAAGTTCAAACGGTTTCGGCGATTCTTGCAATTAATAATGAAAAAGAGAAGGAATTGCGAAATCACGCAGAAATTACTATTCACCTCAAAGGTAAAGACATTTTTGCTGAGGCTCATCATGCCGACATGTACCACGCCATGGACCTAGTGGTAGATAGATTAGATCGCCAAATCATCAAACATAAAGAAAAAGTTCAAAATCATCACCATCAAACGATTAAAAACACTTGATTAAATAGGCCAAGGCAATCTTATAATGCACTGCACACATGAACACCTTGGCCCAACTAATCACCCCCACCAATATCGCCCTTGATATTGATATTTCTTCACAGGAAGAATTATTCGCATTTGTTGGGTCATTATTTGAAAAAAACCACGGTATCTCAGCAACATTGGTTCAGTCTTGCCTGCAAGATAGAGAATCATTAGGCTCAACAGGCCTGGGGAAAGGGGTGGCCATACCCCATGGCAGGGTTAAATCATTAACCAACGCTCATATAGCCTTCATACGTACTAAAAATGGCATTGACTTCAAGGCGCCAGATGGCGAACCAGTCAAGGTACTGGTGATCATGCTTGTACCTGATGCAGCCACCCAAACACACTTAGAAATACTCTCCCACGTAGCTCAAACGCTTTCTGATACATCTACAAAAGAATTGCTCTTCTCCGAGTCTAGCCCTGATAATATTTATCAATTGCTAACCGCTTGGAACCAATGAGATGACCCAGCCTTTAAATTTAGCAGGCGTAACAGCGCAATCGCTATTTGATGACAATTTCTCTGAACTCAAACTAAGTTGGATTGCCGGCTTAGAGGGTGCAGATAAGAGCTTTGACCCAGAAGCAGTTAAGTTAGCATCCTCATCATCAGATTTAGTTGGTCACTTAAATTTAATTCACCCCGACCGAATGCAGGTCTTTGGCGTACCTGAAATTAATTATTACGAAAAACTGGATTCTGAGAATCGTAAACGCCAATTAGCAGGACTCATCTCTCTAAAGCCCCCCTGCCTGATTGTGGCTGATGGCTGCGAACCTCATGATGACATTGTTTTATATTGCCAACGCTCATCAACGCCACTATTTAAATCACCAACCTCTGCAGCAACAGTCATTGATCGACTGCGCACCTATCTAACAAAGATTGGCGCACCCCGTGTCACCATGCATGGCGTCTTCATGGATATTCTTGGGATGGGGGTTTTAATCACAGGTGACTCTGGCTTAGGCAAAAGTGAATTAGGTCTAGAACTCATTTCGCGCGGCCACGGCTTGGTAGCAGATGATGCAGTAGATTTTGCTAGACTGGGACCCGACTATATCGAAGGTCGATGCCCGCCGATCTTAAGAGATCTTTTAGAAGTTCGTGGCCTAGGTCTTTTGGATATCCGTACGATTTTTGGTGAAACAGCAGTGCGTCGTCGAATGAAACTTCGCCTAATCGTGCAATTGGTTAGAAGAAACGATGGCGAGTTTGAAAGATTACCCATTGATGGCCAGTCTATTGATGTGCTGGGCCTTGGTATCAGAAGTGTAAAAATTCAAGTGGCAGCTGGTCGTAACTTAGCGGTTCTTGTTGAAGCTGCCGTTCGCAACACTATTTTGCAACTACGCGGCATTGATACTCTTAAAGAGTTCATGGAAAGGCAGCGCAAATTGATGGCCACAGATGATTCAAACAAAAATCAAAATCGCCTCATTTAACTAATATGCGCGTCTTTATCATCACAGGAATATCTGGCTCAGGCAAATCAGTAGCATTGAATGCCCTAGAAGACGCTGGCTACGACTGCGTAGACAATCTACCAGTTGATTTTATTCAAGACCTAATCCAATCATTAGGCAAACAAAATCGTGAAAAGGTAGCTATTGCAATTGATGCAAGACGAGGTCAATCAATCAAAGATTTGCCTAAAACTATTGATGAGATAAAGAAATATCACGATGTCAGAGTTCTATTTTTAAACGCCAACACCGAAACTTTGGTTCAAAGATATTCTGAAACAAGAAGAAGACATCCACTATCTCAGTCAGACGACACACGCACACCACAAGTTGCTTTAATTGATGCCATCGAAAAAGAACGCCTACTGCTATCTGATCTAGCAGAAACAGCTCACAACATCGATACAAGCCACATCAAAGCTCACACTCTCAGGTCTTGGATACAAGATCTATTAAAAGATGAGAGACCGGGCTTAACTATATTATTTGAGTCATTCGGTTACAAACACAGCGTGCCTAGAGATGCCGATCTAGTTTTCGATGTTAGGTGCTTACCCAACCCACATTACGACCCTCAGCTAAGACCTCTGACAGGGAATGACCCTGAAGTTGCCAACTTCTTAAGAGAACATCCAGAAGTCCAAGCTATGGGTGACGATATTCGTCGGTTCATTGAAACGTGGCTACCCAAATACCAGGCTGATAGAAGAAGCTATTTAACGATTGCCATCGGATGCACTGGTGGTCAACATCGATCTGTATATTTAACAAATTGCTTGTTTGATTATTTTGCGAAAAAAGCCACTCTATCTAATGAAAACACTTTTCACCTTCTCAAGCGTCATCGCGAACTAGATCTTGGCTCATCAAAAATGAGCTGACTGGCTTAGGTAAACCCAGTTTTAGCGCATCATTTAAAGACACCCAAGCTTGATCAACTTTATTTTTTTTGGGTTGGTTTGATAACAAAATTTTGTAGGGGTGAATCTTTAAGTGGCGATGCGTTAATACATGTTTTACAGAATTTAATTTTTGAGCATCTTTTTGATTTAAAACATTTTGCTCAGGGAAGCTCCACAAACTTGCCCATATCCCACTCTCCGGCCGCTTCTCTAACAAGACCTTACCTCTATAAATATAAATCCACCAATCCATCTCAATTTTCTGAACATTTATTTTTTTCACTTTCAGCGGTATTTGATCAACTTTATTAGTTAATTTGGCTTGGCAACGGTTTTGAAATAAACATTCTTTTTTATCCAAGCGCATACAAACAGGTTGGTACTGTGTGCAATGTGTTGCACCAAAATCCATTAAACCTTGGGTGTAAGAAACTAAGTCGGTTGATTTGTTTGGCAATAATTGTTCAGCGTGTGCCCACAAAGATTTAACTGCGGCACTTTTGCTCAAATCATCTCTCACACCCCATATCCTAGCCAACACTCTTTTGACATTGCCATCCAGTATTGCGGCCCGAACTCCATATGAAAAAACAGCAATGGCTGCTGCCGTTGACTTACCTATCCCAGGCAAACGCTCTAACAGCAAAGGATCGCTTGGAAAATTACCGCCATACTCATTAACAACCACTTGGGCACATTTATGTAAATTTCTGGCTCTTGTGTAATAACCCATACCACTCCATTCCGCCAGAACATCGTCAACTGATGATTCTGCTAAAGCCTGGATATTGGGGAAGCGCTGTAGAAATGATTGATACCTATCAACTACCGTTGATACTTGTGTTTGTTGCAACATGATTTCAGACAACCAAACTCGATAAGCTGTTCGGTTGACCTGCCATGGTAGATGATGTCTACCCTGCTCTCGCTGCCAAGAAATTAAATCTTTCGTGAAATTTTTAATCTCAATAAACTTCATTATTTCTTTTGGCATTTAGAACAAAAATAGGTGGATCTTTGTCCTTGTGTGATTTGCTTAATAGGTGTTTTGCACTGAACGCATGGTAATCCAGCCCTGTCATACGCTTTGGTCTGCAACATAAAATGGCCTGGGTCACCGTGACTATCAACAAAATCTTTTAGGCTGCTACCTCCAGCCTTAATTGCCCTTGATAAAGTGTCTTTGACTGATTCAGCCAATTTTTTCGCACGAGGCAAGGTTAACCTACCCGCAGGCATCTCTGGATGAATACCTGCAATAAATAAGCTCTCAGAACAATAAATATTTCCAACGCCTACCACTGCTTGACCAGACAGTAACCACTGCTTAATTGCAATTTGGCGCCCCTTGGCATGCTCATATAACAACACACCAGCGCGTTCATCACTGAACTCCTCCGAGAATGGCTCAACCCCTAATTTAGCAATCAATGGGTGGTTTTCTATCTCACCATCTTCATCAGGCGACCACAAAACTGCTCCAAACTTTCTGGGGTCATGTAAACGCAATATTTTTTTGCCAAAAGTAATTTCCACACGGTCATGTTTTTTCAATTCATCTTTGGGCGTCATCACTCTTAAAACACCAGTCATACCCAAGTGAATAATTAAATGCCCATCGTCCATCCTGAACAAAAGATACTTGCCACGTCGCTTAATTTGGTGAACTTTTTGCCCTATTAATATTTTTCCCAAATTTTTGGGCACAGGCCATCTCAGCCGCCCATCATAGATTTTGACGTCTGTAACTTTTTGCCCTTGAATATAAGGCTCAATACCTTGCTTGGTAACTTCAACTTCTGGTAGTTCTGGCATATACCAATTGTAGGCTCTGAGATTAGAATGTGCTTATGACTAGAAAACTCACTATTTGGCTATGCGCAATATTAATAATTGGTGGCGTCAATAAGGCCTCATATGCTGCTAACGAAGGCTTGACTGCAGAACAAGTATTTCAAGTTTTAGCCTCTGAAATCAGCCTCCAGCGGGGTGAAGCAGGTATTGCGTACCAAACCTACATGAGCATGGCTAGGAATTCATCTGATGGCAAGCTAGCTCAACGAGCCATGGAAATTGCAATTGCAGCCAATGCCCCAGAATTAGCATTAGATGCAGCCAAACTTTGGGATCAAACCAATCCCAAAGAAGCAAAAGAAATTTTGATTACGCTATTCATGCTCAATCAACGCTGGGCCGAAAGCATCAAACCAGCACAGGATTTACTAAAAACCCAGAAAAATCTAGCCAGCAAAGAAAAGCTAATCAATTCATGGAAGCCGTTGTTAGCTAGAGCTCAAGATGAAGAGGCGAGCTTACTGGCTTTTTATCAAATACTCTCAACATCAATCTCTCAAATTCAAGACATCGATATTCTTTATACGTTTGCACTTGGCGCAGAAAAAACTAAACACTATGACGCCATGGAAACAACTTTGCGAAAAATTATTGCAAAAAATCCCAATAATAAAAACGCTCTGAATGCTTTAGGTTATTCGTACGCGGATAGAGGCATCAAGCTAAATGAAGCGGTGAGTCTTCTGACTAAAGCCTATCAAGCTGATACAAATGATATGTACATTCTTGATAGCTTAGCTTGGGCTAACTATCGACTGGGCAACAAAACGCTTGCCATTAAACAGTTACAACAAGCCTTTATTACTAAACCTGAGGCAGAGATTGGCGCTCATTTAGGTGAAGCGTTATGGTCTACAGGCGATAAATCTGGCGCAGACAATGCATGGCGCAAAGCTGAAAGCTTAGATGCCAATAACAAGACACTTAAAGAAACTCTTTCTCGTTTATGGCCTGATCGAACACCAAGCCATAACTCAAAAGAAAAAATTTGGGATGGTCGATTCTCAGTCAAAGTACAAGGTAAAGACTCTAATAATGGCGGTAGCGGGTCTTTTACATTAACCAGTGAAGCACAAATTGATATTTTGGATATTCGAAATCCTATCGGTGGTGCAATGGCAAAAATCACCATCAACCCCTCGGGTGCAAAACTTGAAGATGGCGATAAAGTGTTTGAGGCTCATGATGCAGACTCTTTGGTTCAAGGTTACTTAGGTTTGCCACTACCTGCTAGAGGTCTATCTAAATGGTTAAGCGGCGAAGCTAGAACTGGTGCCCCTGCAAGCATCGAACGTGATGAACAGTTTCGTACTAGCAAAATGATTCAAGATGGTTGGCTCATGGCATTTAAGTGGACCGCAAAAAATCAGCTCGAGAGAATGGACTTAAAACGAAACTCCTCCTCAGGTGTCATTGAAATTAAATTAATTTTTGAACCTATTGATGACTAAGCAACTTCAATTAAAAGCACCTGCAAAAGTTAATCGCTTTTTACACATCACCGGGCAAAGGCCCGATGGTTACCACCTGCTCCAAACTGTTTTCCAGCTCATTGACCTAGAAGACCACGTTACTATTGATTGCAGATTGGATGGGGCAATTGTCAGAACCAACGGCCCTTCTAATGTAAAGCCAGAAGACGACCTAGTTATAAGAGCGGCTCAATTACTAAAAGAAACATCTAAAACTGCGTTGGGGTGCAATATTCATCTAGAAAAGAATATTCCCATGGGAGCTGGTCTTGGAGGTGGCTCATCAGATGCAGCCACAGTACTTTGGGGACTCAATGAGTTATGGAATACTAGGTTAACTCGCCAAGAACTGATGAATTTGGGTGTTCGATTAGGTGCCGATGTTCCATTTTTCTTACTGGGTCAAAACGCATTCGCTGAAGGAATAGGCGAAATACTCCATCCAATTGAGTTACCAGAAACAACTCTATTGGTCATATATCCCAAGGTTCACATCCCAACCGTTGACATCTTTAAAAGCCCAGATTTGACGAGAAATCGCCCAGCCGTTACAATGTCAGACTTTATTGAATCAGCTAATTTTGACCAATTCGGCAGTAATGATTGTGAAAAGGTGGC
Source organism: Polynucleobacter sp. (assembly GCA_023254115.1). Classification (GTDB taxonomy): domain Bacteria; phylum Pseudomonadota; class Gammaproteobacteria; order Burkholderiales; family Burkholderiaceae; genus Polynucleobacter. Next base: position 31,293 of record JALQYK010000065.1, read on the forward strand.
GGTTCAAAAGTATCAGGAAGTTGCAGCAGCATTAGAATGGCTTCGCCAAAAGGCTCCTTTATCGAGCCCAAGGATGTCTGGATCAGGTAGCAGCGTTTTTACAGCACTTGAGCCAAACTTAGCTAAAATTTTGCTAAATCAATTACCTAATCAATGGATCGGGTTTGTAGTACGAGGGCTTCATCGCCATCCGTCATACAATCCAAGTTCATAGGAGTAGATGCGAGAGGGGAGTCGCCAAGCTGGTTAAGGCACCGGATTTTGATTCCGGCATGCGAAGGTTCGAATCCTTCTTCCCCTGCCAACACTTGTCGCATAATCTAACTACTCAATCAAAAATACCAAATATGACAAGAGGCCCCATGCAACATGAGACCATGATGGTTTTTACAGGCAACGCTAACCCTGCTTTAGCTAAAGCCGTCGCCGACCACCTACAACTACCCTTAGGCAAAGCCGAAGTGGGTAGATTCTCAGACGGGGAAATTCAGGTAGAAATTCAAGAAAACGTTCGCGGAAAGCATGTTGTAGTTCTTCAATCTACATGCGCACCAGCAAACGACAACTTGATGGAATTAATGATTATGGTTGATGCGCTAAAACGAGCATCTGCCGGAAGAATTACCGCAGTGATTCCTTACTTCGGTTATGCCCGCCAAGATAGAAGACCTAGATCTGCACGCGTTGCTATTTCAGCCCGTCTTGTTGCCAATATGCTGCAACAAGTTGCTGGTGTTGATCGCGTACTAACAATGGATCTCCACGCCGACCAAATTCAAGGATTCTTTGATATCCCAGTGGACAATATTTATGCATCACCTATCTTGCTTGGTGACTTACAAAGCAAAAAAGGGCCTGATTTGTTGGTGGTTTCTCCAGACGTTGGTGGTGTTGTCCGCGCTAGAGCCCTAGCAAAACAATTAGGCTGCGATTTAGCCATTATTGATAAACGTCGCCCAAAAGCAAACGTATCCGAAGTGATGCATGTGATTGGCGAGGTAGATGGTCGTCACTGTGTGATCATGGATGACATGATCGATACAGGGGGCACATTATGCAAAGCCGCTCAAGTTCTTAAAGAGCGTGGTGCCAAGAGTGTTGTAGCCTACTGTACACACCCTGTTTTATCTGGTGGCGCTGTGGGCCGAATTGCAGAATCTCAACTCGATGAAGTTGTTGTTACAGACACCATTCCTTTGAATGATGATGCAAAAAAACTCAATAAAATCAGAGTATTATCTACAGCACCATTGCTTGCAGAGACACTTTCTCGCATCAGCACAGGTGATTCTGTGATGTCACTATTTGCTGATTCTTAATTTAATCGCTTAAAAACAAGCTTTTTGAGCTAGAATAGAGGGCTTTCCTGTTTGGTCGCGAACAGAAAAGCCCTTAATTTTTAACTATTTGGAGTTCACATGAAAGTTGTCGCTTACGAACGTAGCGTACAGGGAACGGGTGCGAGCCGCCGCCTGCGCAATGCCGGAAAAACACCTGGCATTATTTATGGTGGTAATGAAGCCCCTCAAGCTGTAGAGCTAGATCACAATGCACTTTTTCACGCTTTGCGTAAAGAAGCATTTCACTCATCAATCTTGGATATCGAAGTTGCTGGCAAGAGCCAAAAAGCTCTTTTGCGCGACTACCAAATGCACCCATTCAAACCATTGGTTTTGCATATCGACTTCCAACGCGTAGATGCTAAACAAAAGATTCACGTTAAAGTGCCTTTGCACTTTGTTAACGCTGAAATCGCACCAGCCGTTAAATTGGGTGGCGCATTAATCAGTCATATTGCTACTGAAATCGAAGTAAGCTGCTTACCAGCAGACTTGCCTGAATTCATTCAAGTTGACTTGAGCAAAATCGAAGTGGGTCACGCCATTCACGTTAAAGATGTTGCACTACCAAAAGGTCTTTCACTTGTTCCTCATCTTGAACATGAAAACCCAGTGGTTGTTAATGCTCGCGTTCCAACAGTTAAAGCAGAAACAACTGAAGCTCCAGCTGCTGCGGCACCTGAAGCTGCTAAAGAAGAAAAGAAATAATTCTTCTTGGCTCATAAAAAACCCGCGCATGCGCGGGTTTTTTTTCGAAGTGAAATTAGTCTAAAGTAACGCTATGTTCAAATTAATTATTGGCCTTGGCAACCCAGGCACAAAACATGAGAAAGATCGTCATAACGCTGGCTTTTGGGTTGTGGATGAACTAGCTCGTACTCATGGCAGTCATTGGCAATTAGACAATAAGTTTTTTGGTGAAATCGCCAAAATTAAACTTAATGGCAATGATACATACCTGCTTAAACCTAATACCTTCATGAATAGAAGTGGTCAGGCTGCATCAGCAATTTGCCGCTTTCACAAGATTGTGGCTAAAGAAATTTTGGTTGTTCACGATGAGCTTGATTTAAAAGCTGGCGTAGCTAGACTGAAATGGGCTGGTGGCTTAGGTGGCCATAACGGTCTTAAAGATATCAGTGCTCACCTCAGCACTAATGACTACTGGCGCCTAAGAATTGGCATTGGCCACCCAAGAGATAGTCAGGATGGGCCAAAGAATCTAGATGTTGCGGACTATGTTCTAAAAAAACCGCGCCTTGAAGAACAAATTGATATCGACCGTGCTATATCTTGTTTTTTAAAAGTTATGCCAAAAATATCAACTGGTGACATTAACAACGCCACCATGGAATTGCATAGCAATACTTAAAATTAGCTGGCCTTACCAGTCAACGCACGATACTTTGTCATCAACTGATCGTGACTTTCTACGTGCTCTGGGTGTAATGGAATGCAATCAACAGGGCAAACTTGACGGCACTGCGGCACATCATAGTGACCAACACACTCTGTACATTTATTAGGGTCAATCTCATAGATTGTTAAACCCATCGTAATAGCGTCATTAGGGCACTCAGGCTCGCATACATCACAATTGATGCACTCATCCGTAATCATTAACGCCATAACTTACCTAAACCCCATCAAATCTTTTTTGCGAGCCATTTTTCAACAGATGGGAAAACAAACTTACTAACATCTCCACCCAATAGGGCAATTTCACGAACAAAGGTTCCTGAAATAAATTGATATTGATCCGATGGAGTTAAAAACAAAGTCTCAACATCAGGCAATAAATATCTATTCATGCCCGCCATTTGAAACTCATACTCAAAGTCAGAAACCGCACGCAAACCACGCACAATCACTCGAGCATTATTTTTTCGAACAAAGTCTTTTAATAGACCACTAAAACCCTCAACTCGAACATTACTGTAGTGACCTAATACTTCCTTGGCGATTTCTAGACGCTCTTCCAAATTAAATATTGGTTTTTTATTTTTACTATCTGCAATGCCAACTACTACCTCATCAAAAATTGATGAAGCTCTACGGACTAAATCTTCATGCCCACGTGTAAACGGATCAAATGTGCCTGGATAAACTGCTACTGCCATATATTCTCCCTTAGCTTTAAGTCAGTTTATATGGCTTTTGGTGCCAATAAACTGCCAATTGCCATCCCGGAGCGTATGGTACGACGAATTTCCCATAAATCAGCATTTTTTGAAATTTCTTTTAGAAGTTGCTCAATAACAACATTTTTGGGATGCTCAACGTAGATAGCGGAACCACTTGTTTTTCTGTTAATTCTTACAGCCTGAGCTAGCGCTTTTAGATATAAATCCTCTTGGCTAAATGGTGGGTCAATAAAGGTGATATCGACCGATTCATCGATTAAATTTGCCACTTGGTGAATTGCATCACCACGCATCAAATTTAATTCACCTAGTACGCCATCTTGACTCAACAATTGATAATTTTCCTTAATTGACTGATGAGCTTTAGGAGATTGCTCAATCATATAAACTAGTTTGGCGCCCCTGGATAAAGACTCAAAACCGAGAGCACCTGTACCAGCAAACATATCCAAACAAGTAAGTCCATCGACACGCTGCCCCAAACAATTAAATAAAGTTTCACGTGTTCGATCAGCGGTTGGTCGAAGTCCTAATACATCTGCAACCTTAATGCTTCTGCCACGCCAAGCACCACCAATGACTCTAACCTTGCCACTACTCATGGTGCACCAACGACTACAGTGACCATACGATTCATATCCAGATGCGCTTTAAAAGCTACGTTTACCTGCTCTTTGGTCACAGCTCTTAATTGATCTCTCCACGTATCTAGAGTATCCAAAGGCAAATCATTCCAAGCGATGCTAGCCACATTCTCTAGAATCTTACGATTGCTATCAATTCTGAGTGGAAAGCCGTTGATCAAATTGTTCTTTGCCGCAATCATTTCTTCGTCTGTGGGGCCATGATCAACAAATTCAGAAATTGTTTTTTTCATCACATCAACCGCCAGATCTGCCTGAGACTTTTGCGTCTGCATGCCCGCAACATAGGGGCCTACCTGACGACCTGGCGACACATAGCTATACACACTGTAAGCAAGACCTCGCTTTTCACGCACTTCTTTAACCAACCTAGAAACAAATCCGCCGCCGCCCAAAATATAGTTACCCACCAGCATTGGAAAATAGTCAGGATGTTTTCTAGAAATTGTAGGCATGCCCATTGAGATATGGGCTTGTTGAGCGTCATGAGGAATTTTTATAATTTTTGAAAAATTGGGCTGAAACAAAGCTACCTCGGCAACACTTTGCTTAATCTTTGCTTCTTTAGGAAAACTAGATAAAAGTTTTTTCACCAACTCATCTGCTGTTGTCTTATCAATATCCCCAACAATTGATACCTTAACGCCTTTTTTTGAGTATCTGTTGAAATAGAAATCTCTGACATCCTTCTGAGTAATGGCTTGAACTGTTTCTATGCTTGCACTCAACCCGTATGGATGACCGCCATATATTTGACGATCAAACTCTTTACCCAAAATAACTTCTGGTTTGATTTGCGCCTCTTTAATCGCCATGATGGTTCGATCTTTTTCTCGGCTCAATACTTTTGAATCAAATAGTGGTTCTTTTAGTATTTGCGCAGTCAAACTAATTAGTTCATTGATACGCTTTACATCACTCAAACTCCTAATCCTCATACTGGTTCTCTCGGCACCAGCATTAAAACTTAACACCGCGCCAAGATCTGCCAACTTATCTGAAATGGCAGCCTCGGTTAATACTTTTTTATTCACCACAGCACCTTTATCAATGAGTGCAGCAGTCATCGACGCTAATCCAACCTTTAACCGTGGATCACTAGCAGAACCAACAGGCCAATCAACTTGCACATCAACCATTGGAATCGTCTTAGCCTCTACCAAATAAATAGAAACACCGTCGTAATTAACCCAATGCTCAATAGCAGTAGTTGCTTGAACAGAAAATGATGCAATCAATCCAAAAAAATAAATCAAATATCTCATCTTAGTGCCTCATACCAGCTGGCGCTCTTTGTGCTGCTGCATTTTTTTCTTTGATAGGTTGTGGCTCCAAAGTGGCCACTGTCAAGGCATCATCAATGAAATATTTCTCAACAACTCTTTGTATATCTGCTGATGTAACAGCTTGGATATTGAAAAGAATTTCATCTAAATACCTCCATGAGATCCCATTCATTTCTGACATACCAATTTCCATTGCCTGAGCAAAGATAGAGTCTCTTTTATAAATTTGTGACGATAACAATTGAGATTTCACGCGATTCAACTCAGCCTCAGTCACGCCTGATTGTCTAATTTCATTCAGGATCAATCTAATTTTTTTCTCTATCTCAGCAATCGTTTTACCTTTTGCTGGACTTGCAGAAATGCCGAATAATTGCGGTCCCCTACCTGTCATACCATACGATGCATCAACGCTATCAGCCAGACGCAGGTCTCTTACTAAACTTCTATTTAGCCTTGAATTTGCATGCCCATCCAGTATTCCAGCAAGAACGCTTAAAGCATATGGGTCAATCTGCTTTACATCTGATGGCTCAATCTTAGGCACTTTCCAGGCAAACGTAACATCTGGATTTTCTGCGGGTGCCTTTACTTGAATGCGACGCACTCCAATTTGGGGTATCTCATTTTGCGGCTTTCTATCCCTAATTTTTTTTGCAGGAATGGCTCCATAATATTTCTGAGCTAGAGAAAGCACCTCTGTCGGTACAACATCACCAGCGACAACCAATACAGCATTATTGGGCGCATACCAATCTTGGTACCACTCCAAGGCATCCTGATAGGTCATGTTTTTTAAATCATCCATCCATCCAATAATTGGGTTTCTGTATGGGCTATTGATAAATGCGGCAGCTATTAATTGCTCATAAACTATTGCAGATGCTTGATCGTCCGTTCTTAAACGACGCTCCTCCATCACCACCTGAATTTCTTTGGCAAACTCATCTTCGCTAATTTGCAAATTAGCCATTCGATCAGACTCTAATGCCATCATTTTTTCTAGATGACTTTTTTCAATTTGCTGAAAATAAGCCGTGTAATCTTTACTTGTAAAGGCGTTATCTCTGCCACCGACTGCCGCCACCTGTTTTGAAAAATCACCCGGCTTTAATTTTTTTGTGCCCTTAAACATCATGTGCTCCAGCACATGTGCAACACCAGTCTTACCATTAACCTCATCAATTGAGCCTGCTCTGTACCAAACCATATGTGCCACTGTTGGAGCTCGGTGATCTTCTTTGACAATCACCTTCATGCCATTAGAGAGCAAAAATTCATGGGTACTAGCCGCCTTTAACTCTTTTGCCTGAATGCTAACGCTCAACAAAAGGATAAGGCCAATTGAAAAAGTTAGGGCTAAGGTTCTCAGGGTTGTTAATATGCTCATAATTAATCAATTGTATCGGTCATGTTCGGATTACGTAAAACACTATCAAGCCTATTTAATAGGCAAAAAATTGACGAAGATTGGTATGAGTCTTTAGAAGAAACCTTGCTTCTGGGTGATGTTGGCATGAACGCCACTCAAAAACTCATCAAACAACTTCGATCCGAGGCCAAACTCCAAAAGGCAGAAACTGTCGACGACCTCAAAAATATTCTAGCCACACTAGTTCAAAGCAGTTTGAGCAAGCTCGAAAGACCCCACAATCCATTGGTTAATTTGCCTAAGGACCCTAATTACCCACAAATTTGGTTAGTGGTTGGCGTTAATGGAGCCGGCAAGACAACGAGTATTGGCAAGCTATGCCATCACCTACAAAATCAAAATCATCGCGTCTTGCTTGGCGCTGGTGACACCTTCAGGGCTGCTGCAAGAGAGCAACTCATTGCCTGGGGCGAAAAAAATAATGTTGCAGTCATTGCACAACAAAGTGGTGATGCCGCCGCTGTGGCGCACGATGCCGTTAAAGCTGGTCAGTCACGGAATCAAGATATTGTGATTATTGATACAGCTGGACGCTTATCTACTCAAGCCCATCTGATGGATGAGCTTAAAAAGGTTAAACGGGTAGTCACTAAAGCTCAAGACAATGCCCCGCACGAAACTATCTTAGTCATTGATGGTAATACTGGTCAAAATGGCCTATCTCAAGTTAAAGCCTTCCATGAAGCACTAGAACTGTCAGCCATTATTGTCACCAAGCTTGACGGGACGGCTAAAGGTGGCATTCTCTGCGCAATTGCTGAAGAGTTTGCTGATAATCCGCCGAGCGTTTTAGCTGTTGGGCTTGGTGAAAAGCTAGAAGATTTAAAACCGTTTAACGCCTCTGATTTTGCTAAATCCTTGATTCCGCAGTAGTTTTTATCCATATAAATCATATGGTTACACGCCAATTAGCACTCTAATCTGAGGAGTGCTAATATAACGGTATGACACAAATGAATGCCTTAATTCCAACGCAATTAAATGTCGGTAGCTTAGATGCCTACATTTCTAGCGTCAATCGTTTGCCAATGCTTAGCGCCGCAGACGAGATACGCCTTGCCCGCGAATTTAGGGACCATGAAAACCTAGAAGCCGCACGCACACTGGTGATGTCTCATTTGCGTTTGGTTGTATCTATTGCACGCCAATATCTTGGGTATGGCTTACCCCACGCCGATTTAATTCAAGAGGGCAATATTGGTCTAATGAAGGCTGTAAAACGCTACGACCCAGAGCAAGGTACCCGATTGGTTACTTACTCTATTCATTGGATCAAGGCTGAAATACATGAGTACATTCTTCGCAATTGGAGAATGGTCAAAATTGCCACAACCAAAGCTCACAGAAAACTATTTTTTAATTTACGTAGCAATAAGCCTAGTCTTAATGCTCTATCTCCAACTGAGATTCAAAATCTAGCTCATGCACTCGATGTTCGCAATGAAGATGTACGAGAAATGGAAAAGCGCTTATCTGGTGGCGATGTTGCAATTGAATCAAACGATGTCAGCGATGAAGATAGTTTTGCACCAATCAACTGGTTGTCAGATAACAGATATGAGCCATCTGAAGTCATCGCTCAAGAACAACACCGCCAACTACAAGGCCCTGGTTTAGAAAAAGCTCTAGCAAGTCTTGACGAACGCAGCAGAAAAATAGTGTCGGCAAGATGGCTAGATGTATCAGATGACGGATCAGGAGCAACAACTCTCCATGACCTTGCTGCTGAATTTAATATTTCTGCAGAACGAGTTCGTCAGATTGAAACGGCTGCCCTTAAAAAAATGAAGTTAGCACTTTCTGCCTAACTTCATTTCAAAATTACTTAAGAAGCTTTTTTAAATCCTCAGCAATTGGCTTGGGGCCTTGTTGATGCTTTAAAAATAATCGTAACTGTCCTTTGGCATCAAACACATAACTGCCCGCAGTATGGTCAATCGTATAAGTGCTTGCAGTTTTGCCAGGCACTTTGTTGTAAAAAACTTTAAAGTCTTTAGTGACTTTTTCAAGCGCAGCAGCATTTTCTGGGCGAAGACCTAAAAACCGCTTATCAAAAGCAGGCACATACTGAGATAAGAGTTCTTGTGTATCTCTATCTGGGTCAACGGTCACAAACAAAACCTGTACCTTGTCTGCATCCTTACCCAATAAATCCATAACACCTTGCATCTCAGTCATAGTGGTCGGGCAAACATCTGGGCACTGTGTGTAGCCAAAGAACATGACAACTAAGCGCCCATTAAAGTCAGCCAATTGCTTCTTTTGTCCATGGTGATCAACTAAGGCAAAATCTTTACCGAAAGCTTTGCTGCCAGTAATGTCCACATTGTTAAATTTGATCGCTTCCTGTGAGCAAGCCACAAGAAATGCCGCAACCAAAAAAAATGCGACGGCCTTGATTAAAGAGATTTGGTTATTTTTCATGGCTTATAAATAATGATCTATGAGTAAGGCTGCAAACAACAGCGACAAGTAGATGATTGAGAACCTAAAGGTCTTCTTAGCTAAGTCATCGCTATATTTTTTATATAGGGCAATTGCATAAGCTAAGAAACAACCCCCTAAAATCAGCGCACTAGCTAAGTAAAAGTACCCGCTCATTTGATATACAAATGGCAAGATAGTTGCAGCAATTAATATCAATGTGTAGAGCAATATATGCAATAGAGTAAACCTCTCACCATGCGTTACTGGCAACATAGGCAAGCCCGACTGCTTGTAGTCTTCTCGGCGATAAAGAGCTAACGCCCAAAAATGAGGTGGAGTCCATGTGAAAATAATTAATACCAACAACCAAGCCTCAGCCGGAAAATCATTTGCAACAGCAGCCCAACCCAAAGCAGGTGGCATGGCGCCAGACAAACCACCAATCACAATGTTTTGAGGTGTTGCTGGCTTTAGCAATAAGGTATAGATAATTGCGTAACCAATAAATGTTGCCGCAGTAGCCCACATCGTTAATGGATTAGCAAAGTTCCATAAAAGAATCATTCCTGCAGCACCAATTACTAGAGCAAAAATAATTATTTGTACGTCTGTGATCTCGCCCGTTGCAGATGGCCGCCATGCAGTTCTGCGCATTTTGGCATCGACCTTTTGCTCAACCAAACAGTTCACTGCAAAAGCGGCTCCCGCTAAAAGCCAAATACCTAAAGAGCCCCCAATCAAAACTGGTAAAGGCACCATGCCTGGGGTTGCTAAAAACATTCCAATAATGGCGCAAAACACAGCTAACTGTGTAACCCTTGGTTTTGTTAAAGCCCAATACTGGCGCCATCTTGGCATCACTTGCAGAGTATTTTTAGACACGATCAAACTCCTCTGCACTCAAAGTTAACATTCTGATAAGAACCACAAGTATTGCCGCAGCACCACCAGTATGAAGTAAAGCAGCAATTAATGGCCAATCCAAAATAATGTTACCCATACCTGTAATTAATTGAATGATGCATAAACTCAATAATGTAAATGCCCAACGTCTTAGTTCAGGATTCGCTGAAACTATTGCAGCCCTTAAAGTTTTAAGGCCTAAATAGAACAAGACACTGACTGCAAAAACTGCACCCACTCGATGCACCCAATGTATAGCCCTTAATCCATCAATACTTAAGTGTGTACCATCCACTGTTTTACCCAACTCTCTCCACAAGCCAAAACCTTCTGAAAAGTTCATCACGGGAAATAATGATCCATGACACAAAGGAAAATCATCGCAGGCTAAAACAGCATAGTTAGTGCTAACCCAACCACCCAAGAATATTTGGACGATCAATACAATCAGAGCAAACCAAATCGAACCTCTATTCATGCGATAAGAACTAACTTTTTGATGACCATATGTGCCATGCTCCAGCTTAGAGCTTAAGCTTGATAAATAGGTCAGGGTTGCCAACAGAGATAAACCCAACATCAAATGTGTCGTAACAATGATTGGTTGCAACTTTAAGGTAACAGTCCACGCACCAAACGCACCCTGCACACACACTAACAGCAAAATTAAACTGGCCACACTTACAATGCGTGCGCCAAACTGCTGACGCTTTACCCATGCCCAAACTGTAATAACAATTATTAAGAAACCAACACCCATCGCAAAATAACGATGTAGCATTTCAATCCATGCCTTGCTAAGCGTAACGGGTCCTGTTGGCATTAAATTTTCTGCTTCACGGATTTGATTAAGAGCTGCAACAGGATTAGATAATCCGTAGCAACCGGGCCAATCAGGACAGCCAAGCCCTGAATCAGTCAAGCGCGTGAATGCTCCAAACAATATCAAATCGAATGTGAAAAAAACTGTGAGCAATACCAAGCGGTGAAAACTAAATGTTTTAGATTTCCACCACAAAACTAACAGTAAACATGCCCCGATTGCAAAACCAATCAACAGGAGCTGTATCCAAGCAACCAAACTCATATCAATTAACCTTGCCTGTTGGATTCCACTTTAGCAACTTCTCCATATCTTTGGACATTTTCTTAAAGTCGGGTGCATCTGGATTTGTGGCAAAGCGCATCATCCTGTCTCCATGAGGATCCATCAAATGAATTGCTGCTGATGCGTTATCTAACTGCAACCATTGCAATAACTTTTCTTTTTGAGCCTGATCTTTGGGTAGCCGTACAAAAGTAAATCCTGCAACCTCTTTGTCATACGCTTTTTGCAATTCAGGATTTATTGTTTCGCCATCAGTTACCAACCATATCAATTGCAAACGTTGGCTCTCTTTACCCATCGCGACTCTTACCTGTCTCATCAAATATAGCAATGACACACAGGCATCATTTCCAACTTTGCACTCAGATGCGGGGCGAGCCAATAATAGTGTCCATTTACCTTGTATCTGAGCATCTAGCCCATCAATTGGCATCGACTGTACTGGGCTAACCAATTGCCCAATATTTGTTTTACCACCCTGTGGCTTAATCACATAAAAAGTAAAATATGAAGCCAATACTGGTGCTGCACATACCAATAACAGAAGAATCATCTGTATACGACCGCGCTTTGTTGCAGCATCAATCCTTTGGCTGCTGTTTGCGGGGATGAGTGGATCTAAATTATCTTTTTGCATCAAACTTTTTTCCTTAATAACCCACTAAATAACCAAAAAAAGATGGTTAAAGTAGCTAACGAGAACCACTGAAATGCGTAACCTTTATGCTTTTCTGAACCATCTTGCATAGGCGCCCAATCACGCTGCAACCCATCATCTAAACCACCATGCACTTGTCTTAATATAAATGGCAAATACGGCGCATTTAATTGTGCTGATTGTTTTTCAATATCAAGATTTTGCTGAATTTTTTGCTTCTGCGCCAAAGCATCCAAATTACCCACATTCATAACACGGGCTGGATGCTCAAAAACCAAGCCTTCCACCTCCACAATACCAACCGGAGTAATTAGTGATGGCAGTTTTTCACGATCCATGCCATCCCTCGGCACCCAACCTCTATTAATCCATATCAACTGATCGCTGTATTGCAACCTCAAAGGGGTTAAAACATAAAAACCAACAGTTATCCCTGTTTTAGGATCTCGCCCCTGTGGATGTGGGCGATTTTCTAGCCAAACTGTTGCATCTGGTATGTAAACACCTCTAGCAACCATGCGATGATGTTTAGCCTCTTCATAAGTCCATTTTTTTGCATGAGCTAATAACGGTGCAGAACGTTCTTTTTTTGCTATATCTGCAGCTAAAGATAACTTTTGATCCATTCGATCAAGCTGCCAAAAACCCAACGCCATGGCAATAGTAAATGTCACTAAGGCAGAAAAAGTTGCGACGGGTCTTAATAAAACTAACTGTTTAAACATAAAGCAATGATACGATGCATACCTATGAATTGGATTATCCCTATCGCTTTTTTATTAATTTTGGGCAGCCTTGGCTCCGCGCTCTTTTACATGATGCGTGATAAAGGTAAAAGCTCTAAAACTGTTTACTCTCTCATGCTAAGAATTGGCTTATCTATAGCTTTGTTTATTGGGATATGGATCGCACACACTTTAGGTTACATACAAAGTACTGGCATCAGAGTTGCTGGCTAGCTCCAGATTACTCTACTCAGCTTCAATTTTTTATTACCCAGCATTAAAAAACGCCGCTTAAGCGGCGTTTTTTAATATTTGACTGTTTACATCCAGTAAACAACCACATACAAACCTAACCAAACCACGTCCACAAAATGCCAGTACCATGCTGCGCCTTCGAATGCGAAGTGGTTTTCAGGTGTGAAATGACCCTTCATTGTGCGGAATAAAACAACCGCCAACATAATGGCACCCATTGTTACGTGGAAACCATGGAAACCGGTCAACATAAAGAATGTTGAACCATAAACACCTGAACTTAGCTTCAAATTCAATTCGCTGTAGGCATGAATATATTCATACACTTGGAAGCACATGAAAATTGCGCCCAAGGCTACTGTTGCAGCCAAGCCTTGAATAACTTGCTTACGATGACCTTCACGCATAGCGTGGTGAGCCCAAGTAACAGTTACGCCAGAACTTAACAACAAGATTGTGTTGATGGTTGGAATAGGCCAAGGACCCATGGTCTTAAAGCTATCCACCAAACCTGCTGGGCCAGCGTTAGGCCACGTTGCAGCAAAATCAGGCCATAACAATTTGTTATCAATATCGCCCAACCATGGCATGGCAATACTTCTTGCATAGAATAATGCTGAGAAGAATGCGCCAAAGAACATGATTTCTGAGAAGATAAACCAAGCCATTGACCATCTATAAGATACGTCAACGTTTACGCTGTTCATACCAGTTTCAGATTCGTGAATAGCATCACCAAACCATGTGTATAGAGATGCGATTGTCCAAATCACACCAGCAAGACACAACAACATACCAAATGTGCTGCCATTAACCCACATGGAAGCACCGTAACCAAAACCTAATAAACCTAGGCTGGTAACGATTGGATGACGTGTTGGAGCCGGTACGTAGTAGTAAGGGGCTTTTGAAACACTGGAAGACATTCTCTCTCTCCTAAAAAATCAATTCGCTACAACTGCTTTGACAATCAATAACAAAACTGTCATAAAAATTACTGCGCCTAATATGCCCGCAAGAACAATATGAACAAAAGATACAGAAGACATATCTGCATCCTGACCAGACCTCTTACGTACTCCTAAAAACCCCCATAAGACTGCTCTCATAGAGATTAAAAACATCATGATGGAATTACGATTTTGCTTTTCCATACTTATATTTTCGATGGCTTACTGTTATGTTCGCCTGTAATTACTTTTTGACCATTACCCACCTCAAAGAAGGTGTACGACAAAGTAATGTTCTTTACGTCTTTAGGTAAAGCTGGATCAATTACAAAAACAACTGGCATCTCACGCGACTCGTTGGGCTTCAACGTTTGCTGCTCAAAGCAAAAACATTCCAACTTCGTAAAGTGCTGTGTTGCTTGTTTTGGCGCATAACTTGGAATCGCTTGCGCTGATACTGCTCTACCTTGTGTATTTACAACTTCATAAACAACTTGAATCATTTCGCCAGGATGAACTTGCATTGAATTTTTAACAGCACGGAATCTAAAAGGCCCCTGTGTGTTTGAATCAAATTCAACGGTAATCAAACGACTTTCATCAACTTGAGTATTTTTACTAACCGCTTTAACTGCGCGTGTGCCGTAATCATTCTTACTGGTAACAACATTAATACCTGTTACTTCACACAAAACCTTATACATCGGAATCAAGGCATAACCAAAGGCAAACATCGCTGAGCTAATCACCACTAGCTTTAGCAGCATTTGACGGTTGTAATTGGTCAGATTAAAAGCCATTAATTAACCGAATATTGCTTTCTTCGCAAAAATACCAACAAAGAAAACTAGAACAACAGTAAACAAAACTAAGCCCAAGCGACGATTACTCGCGCTTGGGTTTGTTTTATCTTGAACCGATTGACTCATAAGTTTCCGAATTCGGATTACTTAACTGTTGGAGGTGTTTCAAAAGTATGGAATGGCGCTGGAGATGGAACAGTCCACTCTAAACCTTGTGCATTTTCCCATGCTTGTGCTTCAGCTTTTTTACCACCACGATATGTTGGCAATACCACGAACAACAAGAAGTAAACCTGCATCAAACCAAAACCAAGACCGCCAATAGAAGCTACAGCATTAAAATCTGCAAACTGCACTGGATAGTCAGCATAACGACGTGGCATACCAGCCAAACCTAAGAAATGCATCGGGAAGAATGTTAGGTTGAAGAAAATCATTGAACCCCAGAAGTGAACCTTACCGCGGAATTCGTTCACCATGAAACCTGTCCACTTTGGTGCCCAGTAGTAGAAGCCAGCAAATAGCGCAAACAATGAACCAGCCACCAATACATAGTGGAAGTGGGCAACCACGTAGTAAGTGTCTTGTAGGCCAATATCAATTGGGGCCATCGCTAAAACAAGTCCAGTAAAGCCGCCAATTGTGAATACAAAGATGAATCCAATCGCCCACAGCATGGCGGTTTCAAAGGTCATTGAACCTTTCCACATCGTTGCAACCCAGTTAAAAATCTTCACACCAGTTGGTACGGCAATCAACATCGTGGCGTACATAAAGAAGAGTTGTCCAGTCACTGGCATACCTGTGGTGAACATATGATGCGCCCAAACAATGAATGACAAGATTGCAATGGATGATGTGGCATAAACCATTGATTCGTAGCCAAACAAGCGTTTTCTAGCAAAAACAGGAACAACCTCGCTGATAATGCCAAAGGCTGGCAAGATCATGATGTAAACCTCAGGGTGGCCAAAGAACCAGAAAATATGCTGGTACATCACAGGGTCGCCACCGCCGGCTGCGGAGAAGAAGCTAGTACCAAAGTGGCGGTCGGTTAGAACCATGGTGATTGCGCCTGCTAGTACAGGCATCACTGCAATTAATAAATACGCAGTGATCAACCAAGTCCAGCAAAACATTGGCATTTTCATGAGCGTCATGCCTGGTGCGCGCATATTCAAAATGGTCACGATGATAT
>JALQYK010000068.1 GCA_023254115.1 Polynucleobacter sp.
ATGAGTCAAAATTTTGACGTTGTAGTGATTGGTGGTGGTCCTGGCGGTTATATCGCTGCGATCCGCGCTGCTCAATTGGGTTTCAAAGTAGCTTGCGCAGAGAGCAATGCTTACGATGATCCCAAAGGTGAGCCACGCTTGGGTGGTACATGCTTGAACGTGGGTTGTATCCCATCTAAAGCATTGCTTGCCACATCAGAAGAGTATGAAAACATTGCACATCACGTATCTGATCACGGTATTACTGTGAAAGATGTGAGCGTTGATGTGAAAAAAGTGATTGCTCGTAAAGATGACATCGTGACAAAAATGACAGGTGGTATTCAGTTCTTGTTCCGCAAGAACAAAATCACTTTGTTAAGAGGTCATGCTTCATTTGCAGGTAAGGGTGCTGATGGTTATCAAGTCAAAATTGATGGCAAAGATGCTGGCACAGTAACTGCTAAAAACGTAATCATTGCTACAGGTTCTAAAGCACGTCATTTACCAGGTATGCCAGTGGATAACGAATTGATTTGCGACAACGAAGGCGCTTTGAAATTCGGTTCAACACCTAAGAAGTTGGGTGTGATCGGTGCTGGTGTGATTGGTTTGGAGTTGGGTTCCGTTTGGCGTCGTTTGGGTGCTGAAGTAACGATTCTTGAAGCTTTGCCAGGATTCTTGGCGGCTTGCGATGAAGGCGTTGCGAAAGAAGCTCAAAAGCTATTCACTAAGCAAGGTCTAAAAATTAATTTGGGCGTGAAGATTGGTGATGTGAAAGCGACTAAGAAGGGTGTGACTGTTGCTTATACAGATAACGCTGGTGCTGCTCAAACGCTTGAGTGTGATCGTTTGATCGTATCAGTGGGTCGTGTACCTAATACGGATGGTTTGAACCTTGAAGCGATTGGTCTTAAGACTGATGAGCGTGGTTTCATTGCAATCGATGATCACACATGTGCTACTGCTGCTCCTGGCGTTTACGCAATTGGTGACGTGGTACGTGGACCAATGTTGGCTCACAAAGCAGAAGACGAAGGTGTCTTGGTGGCTGAAGTGATTGCTGGTCAAAAACCACATATTGACTACAACTGCATTCCTTGGGTGATCTACACATCTCCTGAGATTGCTTGGGTAGGTAAAACAGAGCAACAGTTAAAAGCAGAAGGTCGTGCTTACAAGCCTGGTCAGTTCCCATTTGCTGCGAATGGTCGCGCATTAGGTATGGGTGCTGCCGACGGTTTTGTCAAAGTGTTGGCTGATGCTCAAACTGATGAAATCTTGGGTGTACACATTGTTGGTAATGCTGCTTCTGACTTGATCGCTGAAGCTGCAGTTGCCATGGAGTTCAAAGCGGCTGCTGAAGATATTGGCCGTGTTTGCCATCCACATCCAAGCTTGTCTGAAGTGGTGAGAGAGGCTGCATTGGCAACTGATAAACGCGCATTGAACATGTAATGTTGCTTTATTACTAGTCAAGTAGCCATTATCTGGGGATCGATAAACTATAGTTTTGAGATCCCCAAATTCTTCATACAGATAGGTCCATGAAAGTCACTGAGTTTTACAAACAAGAGTTGGTCAAGCGAGGCTATGGCAGCGATGCTGCGCAAAAGGCTGCGATTGATCGTCTGCAAGTTTGTCAGGATGAGTGGCTCTCATACAAAGAAGTTAGAAGTGGCAAATTAGCAAAAATGGTGCGCTTTCCAGATTTGCCGCGTGGTGTTTACATGTGGGGTGGAGTAGGGCGTGGCAAATCATTTTTGATGGATTGCTTTTATGAAGCATCACCAGTTGAGAAGAAAACTCG
>JALQYK010000046.1 GCA_023254115.1 Polynucleobacter sp.
GATGAGATTCATAAGAATCGCGGCACATTTACACAATTGGGTACCAATAGCCCCTTTAGAAATCGTAGCCCTGAAGAGAACCTAACCTTATTCAGAGAGATGAAGGCTGGCAAGCATCCAGATGGCGCCCATGTATTGAGATTAAAAATTGATATGGCGCATCCTAATATTGTGATGCGCGACCCAGTGATTTACCGTATTCGTCATGCCCACCATCATCGCACTGGCGATAAATGGTGCATCTATCCACTTTACGATTTCACACACTGCATTTCCGATGCGCTTGAAAACATCACACACTCCATTTGCACACTAGAGTTTGAAAATAATCGACCACTCTACGATTGGGTGTTAAAGGCATTAAAGGATATCGGTGTATTTAAAGGCCCACTGCCCAAGCAATATGAATTCGCCCGCCTTAACTTGACCTATGCCATTACAAGTAAACGCAAGTTATTGCAATTAGTAGAAGAAAAACGTGTGGATGGTTGGGATGACCCTCGCTTACCAACAATTGTTGGCATCAGAAGACGTGGCTTCACCCCCGAGAGCTTGAGATTGTTCTGCGAACGTATTGGCGTATCAAAAGCTGATAGCTGGATTGACATGTCAGTTCTTGAGCAAGCTCTGCGTGATGATTTAGATGCTAGAGCAGAAAGAGCTTTTGCTGTACTCAAGCCACTTAAACTAATTATTGATAATTTTGATCCAACTGTTGAAGAACCTTGCTCAGCCCCTAAACATCCACATCATGAGGATTGGGGTCGCCGAGAATTCACACTGACCAAAGAGCTTTGGATTGAAGCTGATGACTTCATGATTGAACCAATCAAAGGTTTCTTTAGACTTTATCCACCTAAAGATGGTCAACCTGGCAGTCGCGTACGCTTGCGTCATGGCTTTGTAATTGAATGCACAGGTTACGATACTGACGCCAATGGTGAAGTCACTGCTGTTCATGCTAATTATTTCTCTGACAGTAAGAGTGGCACTCCAGAATCAAATAATTACAAAGTCAAAGGTAACCTGCATTGGGTCAGCGCGAAAAATGCAATCAAAGCTGAAGTTCGCATATACGACCGACTATTCACAGACCCTCACCCAGATAGCGGCGACAAAAATTTCTTAGATGCTATTAATCCAAACTCTAAGCAAGTTTTAACCGCGTATCTAGAGCCAAGTTTGAGCAATGTCAAAGCCGAACAACGCTTTCAATTTGAACGCCATGGTTATTTTGTTGCTGACCGTGTTGATCACAGCGCTACCAAGCCTGTCTTTAATATGTGCGTGGGCCTCAAGGACACTTGGAAGTAGTTTAAGAAGCTTTAGTATTTTTCAGAAAATCTGCCACCGTTGGATAAGTGAGCTGAAACCTAACTTCACTTAAACGGTGGTTTTTTATACGCCTAGACTCACTCATGAATGAAAGCGTCATAGGCTCAACCAAGTTGAGCAGCTCCTGCTTTGTGACTCTTGGTGGCTTTGGCAAATTAAATGCGTCAGCAACCAAATCAAAATAATCACCCATCAACATATCACTGTCATCACAAGCATTGATGACACGCTGCGCTTTACCCCTAGATAAAACATAGATTATCAATTTTGCTAAATCGTCGGCATGAATATGATTAGTAAAAACATCATGGTTTTTAACCAAAGCTGGTGACTGACGGGTAATTCGATCAAGAGGGAGTCGATCTCCCGCATAAATACCAGGCACCCTCAGAATCTGGGCCTGAACTTGATGAGTCACAGCCCAAGCCCTAATTTGAGCCTCTGCAGACACTCTTCTGACGGCTCTCGCGCTTTGTGGGTTGACTGGGCGCGTTTCATCAATCGTCGCTCCCTGGCAATCTCCATAGACACCAGTTGTACTGATATAGACCAGTTGTCTGATAAAACCACTCCCCTGCGCTAAAATCCGTAATAAGTTGTGTGTTCTGGTGTCAGTGGAGCCTTGAGATGGTGGCGGGGCTAAATGAACCACCTGGGCAGCTAAGTGCGGTAAGCGCCACAGTGTGTGGGCCTGGTCAAGATTCCCCAAAATAGGGGTTACACCAGCCTGTCTCAAAGTGAGCATTCTGTCTTGCGAGGAGGTCAGAGCGAAAACTCTGTACTTTTTAACCAATAGAGGCAGTAAGCGCATACCGACGTCGCCACAACCAACTATGAGAATTCTAGGTTTACCTATACGTTGCATGAACTCAATCGTAATGCTTTAAAAAAGGAATGTCAGTGTCTTACCAAATTACCATTAAAAATAGCGGGAAAACTTTTAGTGCAAACAGTGATGAAACTGTTCTAGAAGCAGCGATGAGACAGAGTATTCATTTACCGTACGGTTGCAAAAATGGTGCATGCGGTTCATGCAAAGGAAAAGTGGAGTCAGGCTGCGTGAGCCATGGCGACCATAATGAAAAAGCCCTAAGCGGTGAAGAAGCTCTAAATAGCATGGCTTTGTTTTGCTGCGCTAAAGCAGAATCAGATTTAGTGATTGACGTGAGAGAAGTTGAAGCTCATGGCGACGTGGTCATCAAAAAGATTCCATGCAGAGTTGCAAGCCTTAACCGTGTCACGGACGATGTGGTTATCGTGAAGCTACAACTTCCAGCCACCGAAAAATTCCAGTTTGTGGCAGGTCAATATATTGAGTTCTTACTCAAAGATAAACGCAGAGCTTACTCAATTGCGAGCGCCCCTCACGAAGAGGGTCCTCTTGAATTGCACATCAGACACATGCCAGGCGGTGCTTTCACAGACTTTGTATTCGGTAGCAGCGAATCAGGCACGATGATGAAAGAAAAGGATATCTTGCGCTTTGAAGGCCCATTGGGTAGCTTCTTCTTGCGCGAAGATTCTAATAAACCAATTATCTTTATTGCCTCAGGCACTGGCTTTGCTCCGATTAAGGGCATTGTTGAACACATTCGCCACCAAGGCATCACACGCCCAATTAAGCTGTACTGGGGCGGTCGTCGACCAAAAGATTTTTATCACCATGAGTTATGCCAAACCTGGGCAAAAGAAATTCCTGGCTTTGAATACATTCCAGTTGTGTCAGATGCTCTACCTGAAGATCAATGGACGGGTAGAACGGGCTTTGTTCATGCTGCAGCAATGCAAGACAACCCTGATATGTCAGGCTTCCAAGTGTATGCCTGCGGGGCACCAATCGTTGTTGAATCAGCCAAAAATGATTTCGTAGCAAAATGTGACTTACCTAGCGATGAGTTCTACGCTGACGCATTTACCTCAGCAGCAGATTTAGCTAAAAAAACACCCGCTTAATCATTTTGTAAAAATTGTTGTTTAAATTCTTGATGAATCATGAACCCAGAGTCTAAAAATATGAATATTGATACACACTCAGTGATGTACATCACTAAGCGTCCAGAATTAGTTTTTGTTGAAGGCAAAGGCTCATGGCTCATCGATCACCAAGGTAAAAAATATTTAGACTTTTTGCAAGGATGGGCAGTTAACTGCTTAGGTCACTCTAACCCAGGCATGATCGAGGCTCTTGAAAAGCAAGCCAGAAAAGTCATTAACCCAAGCCCCGCCTTTTACAACGAACCAATGATTCAGCTAGCTAATTTGCTAACTGACAACAGTTGCTTTAATAAAGTGTTCTTTGCTAATAGCGGTGCAGAAGCTAATGAAGGAGCTATTAAGCTCGCGCGCAAATGGGGCAAACTGCACAAGAATCACGCGTATGAAATCATCACATTCAACCATGGCTTCCACGGTAGAACACTAGCCACCATGAGTGCCTCCGGCAAAGAAGGCTGGGACACTATGTTTGCCCCTCAGGTGCCAGGTTTTCCTAAAGCTGAATTGAATGATTTAGAGTCAGTTAAGAAATTAGTGAACGAGAAAACTGTGGCTGTGATGCTAGAGCCAGTTCAAGGTGAAGGCGGCGTTATTCCAGCAGATCATGAGTTCATGCGTCAATTACGTGAGTTCACTAAAGCCAACAATATTTTGCTCATCGTGGATGAAGTTCAAGCTGGATGTGGACGTACGGGAAAACTATTTGCTCACCAGTTATATAACATCAACCCTGACATCATGACTTTAGGTAAAGGCATTGGTGGTGGCGTGCCTCTAGCTGCGTTGCTAGCTACCGATGAGGTCGCCTGCTTTGAGCCAGGTGATCAAGGCGGCACTTACAACGGTAACCCACTCATGACTGCTGTGGGCTGCAGCGTGATTAATCAGTTACTCGCACCAGGTTTCTTGGATGAAGTTGTGGCCAAAGGTCAATACCTCAGAGAATTATTACTAAACCTAAGCAATGAACTAGGTTTAGATGGTGAAAGAGGTGAGGGTTTGTTGCGTGCACTCAAACTCAATAAAGATATTGGCCCTGAGATTGTTGAGCGCGCTCGCAATTTAGAGCCATTCGGTCTTTTATTGAACTCACCACGCCCTAACTTATTGCGCTTTATGCCTGCCTTAAATATCAGCCGCGAAGAACTTAAGCAAATGGTTGAGCTACTGCGCAGCGTAATTAAATCAATTTAATTGCAACAGTGGCGCCTTAGAGACTTTCAGAAGTCTTTATAGTCCCTTAGGCAGCGGGAAAGAGGTATTTTCAACAATACCGTCTAGGGTTCTTACGTTCTTAGGACCCAACTCTTTAATGCGCTCAATAATCGACTGGGCCAAGCTCTCTGGTGCAGAGGCACCAGCTGTTAGCCCTACTCTTTTTTTACCTACAAACCACTCAGACTTTAGCTGACTTGGTTGGTCCACCATGTAGGAAACAACACCTAACTTTTCAGACAATTCTCTCAAGCGATTCGAGTTCGAACTATTAGGGCTGCCCACGACAATCACTAAATCAACTTGTGGAGCCATGAACTTCACTGCATCTTGTCGATTTTGAGTTGCGTAACAAATGTCCTGCTTTTTTGGTTGAGCAATAGCTGGATATTTTTGTTTCAAAGCATCAACAATCTCTTTGGTTTCATCGACTGACAGAGTTGTTTGGGTTACATAAGCCACAGGCGCGTTAGCAGGAATATCTAAGGCTTCAACATCCTTGATGTTTTCCACCAGTTGAATGCCATCAGGCGCCTGGCCCATGGTGCCCTCTACTTCTGGATGACCACGATGACCAATCATGATGATATGCATGCCTTCTTTGCGCATTTTTGTTACTTCAACATGCACCTTTGTAACCAAAGGACAAGTTGCATCAAATATTTTCAACCCTCTTGCTTCTGCCTCTTGCCTAACGGCAGGAGCAACCCCATGAGCGCTAAAAATCACAGTATTGCCAGCAGGAACTTCACTCAACTCATCAACAAAAACTGCGCCCCTAGAGCGCAAATCATTCACCACATAGGCGTTATGAACAATTTCATGGCGCACATAAATTGGCGCGCCAAACTTTTCCAATGCTTGCTCAACAATCGTGATGGCTCTATCCACGCCCGCACAAAAACCTCTTGGCTGTGCGAGCAGAATTTCTCCATCTGCAGCATGTTGATTGGGCAGTTGATTAGTCATATTCAATCAAAGAATTCCAATGATTTCCGCTTCAAGCAAAATTGTTTTGCCAGACAAAGGGTGATTAAAGTCAAAGGTTGCAGAATCACCATCAATTGCAATCAATGTTCCAGAATAGGTTGCGCCATTGGGTGCATTGAACTCAATCATATCGCCCGCTACATAGTCCTCTTCAGGAGAACTGTTCTCACGCAAGGTCTGCATAGATATTTTTCTGATCAGATCAGGGTTCTTGACTCCAAACGCCGCCTCAGGATCCAATGTAAAAGTTTTTCTTTCCCCCAACTTCATGCCAAGCAAAGCCTGCTCCAATGTGGGAGCAAACTGACCTGTGCCCATCATCAAGGTCGCAGGTTTATCTTCGAAAGTGTTGACGACATCTCCACCCTCAGGAAGAGCAATCCTGTAATTCAGCGTCAAAAAGGAACTTGCGGTAACTTCGGCGCCGCCAGCCGTATTTGTATTAGTCATGACGACATTTTAACTACCCCACAAAAATCTGCCGAAAGATTAATTACTCAGGGCTCCGAGCCATATCGACCTAGGGAAAAACTGCAGTTGCAGGGACCAAGCCAAATGAGCGATGCTGAATTACTATCCATACTCCTTAGAACCGGCAGCCCAGGTGAAAACTCACTAGGCTTATCCCAACGACTGCTTCAACAATTTGGCTCGATCTCTTCTATTCTTAGTTCAAGCTATGAAGATTTAAATAAATTCAAAGGAATTGGTGTCTCCAAATGGTCACAACTCAAAGTCATACAAGAGTTAGTCCAGCGCAGTTATCTAGAAAGAATTAAACAAGATAACGTTCTTACCTCTACAGAGGTAGTTAAAAATTATTTAATTGGTTTAATCGGCAAAAAAGAATACGAGGTCTTTGTTTGCTTGTATCTAGATATCCATTTAAGAGTTATTGATATCCATGAAATATTTAGAGGTTCGATATCTGAAACCACCGTCCACATTAGAGAAATTGCTAAAGAGTGTTTACTCAGAAATGCCAGTCATCTAGTCATTGCGCACAATCACCCCAGTGGCAGCCTAAACCCTAGCAAAGAAGATATCGAACTTACCAAATGTCTCTATCAAGCCCTAGAGTTAATTGATGTTCACCTGCTTGATCACTGCATTGTGTCAAAAAATGGGGGCATTTCTTTTTTAGAGCTTAATTTAATGCCATAGAAGATAGTAAACACTAACATTTTGCAGAAATTTGATGGGTCTTGGAGAGAAAAATATATAAAAAGAGAGGTAAATAGTGGAATACTTTCTACGCACCTGCTACAATCTCTTTTTTTCGCATTTCAAGGAGTGTGTCATGGCAAGAGTATGCCAAGTCACCGGGAAGAAGCCGATGGTCGGCAACAATGTTTCCCACGCAAACAATAAGACTAAACGTCGCTTTTTGCCAAATTTGCAAAATCGTCGTTTTTGGGTTGAATCAGAAAACCGTTGGGTAAGCTTACGCATTACCAACGCCGGTCTTCGCATGATCGATAAAGTAGGCATTGACGCTGTATTAGCTGATTTGCGTGCTCGCGGTGAAATCTAAGGAGCAGCAGAATGGCTAAAGGTGGACGCGAAAAAATCAAGTTGGAGTCGACAGCTGGTACAGGTCACTTCTACACGACTACAAAAAACAAACGTAACATGCCAGAGAAAATGGAAATCATGAAGTTTGATCCAAAAGCTCGCAAGCACGTTTCATACAAAGAAACAAAGATTAAGTAATCAATCATTATTGATTTGTTTTAATCAGTGTTTCAAATAAAAAACCCGCTCTGAGCGGGTTTTTTATTGCCTAGCGGTTTGTTTTTATCTTTAAACGGTGTAACGGCGCAGGCGCAATGAAAACTCTTGCAAACCTGTCATGCCACTGGTTTCAGCCTTATTACACCAAGCTTGTAGCTGAGCAATCAACTGCTCCTTAGTAACATGAGAACGCTCCCAAAGAGTAGCTAAATCACGGCGCATTTCCACCATTAACTTCACAGACTTGTTGCTTGCCATTAACTTTTCTAAACGCTCACGCTCTTGATCAGTCAACTTAGCCTCATCCTTGTATAGCCATAAATGCTGATCACTGAATTGATTTGCCAATTCACGAACATGGTTCACTTCAGCATCAAAAGTTTGACGAAGAGCTTTTGAATAACGCGCCATCAACTCATAACGATTAGCGATCACAGCCTGCAATGTTTTCTCTGAGGCTTGTGAAATCTCTGAAAGTACTGGCTTAGGTGGCAACTTCTTCACTTTGGCCAAACCGGCCATTTCTAAAGTGCGGATGTAAACCCAACCAATATCAAACTCATACCACTTGTTAGATAGCTTTGCGCTGGTTGCATAGGTATGGTGATTATTATGAAGCTCCTCACCACCAATGATGATGCCCCACGGCATTAAATTAGTAGAGGCATCTTCACAATCGTAGTTACGGTAGCCCCAATAGTGACCCATACCATTGATGATGCCTGCAGCAGTAATTGGAATCCACAACATTTGTACAGCCCAAACTGTTGCACCAACAGCACCAAACAAGAATAAATCGATCAAAAGCATTAAACCAACGCCCTGCCACTGATACTTTGAATACAAGTTATGCTCAATCCAGTCATCTGGCGTACCATGACCAAACTTTTCAATCGTTTCCTTATTCTTTGCTTCGGCGCGATATAACTCAGCGCCACGAGATAAAACAGTACCAATACCCAAGATCTGAGGGCTGTGTGGATCATCTACTGTTTCGCATTTAGCGTGGTGTTTGCGATGAATCGCGGCCCACTCTTTTGTGACCATGCCGGTAGTTAACCACAACCAAAAGCGGAAAAAATGTGCAGGAATAGCATGCAACTCCAAAGCACGATGAGCTTGGCAGCGATGCAAGAAGATTGTCACACTGGCAATGGTGATATGAGTTAACAGCAATGTGATGAGCAGAATCTGCCACCCAGACCAGTCTAGGTAACCATTAGCCAACCAATTCAACACAAAATCACGGGTATTTTCTAACCAAGCCATGCGGCCATCCTCTCTTTTTACTTAAGAGTAGGATTTTAACAAGGTTTTATTGATCAAGCTCACCATTTAATTGGCAAGTTTGATAAATATCATGTTTTTTAGAAGGTAGATAAAGAAAAAAGATGAAAATTAGCCACTTTTACTAACTTCAGGCTTTTCTTTCTAAAATTGCTCCAAAAAAGCCATCTGTGCCGTGAATATGAGGGAATAACTGCCACCAAGAGTTATTTTTACTTGCCCCAATCGGCAAACCATCCATGACCGGGAAGCTATCTCTTAGAACCTCTTTAGGGTCTTTTAGCTCAAATTGCGGATTATTAGTCAAAAATGCTTCAACAACCCCTTGATTTTCATGAGAAATCAGGCTGCAGGTGGCATATACCAAGCGACCACCTGGTTTTAACAAACGGGCTGCGGAAGTCAAAATAGATAACTGCTTTTGAGTCAACTCTGCCACGCTTTGTGGTGACTGACGCCACTTGAGATCAGGGTTGCGACGCAAAGTACCCAAACCGCTACACGGCGCATCAACTAGTACTCGGTCAATTTTTCCTGCTAAACGCTTAACTTTGGCATCATTTTCGTTATCAATCCAAACCGGATGAACGTTAGATAGACCACTCTTAGCTAAACGAGGCTTCAAATTTGCCAGACGTTTTTCTGAAACATCAAAGGCATACAGGCGTCCACTGGACTTCATCATGGCGCCCAATGACAAAGTTTTACCCCCAGCCCCCGCACAAAAATCAACCACCATCTCACCGCGCTTAGGCTCTAAAAGCATGCTTAATAACTGACTACCTTCATCTTGAACTTCAGCATAGCCATTTTTAAAGAACTCTTGAGTTTGCAAAGCAGGCTTGCCCTTTAATCGGACACCATTAGGGGCGAAAGGCGTTGGCTCCGCAGCATAACGCCCACCAAGGTCATTTAAGACCCCTAGAAGCTCATCTCTTTGGGTTTTGATGGTGTTGACGCGCAAATCGAGCGGTGCTGCCTTGAGCATCGCTTCCGCAAGCGGCAAGCACTCATCTTTAGGCACAGATGCGCCTAGCGCGTTCCAAATCCATTCAGGCAAGTTCACACGCGTCAGAGGCGCTAAATTCTGACGCTCTATGGTGCCAAAGCGCTTTAACCAATCAATCTCATTAGGATGAACCACAAAAGCCAAATCCGCTAACGCGCTCTCCGCTCTGTTGCCAGACCCCAAGCCACTCTCAATCATAGTGACCAATAGAGATAACAAGGCTAAGCGACGCGCCAAAGGACCAGCACCACTCTCAGCAAATTGAGAAATTTCTGTTTTTCTTCTTAAGAAAGTGAATGAAGCTTCTGCAATTAATGCTCTATCTCTATTACCCAAGCGTGGATTTGAGCGGAAATACCTACTCACCACCATATCAGCAGGGTGAGCAAACTTCATCAACTCAGTAATGACAACGCCAAGATGCTCGACATGCTGAGGCAGTGCTTTTGCTCGGGCCGCAATGGCTTTTTGATCAGTAGACATTAATTATTTATCCGTAGAGGTGAGTAGCTGAGCCTCTGGTGGACTCACTAAAACTCGATTTTCGCTAATAGAAAGGCGATTATCAATGAACCAGCGCACTGCGCGTGGATAAATGACATGTTCTTGCTTTAAAACACGTTTGGCCAAGGTGTCTGGTGTGTCACCTGGCAAAACGGGAACACTTGCCTGAATGACCATAGGCCCATGATCCAAAGCCTCTGTAACAAAGTGAACGGTGGCACCATGCTCACTCACTCCAGCCTCCAGCGCCTGCTCATGAGTATGCAATCCAGGGAACAATGGCAGCAAAGAGGGGTGAATATTTAATAAACGCCCTTCATAATGCCTCACAAAATCACCAGTCAAAATTCGCATGAAACCAGCCAAAACCACCAAATCAGGCTTGTAAGAATCAATTAATTCGACCAATTTGGCGTCAAAACTAGCTCGATCTTTATAAGCCCGATGATCTAAAACAGCAGTCTCAATGCCATGAGACTTAGCAAAATCAAGGCCTCCAGCCTCAGGGCGGTTAGAAATAACAGCAGCAATCTTGGCCGGCCAGGCCTCATTTTGAGCAGCTTTAACAATGGCCTCCATATTGGAGCCACGACCAGAAATAAGAATCACAATTGAAGTCATGCCCGCCAATATAATTCATACCTTAACGTGAAGGTAATTAGAGGCATCCCTCCCGCATCTGATTGGACCCCCTGCGCCCTAACCATCGGTAATTTTGATGGTGTGCATCGGGGGCATCAGGCTTTGCTAAAAAAACTGGTTCTCAACGCAAAACAGTTGGGTGTTCAGTCATGTGTCATGACTTTCGAGCCACATCCAATCGAATACTTCTCACCTGAAAAAGCACCTTCTAGAATTTTGGGTTTAAGAGACAAGCTCGAAGCCTTAGCTGAAATGGGTATTGATAAAGTTTTGGTAGTCCACTTCAACCAGACGTTTGCGAACCTCACACCTGAAAATTTTGTAGAAAAAATTTTGGTGCAAGGCCTGCAAGTGAAATCAATTTTAATTGGCGATGACTTTCACTATGGCGCCAAGCGAGCTGGCAATTTCTCAGACTTAACTTTGGCTGGCAAGCAACACGGTTTCGTTGTTGAACGGATGGATACCCTCAACAGTGACAATCAGGAAAGAATCTCCAGCTCAGCAATTCGAGTTGCATTAGCGAATGGTCAAATGGAATTGGCTCAAGAACTATTAGGTAGACCCTACATGCTGAGCGGTCATGTACTGCATGGTCAAAAATTAGGCAGGAATCTTGGTTTTCCAACCTTAAATCTCGCAGTCGCCAACAAACTACACAAAAGAAAACCTGCCGCACGCGGCATTTTTATCGCACAAGTACACGGCTTAAGCGACAATCCATTACCTGCAGTTGCAAGCTTAGGGCAACGACCCACAGTTGATGACTCAGGAAGATATTTATTAGAAGTTCATGTTTTTAATTTTCAGCAAAACGTTTACGGAAAATTAGTCCAGGTTGAGCTATTAAAAAAATTAAGAGACGAAGAAAAATATAACGATTTAGAAACACTTAAAACGGCGATCAATCAAGATGCCAATGCAGCAAAAAATTACTTTGAAATAACTCATCATGTCTGACAAAAAAAATTCATACCCAGTTAATCTGCTTGACACCAGCTTTCCGATGCGTGGCGATTTGCCTAAGCGCGAGCCTTTATGGGTAAAAGAATGGCAAGAAAAGAAAATCTATCAAAAGATTCGCCAAGCAAAAGCTGGCAAGAAAAAATTTATTTTGCATGACGGTCCTCCTTATGCGAATGGTGATATTCACATTGGTCATGCTGTTAACAAAATTCTTAAGGACATGATTGTTAAAGCCAAAGGCTTTGCTGGCTATGACGCGTTGTATGTTCCAGGTTGGGACTGCCACGGCATGCCGATTGAAATTCAAATTGAAAAGCAATTTGGCAAACACTTACCAACTGCTGAGGTTCAGGCAAAAGCTAGGGCATATGCACAAGTACAAGTGGAGAAACAAAAGAAAGACTTTGAGCGTTTGGGCGTTTTGGGTGACTGGCAAAACCCTTACCTAACAATGGATTTTAAAAATGAAGCTGATGAAATCCGTGCCTTAGGAAAAATTTTTGAAAAAGGTTATGTCTACAGAGGCTTAAAACCTGTGAACTGGTGTTTTGATTGCGGCTCAGCTCTTGCAGAAGCCGAAGTTGAATACCAAGACAAAATTGATATTGCTGTCGATGTTGGCTTCAGTTTTCCTGAAGATCAATTAGAGTTAATTGCGAAAGCTTTCAATTTAAAAGCTTTGCCTAAAAAAGAAGGTATGGCTGTTATTTGGACAACAACGCCATGGACACTACCCTCTAACCAAGCACTGAATGCACACCCTGAAATTGAATACGCATTAGTTGATACTTCTAGAGGCTTGCTCATTCTTGCCAAAGATCGCATTGAGCCTTGCCTTAAAGAGTACGATCTTGAAGGTAAAACAATTGCCACATGTAAAGGCCAAGCCTTGGCAGGTCTTGAATTTCACCATCCATTAAGCAAAGCACACGAAGGTTTTGCAAGAAGATCTCCAATCTACCTAGCAGAATATGTCACGATTGATAGCGGTACTGGTTTGGTTCACTGCGCCCCAGCTTATGGCGAAGAAGACTTTAAATCATGTAAAGCGAATGGCTTAAAGGATCAAGATATCCTCAATCCTGTGATGGGCGATGGTGTCTACGCATCTTGGCTACCATTATTTGCTGGCCTATCTATTTGGAAAGCCAATCCGCAAATTGTTGAAGCATTACAACAAGCTGGTTCATTACTTAAATCTGCAAAATTAAATCACTCATACATGCACTGCTGGAGACATAAAACTCCTGTGGTTTATCGCGCGACCGCTCAATGGTTTGCGAGCATGGATAGAAAACCTCACGCAGGTGGATCTTTGAGAGAAACAGCCTTAGCAGGCATTGAAGCAACTGAGTTCTTCCCTGCCTGGGGTAAACAACGCCTACACAACATGATTGCCAATCGTCCTGATTGGACACTATCTAGGCAGCGTCAGTGGGGTGTGCCAATGGCATTCTTAGTTCATAAAGAAACTGGAGAACCACATCCTCGTACGCCAGAACTCTTGGAAATCATTGCGGCGCGAGTTGAAAAAGAAGGTATCGAAGCTTGGCAAGCCATCGAGGTAAAAGATTTACTTGGTGATGATGCAGCCATGTATGAGAAAAACAAAGACACGCTTGATGTTTGGTTCGACTCAGGCACCACGCATTGGCATGTGATTCGTGGCTCACACGCCACAACTTTAAGCGACTCTTCAAGAGATAACCCTGAAGGCCGATGGGCAGATTTATATCTTGAGGGATCAGATCAACATCGTGGCTGGTTCCACTCATCACTACTTACGGGCGCGATGCTAGATGGCAAACCACCCTACAAAGCACTGCTAACACATGGCTTTACAGTAGATGGTCAAGGTCGCAAGATGAGCAAGTCGGTGGGTAATGTGATTGCACCACAAGAAGTCGCAGACAAAATGGGTGCTGAAATTATTCGCTTATGGGTAGCTTCAACTGACTATTCAGGTGAAATGACTATCTCTGATGAAATCTTAAAACGCGTGGTTGAAAGTTATCGCCGCATCAGAAATACTTTGAGATTTCTATTAGCCAATTTATCTGATTTTGATATTGCTAAGCACCAACTTGATTCCAAAGATTGGTTAGAAATTGATCAATACGCCGTAGCATTAACAGATGCCGTACAAAGAGATTTAATGGCTCACTACGAACGCTATGAATTTCATCCTGCCGTTTCTAGATTAATGACCTTCTGCTCAGAAGACATGGGTGGCTTCTATTTAGACATCCTCAAAGATCGCCTTTACACACTCAATGCAGATGCGCCTGGACGTCGCTCTGCACAAAATGCTTTATTCCACATTACTCAATCCTTCTTAAGATTGATGGCGCCATTCCTATCATTTACAGCAGAAGAAGCGTGGAAGATTTTTGCGCACAACACTAATAGTAAAGATACGATCTTTACTGAAGAGTTCCATGTACTTCCATCCATTAAAGATGGTGACTCACTCATTGCTAAGTGGCAACGTATTCGCGAAATGCGTTCTGACATCACCAAAGCGATTGAGCATGAACGCGAAGCTGGCCACGTTGGTTCATCATTACAGGCAGAAATTCATATCCAGGCTTCGAGCGCAGATGTGGCACTTTTAAAATCGCTTGGCGACGACCTAAAGTTCATCACCATTACCTCTAGCGCAACAGTCGAAGAAAAAACTGACATTACTGAAATTTCTGTATCAGTGAAATCCTCAACTCATCAAAAGTGTGGTCGATGCTGGCATTACAGAGAGGATATTGGTCATGACCCACAACATCCAGAGTTATGCGGTCGCTGTACTACCAACTTATTTGGCTCTGGCGAAAAACGTCAAGTAGCCTAATCAGGAGAATACCTTGGCACGCTCAAACAAATCTGGTGGCAGCAACCAAGTCTTCATGGCATGGCTTGGTTTATCAATACTATTATTGGTGATTGATCAGCTAACCAAATTATTAGCCAAAAATAATTTGTTTGAGGGTGTTGCAAAACCTGTTACTGGTTTTCTTAATTGGACCTTGGTGTACAACCCTGGCGCAGCATTTTCTTTTTTAGCACAAGCAGGCGGTTGGCAGCGTTGGTTTTTCACTGGTCTAGGTCTTGTTGCAGCACTAGCCATGATTTGGTTAATTCGCAAAAACTCTCAACAAACATTATTCTCATTGGCCCTAAGCTTGGTATTAAGTGGTGCAATAGGTAATGTGATTGACCGTATCGCCTATGGTGCAGTTGTGGACTTTATTGATGTTTACTACGGCAGCTGGCACTGGCCTGCCTTTAACATCGCAGACAGCGCCATCACAATAGGCGTGATTCTGTTAATCTTTGACGAAATTAAACGCGTTAATAAATAAATTAGGGTTGCGAGGTCATGAATTCACTACAAGGCAAAAAAATACTACTGGCGATGTCCGGTGGCATTGCTGCATTTAAAGTAGCTGAATTAGCACGCTCGCTAGTACAAGAAGGTGCATCCGTACAAGTTGTGATGAGCGAAGCTGCCACACAATTCATGACCCCAGTGACCATGCAGGCACTCACCGGTCAACCAGTCTATACAAGCCAATGGGACTCACGTATCCCCAATAATATGGCTCACATTGAGCTATCTAGAAAAGCCGATGTCATTTTGGTAGCTCCAGCCAGTGCAGATTTAATGGCAAAAATAGCATTAGGTCTTGCAGATGATTTGGTTAGCACTATCTGCTTAGCCAGAGAATGCCCATTAATTGTGGTGCCTGCCATGAACAAGCAAATGTGGGAAAACGCTGCAACACAAAGAAATGTTGCACAGCTAAATAAAGATCAGGTTACTGTTCTAGGCCCCACCAGCGGCTCTCAAGCTTGCGGTGAAAACGGCATGGGACGCATGCTAGAAGCATCGGAAATTTTGGAAGGCGTGATTTCTTTTTTTCAAAAAAAAGTTCTTGCCGGTAAAAAAGTTTTAATTACTGCAGGCCCCACCTATGAGGCAATTGATCCAGTCAGAGGTATTACAAATAAAAGTTCTGGAAAAATGGGGTTTGCAATTGCTAGAGCGGCTATAGAAGCAGGCGCGAACGTTCAACTCATCGCTGGACCATGCCACATCAACACACCTCTAGAGTTCACGGGGAAAATTCAGCGTATTAATGTGACTAGCGCCCAAGAAATGCATGCGGCTGTGATGAAGCATTTAGATGCTGACGTTTTTTTTGCGGTAGCAGCCGTAGCTGATTGGTCAGTAAAAAATGTTAAAGATGAAAAAATTAAAAAAACAGATAGCAGCTCTCCATCACTAGAGTTTGTTACCAACCCAGATATCTTGGCTGATGTAGCAAAAGCAGCGGCTAAAAATTCAAAGCCCTATTGCGTGGGGTTCGCCGCAGAAACTAATGACTTAGAAAAACACGGTCAAGAAAAACTTGTTCGTAAAAATATTCCAATGCTCGTTGCTAATATTGGCCCAGACACATTTGGACTTGATGAAAACCAACTACTCATCATTGAACAATCTGGCAACAAGAAAACCCCTAAACTCAATAAACTCGCTCTATCGCGCGAACTAATCCAGCTCGTATCTACAAAAATCTAATATGAAAAAACTACAAGTCAAAGTTCTTGATGAACGCATGAAAAACAATTTGCCACAGTATGCAACTGCGGGCAGCGCCGGTCTTGATTTAAGAGCATGTCTTGATGAGGCAATCACTATTGAACCGGGCCAAACAGTTTTGGTACCAACAGGTCTAGCTATTTATTTGGATGACCCTGGTTATGCGGCACTTATTCTGCCTAGATCAGGCTTAGGACACAAGCATGGCATCGTATTAGGCAATTTAGTAGGTTTGATTGACTCGGACTACCAAGGTCAACTCATGGTCAGCACATGGAATCGCGGTCAAACCGCTTTTAAATTGGAACCTATGGAGCGCCTTGCGCAATTAGTCATTGTTCCAGTGGCTCAGGTTGAGTGGGCTGAAGTAGAAGAATTTACCGCCAGCGAACGTGGAGCTGGCGGCTTTGGTAGTACGGGTAGATCTTAAATCTCTTCAGTCTCTGCAGCACCTGAGGAGATTTTCTTCACAGCAGGTCTTACAGGCGCATCAAAGTCTAAAACCACCTTCTCGCTAGCATCCATGTCAACAACGACATGACCACCATGTGCCAACTTGCCAAACAATAATTCATCTGCGAGCGCTTTTCTAACTAAGTCTTGAATCAAGCGCTGCATTGGTCTTGCGCCCATGAGAGGGTCGAAACCATGTTTAGCCAAGTAGTTTCTGAGGTTTTCAGTAAAGCTTGCATCCACCTTCTTCTCATGCAACTGCTCTTCAAGCTGCATTAAGAACTTATCAACCACACGCAAAATAATGCTCTCATCAAGCGCCTTAAAGCCAACAATAGCATCTAAGCGATTGCGGAACTCAGGCGTGAAGGTGCGCTTGATATCCCCCATCTCATCACCAGCCTGTCTCACTGTTGTGAATCCGATAGTTGATTTCTGCATGGTTTCTGCACCAGCATTCGTGGTCATAATGATGACTACGTTTCTGAAGTCAGCTTTGCGACCATTGTTGTCAGTCAAGGTGCCA
Source organism: Polynucleobacter sp. (assembly GCA_023254115.1). GTDB lineage: Bacteria > Pseudomonadota > Gammaproteobacteria > Burkholderiales > Burkholderiaceae > Polynucleobacter. The sequence goes on from JALQYK010000046.1 coordinate 17,254, forward strand.
TGGTCCATTACTTGCAACAAAATATTGAAGATATCTGGATGAGCCTTTTCAATCTCGTCCAACAATAAAACGCAATGTGGCTTTTTGTTAACAGCTTCCGTTAACAAACCACCCTGATCAAAGCCCACATATCCTGGAGGAGCACCAATCAAACGACTAACCGCATGTCGCTCCATGTACTCTGACATATCAAAACGAATTAACTCAACCCCCATAATGAAGGCAAGTTGCTTTGCAACTTCTGTCTTACCAACACCTGTTGGACCAGAGAATAAGAATGAACCAATTGGCTTGTCATCTTTGCCTAAGCCAGCACGAGACATCTTAATCGCTGAGGCAAGAACCTCAATCGCTGGGTCTTGACCAAAGACAACACTCTTAAGGTCTCGATCTAAGGTTTGCAACTTACTACGATCATCGACTGATACAGACTGCGGCGGGATACGTGCAATCTTGGCCACAATGTCCTCGATCTCTTGACGACCAATTGTTTTCTTTTGTTTTGATTTTGGCAAAATACGTTGAGCAGCACCCGCCTCATCAATCACATCAATTGCTTTGTCAGGCAAATGTCTGTCATTGATATACCTAGCAGATAACTCGGCAGCAGCATTCAGTGCTGCTTGAGCATATTTAACGCCATGATGCTCTTCAAACTTTGACTTCAAGCCTCGCAAAATCTGAACTGTCTGATCCACTGATGGCTCCAAGACATCCACCTTTTGAAAGCGTCTTGATAAAGCAGCATCTTTTTCAAAAATACCGCGATACTCATTAAAGGTTGTTGCACCAATACATTTCATATGGCCACTTGAGAGAGCTGGCTTTAGTAAATTGCTGGCATCCAAGGTGCCGCCCGATGCCGCACCAGCACCAATCAATGTATGAATTTCATCAATGAACAAAATGGCATCAGGATTGTCCTTGAGATTCTTTAAAACACCCTTGAGGCGCTGCTCAAAGTCACCACGGTATTTTGTACCCGCCAGCAAAGCCCCCATATCTAATGAGTAAACAGTGGCTTTGGCCAAAACATCCGGAACATCCTCTTGCGTAATCCTCCACGCAAGACCTTCAGCAATAGCGGTCTTACCAACACCAGCCTCACCAACTAATAAAGGGTTGTTTTTGCGACGACGACATAAAACCTGAATCACACGCTCAACTTCACCCTCGCGACCAATCAATGGATCAATACGACCTTGCTTGGCAAGCGCATTAAGATTTTGGGTGTATTGCTCTAAAGGACTATCTTTGGAGCTAGCGCCTGATTCTTCGCTCTCAGAACTCGACTCATTGGTCTTTGGCGACTCTACTTGGTCTTTTCTGATGCCATGACTGATGTAGTTAACAATATCTAAACGCGTAACACCTTGCTGCTGCAAGTAATACACAGCATGCGAATCTTTTTCACCGAAAATAGCTACCAACACATTAGCGCCATTGACTTCTTTCTTGCCATTAGAGGTTGATTGAACGTGCATGATGGCACGCTGAATCACTCGCTGAAAACCTAAGGTAGGTTGCGTATCAACTTCCTCCGACCCTGGGACTATAGGCGTGTTGTCATTAATGAAATTCTTAAGATTACCCTTTAAGTCATCTATGTTCACCGCACAAGCCTTAAGCACATCAGCAGCTGTGGCGTTATCCAATAAAGCGCAAAGTAAGTGCTCGACAGTGATGAACTCATGTCTCGACGCTCTTGCGTCTACAAATGCCATATGCAAGGTTACTTCTAGTTCTTGAGCAATCATGCTTCCTCCATAGTGCACTGCAAGGGATGCCCCGCTTCGCGGGACCGATCTACTACCTGTTGAACTTTTGTTGAAGCGACATCTTTAGTATATACACCACAAACACCCTTACCCTCAAGATGTACTTGCAACATAATTCTTGTGGCGCTCTCCTGATCCTGATGGAAATATTCTTGAATAATCATCACCACAAATTCCATCGGAGTGTAATCATCATTGAGCAAAACAACTCGATACATCTTAGGCGGCTGTACTCGCTCAGACTGGCGATCCATGACAGCAGCATGATCCTCCTGAAATGACGGAGTTTCTATGATGTTGGGGGTTTTAGGTTTATTGCTCATGTTTCCTATTCTAAACATAAGTTTCAAATCCAGTTGAAGACCAGATGCACCTTTTTTGAGCCCCTTAAAACAGGCTCATGAATTGGTCGTCATTTAGTCAAAACATTCTAGAATCTAAGCGCACAGTCTGATAAAGTTCTAGCTGGTAAACAATTAAATTAATTAATAACAAAGGGAAATCATGCGCAAAATTATTACTTCAATTGCATTGGCTTTATTTGCTGCCACGAGCTTTGCTCAAGCACCAGCTGCCCCAGTAGCTCCTGCAGCCCCTGCAACACCAGTAGCAGAACAAGCAGTTGAAAAACCAGCCCCTAAAAAAGCTAAAAAGGCTAAAAAGAAAAAGTCCGGTAAAAAAACTAAAGCAAAAAAAGCCAAAGCAGCTGAATAATTTAAGTGCTTAACGCATTGAAATTTTTTAATCGCGTCCTAGTTGCCCTTACCCTCTGTCTAGGATGGCAAGGGGTAAGCCAGGCACAAAAACTACCCTCCATCCAACTTCAAGCAGGCCTTTACAAAATAGCAGCAGAAGTCGCAGCCACAGAGCAAGCTAGGCAGCTTGGACTCATGCATCGAAACTATTTACCGCCAGATGATGGGATGCTATTTGTATTTGAAAATAGAGGAACTCACTGCTTTTGGATGAGGAACACCAAAATACCTCTAGCCATTGCATTTCTAGCAGATGACGGCAAGATCGTGAATATTATTGAAATGAAGGCAATGACTGAAGATAATCACTGCCCAAGCCAACCAGTTCGTTTTGCCTTAGAAATGAACCAAGGCTGGTTTGCCAAGAAGGGGCTTTCAACTGGGAATGCCATTAGCGGCATACCCAGCGGTTTTATTAAAAATTAACCGAAGTGGCAAACGTAATGAACGGCTTGTTCGGCACGAATCACAAAGTATCCACCCGCTTCAACCGTCCATGATTGACCTGCCGCAAAAGTTTGCTCAGGCGTACCGTTGATGCTTACGTAAGCTGTGCCATCAACCACTTCCATCACTTCTTTAGTCGTTAAATCAAAACGTAGTGTGCTTGGCAGAATCACACCGACAGACTTACGCTCACCACTTGGCAATGTCACAGTATGTGACACACATTTACCATCAAAGAAAACATTTGCTTTTTTATTAACTGATACTTGATCAAATTGCATTTTTTATCCTATTACTTCAACAATTAAGAACCGCGTTTACGACGAGCATTAGCTGCAATACGCATACGTAAAGCGTTTAATTTAATAAACCCACCGGCATCAGCCTGGTTGTAAGCGCCACCATCATCATCAAACGTTGCAATAGTTTGATCAAATAACGTGTTCTTAGAGTCACGCGCTACAACGGTCACAGAGCCTTTGTATAGTTTCACGCGCACAAAACCACTCACATTTTGCTGAGTGTGATCAATCAAAGTTTGGATAGCAACACGCTCTGGCGCCCACCAGTAACCGTTATAAATCATGCTCGCGTAACGAGGCATCAAATCATCTTTGAGATGTGCAACTTCACGGTCAAGAGTAATACTCTCAATTCCTCTGTGCGCTTTTAGCAAAATAGTTCCGCCTGGCGTTTCATAACAACCACGACTCTTCATACCCACATAGCGGTTCTCAACTAAGTCTAGACGACCCACACCATGTTTGCCGCCAATTTTGTTAAGTTCAGCCAACATTTCATGAGGTTTGTAACGAGTACCGTTAATCGCTACAGCATCACCACGCTCAAACTCAATATCCAAATACTCTGGGGCATCTGGCGCTTGCTCTGGTGATACTGTCCAACGCCACATTGACTCTTCAGCTTCAGCATTAGGGTCTTCTAAGTGACGACCCTCGTAACTAATGTGCAATAGGTTGGCATCCATTGAATAAGGCGCACCACCTTGCTTGTGCTTCATCTCAACAGGAATGCCATGCTGTTCAGCATAGGCCAATAATTTTTCGCGAGACAGCAAGTCCCACTCACGCCACGGAGCAATCACTTTAATTGATGGCTCCAATGAGTAGTAACCCAATTCAAAACGAACTTGGTCATTACCTTTACCCGTAGCACCATGAGACACAGAATCCGCACCAGTTTTGTGAGCGATTTCAATTTGACGCTTCGCTATCAATGGGCGAGCAATGGATGTACCTAATAAATATTCGCCTTCATAGATTGTGTTCGCACGAAACATCGGGAACACGAAATCTCTAACAAACTCTTCACGTAAGTCATCAATGAAAATATTTTCAGGCTTAATACCAAACTTCAAAGCCTTTGCACGTGCTGGCTCAAGCTCTTCACCCTGACCCAAATCAGCTGTGAATGTAACAATTTCACAGTGATAAGTGTCTTGTAACCATTTCAAGATCACGCTGGTATCTAAACCGCCTGAATACGCTAAAACTACTTTTTTGATATCTGACATATAAATTAATTTACTTAAGTTTCAATAAAAATTAGAGCTTGCCGCAAAGCAAAAACTCCATCAAAGCTTTTTGAACATGTAGACGATTTTCTGCCTCATCCCACACCACACTTTGAGGGCCATCAATCACAGAAGCTGACACCTCTTCTCCTCTGTGAGCCGGTAGACAGTGCATGAAAAGCGCATCTTTATTAGCAACAGACATCAACTCATCTGTCACCATCCAACTCTTAAATGCCTTCAAGCGAGCTTGATTCTCATTTTCGTAACCCATACTTGTCCAAACATCTGTGGTCACAAGATCTGCACCACGACAAGCATCCAAAGGATTATCAAAAACTGATAAATACTTTTTAGATCCTGCACTCAACATAGATTCATCTAATTGGTAACCATCTGGTGCAGAAAAATTAACTTTGAAGTCTAAAATTTCAGCAGCCTGTATCCAGGTGTAAGCCATGTTGTTTGCATCACCCACCCAAGCAATTGTCTTACCTTGAATGCTTGAACGATGCTCAACATAAGTAAAGATATCGGCCAAAACTTGGCATGGATGATATTCATTGGTTAAGCCATTAATCACGGGCACACGAGAGTTAGCAGCAAAACGCTCAATGATGTCTTGGCCAAATGTGCGAATCATGATGATGTCAGTCATGCGCGAAATAACTTGCGCAGCATCTTCAACTGGTTCACCACGACCTAATTGCGTATCTTTGGTATTTAAAAATACAGCGTGCCCACCCAATTGGTGAATACCTGCTTCAAATGACAATCTTGTGCGCGTTGAGTTTTTTTCAAAAATCATCGCCAAAGTTCTGTCATGTAATGGATGCCAAGTTTCATAGCGCTTGAACTTGGCTTTTAAGAATGCTGAACGCTCTAATAAATAAGCGTACTCATCCGCACTGAAATCAGCGAATTGTAGGTAGTGCCTAACAGGAATATTCGACGCCATAGCTTTTTAAAAATGCCTGATTAATTCAAATATTTACTAATTATTATGCGAGGCTGATAAAATCTAGGGGTTATCCCGAATTATCACCCTATTTATACTGCAAAGACATCGTGACGGCCAAACAATTCTTCATCCAAGGTCTCACTCACGATGGCAAGCCATTCAGGCCAAGCGACTGGGCCGAAAGACTTTGTGGCGTTATGGCTCAGTTTCGACCAGAGGACGACCCTAGCGACCCTCGTTTTACCTACTCACCTTACGTTAAACCGGTCAATATTGGCGGTCTGAAATGCGTCGTTGTAGATGAGCGACTTCGTGACATAGAGCCTAAAGCCATGGATTTCGTCAAAAACTTCGCAAAAGACAATAATTTGCCAATCGTTGAAGCCTGCGAAATCCCAATAAAATCAAACAACTAGAAACAAAAAACCCGCTCCGGATCAGGGAACGGGCTCTTTTTCAACCTAAATAAATTAGGCTGTCATACCTTTAACAGCTGCAGATAAGCGTGATTTTGTACGCGCAGCAGTGTTTTTATGCACTACTTTCTTGTCTGCAATCTTGTCGATTGTTGCTTGAGCAGCTTGGAAAACCTTAGCTGCAGTAGCTTTGTCGCCAGCGTCTACGGCCTTGCGCACAGACTTGATAGCCGTACGTAGACGTGAACGCAAGCTTGCGTTATGTTCATTTTGTGCAACGGCCTGGCGGGCGCGTTTGCGAGCTTGGGCTGTATTTGCCATGTTTGTAACCTTTAGGGGTATTGCCAAAAGAAAAAGATTATAACTTATCCTGAGCAAGCCTACCACCCCTGCCAAAAATCTGTAAAACTACGTCTGTGAATTTATTATCTGCCGCCGCCAAAGTTAGTAGCTTGACCATGCTATCCCGCATTACGGGATTGTTACGCGAAACCCTGATTGCCCGCACCTACGGTGCTTCAGAGTGGACAGACGCCTTCAATGTGGCGTTCAGAATCCCCAATTTACTCAGAAGATTATTCGCTGAAGGGGCGTTTTCTCAGGCTTTTGTACCTGTTTTAGGGGAAACCAACGCCAAAGAAGGCAAGGAAGGCACTGCGCTCATGGTAAGCGCGATTGCAACGCTATTGTTTTGGGCTTTGATTGCCACCGTCATTTTGGGCGTAGTGGGCGCCCCTTGGATTATTTTTGTAGTTGCTTCAGGCCTTAAAGAAAATGGCGCTCACGAAGCCAGTTTGGTACTCACGAGGATCATGTTTCCTTATATCGGCCTGATATCAATGGTGTCACTATCGGCTGGCATCTTAAACACCTATAAAAAATTTGCAGTCCCTGCATTCACCCCTGTTCTTTTAAACCTATCGATGATTTTTTCATCTTGGTTGCTATCCCCCTATTTCGAGACACCCATCTACGCACTAGGTGTAGGTGTGATTCTTGGAGGACTCACACAACTGTCACTACAGATTCCTGCTCTGAAAAAAATTGGCATGCTGCCAAAAATTGGCTTAAGCATTCAAACCATCAAAAATGCATGGCACCATCCCGGAGCCAGAAAAGTCTTGCAATTGATGTTGCCAGCTTTATTTGCAGTGTCTGTTGCACAACTCTCACTCATCATCAACACCAATATTGCGTCTCATTTAACCGCTGGTAGCGTATCTTGGTTGTCATACGCTGACAGACTAATGGAATTTCCAACAGCTTTGTTGGGCGTAGCTCTTGGCACAGTACTACTTCCAAGCCTTAGTAAAGCGAATGCACTGGCAGATAAAGAGCAAATTGCCAGGTTGATGGATTGGGGTCTAAAACTAACCTTCATCCTCGCTGCACCAGCAGCCCTAGCTTTACTAATGTTTGGGCAACCGTTGGCAGCCGTGCTTTATCACTACGGTCAATTCAATGCGATTGATGTAAATATGACGCAACATGCATTAGCAGCGTATGGGGTTGGCTTAATTGGTCTTATTTTGGTAAAAATTTTGGCGCCTGCCTACTACTCAAGACAAGACATCAAGACCCCGGTAAAAATTGCGATTCGAGTACTGGTTATCACACAACTAGCCAACATTGTTTTAGTTCCTTGGCTTGACCATGCAGGACTTGCCCTATCAATTGGCCTAGGCGCATGTATCAATGCCTTTCTCTTATGGCGAGGCCTAGCCAAATTAGATGTACTCCAAAAAAATTCGGGATGGTTCAAGTTTTTTGCGAAACTTAGTATTGGATTAATTGCTATTGGCGCTATTTTTTATTTTGGCGCTCGTCAACATGATTGGCTAGAACTAAGAAACACCCCAATGACTAGAATTGGACTACTCACGCTATGGCTATCATTGGCAGGGTTTGTATATTTAGCCACCCTATGGCTAACCGGATTTAGAACAAAAGATTTTTTACATCAAGCGAAATAATGTAACCAAGATTTATGCCAACACAACAATTAGATTACTTCGCATCGCTAGTATCAGAAGACGAGCATTTTCCTCTGACTGAAGCTGCCATTGCTGTAGCCCAACACTCCTATCCAGACTTAATTGTTCAGCATGTTTTTGATGAACTTGATCTTCTTGCAGATAAGGTAAAGCATCGCGTTACCCATGAGATGGCAGGGATACAAAAACTTCAAATACTAAAAAACTTTTTTTATAAAGAATTAGGGTTTGGTCCGAATCGCAATGACTACTACGATCCAGACAATTCTTATCTACACAGTGTGATTGAAACAAGAAGAGGTATTCCGATTTCATTGGCCTTGATATTTATGGAACTTGGTCAACAAATGGAAATAAATCATATTCATCAATAATTGGCTTGGATGAGACCCAAAACATCATTTCTGATGCTTTCAACCATGATTCTCTTCCATTTGAAAAGATTATGGATAAAATGACAAATGTATGTTTTCAAGACCATGCTTCAACGAGGCTGTCTAGGAGGAAGGAGGAATGCAAATCGCCAAGGACATGATCATCACCGGGGGTGAGAACGTCTATCCCGCCGAAGTGGAAAGCGGCATCTATGGCCATCCCGACGTGCTGGAAGTCGCCGTGATCGGCGTGCCGGACGAAAAATGGGGCGAGGCGGTGAAGGC
>JALQYK010000075.1 GCA_023254115.1 Polynucleobacter sp.
AGGATTGGTCAACAGTTGATGGCTGACCTTCAGTATTTCATCTGATTCTAGGGTCACGCGTGTGTAGTCTTCTGCTGGCCACATGCGCACTGCTAATAATTTCGCACCAAAGGCTAATTGAGATGGACCTAAAAAAAGCAAAGCACTCGCTTTGGCAATATTTTTTAGTAAATCTCGGCGCTTAGCGTTTCTGGCGATAAATTTCATAAGGATTCTATGAGCGATTTACCAGTTTGGCTGATAGCTTTGACGATTAATTCACGACTCTCATCATCATGCATCGTGAGGTGCAATTCGGCATCAACGGCTGGCAATGTTCCTTCAGCTTTTTCTGGCCACTCAACAACGCAAATACCAGGATTACTAAAAGTATCTCTAAAGCCAGCATCTAACCATTCTTCGGCGTATCTCATTCGATATAGATCGAAATGGTGCAAAGAAAATTTAATGTTGTCAGTTGCTAACTCATAAGGTTCACACAAGGTATAGGTAGGACTTTTCACTTTGCCTATATGACCTAATGCTTTTAATAGATACCTAGTAAAAGTCGTTTTTCCTGCACCCAAATCGCCAATCAGTGATAAATGCAAGGTGACGCTAGAGTTTGATGTTTGAATCAAAGCAGAAATTGCGCTTGCTAATTTCTCAGCAATTGCTGCTGTTTGTGCTTCTGACGATAAAAGAAATGTTTTTTCTGTCATGGCAACCTACAATCTCACCAAGGAGCATAAATCGTGACTCAACAAAAAATAACGACTGCCACATCTGTAGATTGGATTCAAGATATTTCTTGGATCAGGGATGCAGCGCGTTCTCTTGGTTTTGGCGATATTAGAGTATCTGACACTGATTTGAGTCAGGCCAGTGAGCGTTTGAAGGAATGGTTGAATGCAGGTCGTCACGGTGATATGAATTATATGAGCGAGCGCGCTCATTTGCGTGCTAATCCTGCAGAACTTCAGCCAGGAACCATTCGAGTCATCACGGCTCGCATGGATTATTTGCCAGATAACACGGAAATTCGGCAGGCGGTTGATTGGCGTGACATGGAAATGGCCAAGGTCGAAAACTCAACGCAAGCTGTTGTCGCCATGTATGCGCGTGGTCGGGATTATCACAAGGTCTTGCGTCAGCGCTTGCAAACATTGGCTGAGGAAATTCAGAAAAAGATTGGATCTTTAGGTTATCGCGTCTTTGTTGATTCCGGGCCAGTCATGGAGGTTGAGCTTGCACAAAAGTCTGGTTTAGGGTGGAGGGGCAAACATACTCTTTTATTAAACAGGGAAGCTGGCTCGATGTTCTTCTTAGGCGAAATCTTGGTTGATGTACCTTTCCCAGTTGATGAACCGATTACCAGTCATTGCGGTGAGTGTTCTGCATGTATCAATATCTGTCCTACTAGAGCTATCACAGGCCCCTATCAATTGGATGCGAGACGTTGTATTTCATATCTGACGATTGAGCACAAAGGAGCTATTCCTCTAGAGTTAAGACCTTTGATGGGTAATCGTATTTATGGTTGTGATGATTGTCAGTTGGCTTGCCCTTGGAACAAGTTTGCGCAAATGACATCTTTGCCTGATTTTCTACCCAGGCATGGTTTAGATCAGGCATCACTTCTTGATTTGTGGTCATGGTCGGAGGAAGATTTCTTATTACGCCATGAGGGTAGTGCTATTCGCCGTATTGGTTATGAGGCTTGGCTTAGAAACTTAGCTGTGGGAATGGGTAATGCATTGCGATCTCCAGCAGTTAGTCAAAAGCAAAAAGAGGATGTGCGTGTAGCTCTTATTAATAAAAGAGCATCAGTGAGCCTAATGGTGCAAGAGCACATTGATTGGGCTCTAAATACTTGACTAAATAGTTCGTTAAATCAAAATCAAAAAAACCAATAAACTCTTTTCATGAGCTTAAACAAAGAAGTTGTCTTACGGGGAGCTAGAGATGCTTTCGGTGCACCTGCTGCCGTTTTATTTGCCGGCATGGTAGGCTTTGGTGCGATGGGGCAGGCTAATGGTCTAGATATTTGGTTAACCAGTGCCACCAGTTTCTTTATGTTTGCGTTGCCCGGGCAAGTGGTTTTAATTGAGATGCTTGTCTTAGGCGCCTCTGGTGTAGCAATTGCATTTGCAGTGACGCTAACTGCCACCAGATTTTTTACCATGTGTTTGACACTGTTCCCGCAGTTTCCAGAGAAACAACGCAGCTCTTTTTACTACCTATTGGTTCACTTCATGGCGATGACCTCATGGGCTATTGCCATGAAAGATTTTCCTAAAATTGAACCAGATAAACGCTTATCGTATTTCACAGGTTTTGCATTGGTTTGTTGGGGTGTGTCAACACCCGGTACAGCTTTGGGTTATTTGATTGCAGGACAGGTGCCTAGCTATTTAAGTTTGGGTATGGTGTTTATCAACCCACTATTTTTCTTATTAACATTTACTGAGGTAAGGCCCAGAGCTAATCGCATCGCCATTTTGTTAGGCGCTGTGATTGGTCCAGTGTCTTATCTCTGGTTTCCTAACTACTCATTACTGATCGCGGGTTTGGTGGGCGGCACCATTGCGTTTAGCGTTGATCTTTCTCTGAGGAAAAAAGCAATTGCCTGAAACGACTGATCTATCAACTATGTTCAATGATGCAGGTATGTGGGCTGCATTAATTGCTGCAAGATAAGTGTGAATTCAAACATTGTTTCTGCGGGACGACTGCGCTCTAAAGATATCGCATATTCGAATACCTCAAAAACGGTAGGAGCTATCGTAGATACCGATCCCAATACGCAGTCGCA